>NZ_CP024190.1:1536502-1843802 GCF_003391395.1 Mycobacterium marinum
GTGTCGGCGGGTGTCGTGGATACCAGGCACCATGGGAGTCATGTGTGGACGGTTTGCGGTCACCACCGATCCGGCGTTGCTGGCCGAGAAGATCAACGCCATCGACGAAGCCAGCGGCGCGGCCTCCGATGGCTTCGCCCCCAACTACAACGTGGCCCCAACCGACATGATCGCCACCGTCGTGACCCGCCACAGCGAGCCCGATGACGAGCCGACTCGCCGCGTCCGGATGATGCGCTGGGGATTTGTGCCGTCGTGGGCCAAACCGGGGCCTCAGGGCGCACCGGAGGGCAAGGGGCCGCTGCTGATCAACGCCCGCGCGGAGACGGTCGCCACGTCGCCGGCGTTTCGTGGCGCTGCGCAGCACAAGCGTTGTCTGGTGCCGATGGACGGCTGGTACGAATGGCGGGCCAACCCCGACGTTCTCATCGGCGCAGGGAGCAAGAAGGTTGCCAAGACGCCCTTCTTCATCCATCGCGCTGACGGCGACATGGTGTGCATGGCCGGGCTGTGGTCGGTGTGGAAGCCGAACAACGCGGCCGCCCCGTTGTTGAGCGCCACGATCATCACCACCGATGCCGCGGGCGAACTGGCCGGGATCCACGACCGGATGCCGCTGATGCTGTCCGAAGGCGACTGGGACGCCTGGCTCAACCCGGATGCACCGCTGGACCCGGCGCTGTTGTCCCATCCGCCCGATGTGCGCGACATGGCGTTTCGTGAGGTGTCCACGCTGGTCAACAGCGTGCGCAATAACGGGCCGGAGCTGCTGGAGCCGGCCGAGCCGCAGCCCGAACAGATCACGCTGCTCTAGCGTGCTGGCACGGGCTGTCTCGGCAAGACAACAAGCTGTCGATCTTTGTGCTTTCGCGACACTGCCCGAGCACCCCGCGCGGACCTAGCATGCGGGTGTGACTGGCGCATACACGTACACCTTTGCAGACATCCGTAACCGCCCGGTGGCGGTGATCGGCGCGGGCACTCTGGGGCGCCGTATCGCGTTGATGTTCGCCAGCCGTGGCGGGACCGTGCGAATCTATGCGCGCCGCGCCGAACAGCGGGCCCAGGCAGCGCAGTATGTCGCAGACAATCTGCCGAAGCTGCTGCAGGACAGAGGTTTCGGTGAAGTCGGTAGTGTCACGGCCACGGATTGCCTGGCGACCGCACTAGAGGGTGCATGGCTGGCGGTCGAGTCCGTTCCCGAGAAGCTGGAGATCAAGACTGCGCTGTGGGGCCAGATCGATCAGGCGGCTCCGCCGGACACCATCTTCGCGACCAACTCGTCGTCCTTCCCGTCCCGGCTGATGGCCGACAACGTGCGCGACAAGACCCGGTTGTGCAACACGCATTTCTACATGCCGCCTCAGTTCAATGCGCTGGACCTGATGTCCGACGGCGAGACCGATCGCGGTCTCCTGGACACCTTGTTGGCCGTTCTGCCCGAATTCGGCGTGCATCCTTTCGAGGCGCGTCGGGAGTGCACCGGCTTCATCTTCAATCGGGTCTGGGCCGCCATCAAACGTGAGTCGCTGGCCGTGGTCGCCGAGGGAGTGGCCCGCCCAGAGGACGTCGACGGGATGTTCAAGGTCAATTGGCGGGTACCGGCCGGGCCGTTCCAGCTGATGGACCAGGTCGGTCTGGACGTCGTGCTCGACATCGAAAACCACTATGCCGACGAGTTTCCGTACCTGCCGACAAACGTGCGGGATTTGCTGCGGTCCTACGTGGACGCGGGCAGGCTCGGTGTCAAGAACGGCGAAGGCTTCTACACCTACCCGAATTCCTCGGATAGGTAGCTGCGCGAATCCGGGACCGTCTTGCTGGCACCGAAACGTGACGGCAAGGGCTAACGTCGAGGACGTGGAGAATCCGCACCTCGATGGTGAGGTCGGGGTGAGCCGTTACGTCGCCGCTGTCGCCGTGCGACTGCACGACCGGTTGGGCGAGGTGGCTTCCCACATTCGGCGCTCGTTGGAGCGCACCATTCCCGAACTCGGTGGCGACCTTCGCATCGAGGAATTGCTGGGCACCAGCATCGAGGCCAACGTGGACACGATGCTGCATGCGCTGCGCTACGACATCGCCGTCGAGCGAGTCGAGGCGCCCACCACGGCATTGGAGTACGCGCGCCGACTGGCGCAGCATGGCGTGCCGGTCAACGCGTTGGTGCGGGCGTATCGGCTGGGCCAGCGCCTGATGAACGAGCTGATCTTCGACGAGTTGCGGGCCACCGACATCCCGGAGTCGATGCGGGTGCCGGTTATCGAAGCGATCAGTGTCGCGATGTTCGAGTACATCGATTGGATGTCGCAGCAGGTCGTCGTCGTTTACGAGGACGAGCGCGAACGCTGGCTGGAAAACCAGAACAGTCTTCGTGGCGTGCGGGTGCGCGAGATCCTGGCCGCAGACAAGGAGATCGACGCCGACGCGGCGATCACTTCGGTGCGCCATCCGCTGCGATGGCACCATCTCGCCCTTGTCATGTGGTATCCCGACCAAGGCTCGGAAGTCGACGAACTGCCCAGGCTGCAACGCTTCCTGCGGGAACTGGGCGAAGCCGCCGGAGTCGACGCCAGCCCGTTGTTCGTGGCCGCCGACCCGAGCTGCGGATGGGGGTGGCTGCCGTACCGGGCGGCGCCGGAGCGCGCCGTGGCGGCGGTCGCTGACTTCGTACGGTCTCACCCGGATTCACCGAACGTGGCGATCGGAACACCGGCCAGCGGGGTGGACGGCTTTCGCCGATCGCACCGGGAGGCGGCCGAAGCTCGCAGCGTTGGGATCCTGTGCGATCGCCGCCCACCGCTGATGATCAGCGCCGGTGAACCCGGGTTGTCGGTGGTGGCGCGTTTTGGTGGCGACCTGGCCGGCACCCGAGAGTGGGTGGCCCAAGTCCTGGGCGAGCTGGCGCGCGACGGAGATAGCGACGCGCGGCTGCGCGATACCCTGCGCGTCTACCTGGCGTGCGGGTCGAGCTACAAGCTCGCCGCGCAGCGGCTCAACATGCATTTCAACACGGTGAAGTATCGCGTCGGCCGCGCCGTCGCCCGGCGTGGCCGGGCGATCGGTAGCGACCGCCTTGATGTCGAACTCGCGCTGCTGGTGTGTCACTGGTACGGCGGCTCGGTCTTGCAGTCGAAATAGGCCAGGACGGCCGGGCCGCGCTATCCGGCCTCGGGAACGGCCAGCCCCTGAGACCGGGTGCGACGCAGGTACCGGGCTGCCCGCGAGCCCGGGTCGGTGACGGTGTGCACCAGCGTGATCAAAGCCGGCACGATCAGCGGGAACAAGACAAGAGCAAGCATTCCGGCGATGGTCAGGTACGGCAGGATGACGGTCATGATCTACTCACATTTCTCCGCACCACCGATCTAGGACGCAGTGGGGCGGAATTAGTTTGTGGCTGTGGCTTATTCGAATGCGCACCGTTGCGCTCGGTACGTAAGTTAATTGCAGTCCGAGCGCGCTGCGATGTCGTCAAGCGACCAACTTTGGGTCCAGACTTGTTGTCTGGAGACGAACCCAAACCCATCGGCGGCACCACCATGGTCAGCGCGCCCGGCCAATCCTGAAAAGGGCCCGTGCCCGCCCTGAGCGCCAACCTCGTCGCATCAATAGATCGCCATCCGGAGCGTATTACCTTGCGCTGTAATGACTTACAATCGATCTTTGCCGAATTCGGTGCCGGTCCGGGTGATCGGGTAGCGGCCCTACCCGGTGATCGAACGCGACGCAGAGTTTGCGGACCTGCCTGCGAACTCTCCGGCGGCCGCTTTCGGCCATCCGCCCCGGCCGCAGTCCTGTCCAGGACCGACGGAAGCTGCCAGTCCTGGGCGGTCACGCGGGACGCTCCACCTGGCCCGATGCGCGCGCTTGCTGGCAGGTAACTGTCAGTTCACTGGCAAGTCGCTGCCGTACTCGCGGATCATCGGTCTTTGGTTGCTGAAATGAATTTGTGGACTTGGGTGGTTGTCGTCTTATCGAAAGGGTCGATGAACTAGCCGCGCTGGAGTCGTTTGTTAACGGTGGGACCGCTGACGGTTGCCTGGCGTTGCGAGGCGACTCCGGTGTCGGCAAGTCCATGCTGGTCCAAGCATTGTCGGAGCGGGCTGCGGTACCGGGCAGGCGGGTGCTGCGGTGCAGCGGGGTAGAAGCCGAGGCGACCTTCGTGCTGGCCGGGCTGAGCCAGCTCGTTTACCCGCTGCGGGAGTTCATCGCCCAACTGGGCGCCGATGATCAGCGCACCTTGGCGGCGGTGCTGGGTGCGGTACCCGACCGGGTGCCGACAGTTACCGCGCTGACCTTTGCCTTGCTCAACCTGTTGGCGTTGGCGAGTGAGGTGACGCCGCTGCTGGTGGTTATCGATGACGCACATTGGTTCGACGACGTCAGCGCACGGGTGATCGCGATGGCCGGACGGCGGCTCGACGGTGCGGCGGTGCGGTTTCTGGCTGCGTGCCGTGATGAGGTCCCTAATGCGTTGGCGGACGGGGGATGGCCGCAGATGGTGCTGGCTCCGCTCGGCCCGGAGCAGGCCGAGCGGTTTCTGGATCAACTCGCCGTCGACCTGCCGCACTACGCGCGCGTTGGGGTGCTCGAGCAGGCCGCCGGAAATCCGTTGGCGCTGGCCGAGCTGTCGCGGTGCGCGTTGGAGAACACCTGGGCGCCTGACGCGCCGTTGCCGCTGACTCAGCGACTGGTGGCCATCTTCGGTGATCGGCTGAAAAAACTCGACGAGTCGGTCAAGGCGCAACTGCTGCGCGGCGCACTGGATGGGGCCGCGACGGGTGGCGTGGCATCGGCGCCGCCGCGAACGCGGTATGTGATGCAGGGAGTCGACGCCGCCATCGAACACGGCGTGCTGGTGGTCGACCGCGGTGAGCTGGTCTTCCGGCATCCATTGGTCCGTGCGGCGGTGATCCAGACCTCAACCGCCGGGCAGCGGCGCCATGCCTACGCCCAGTTGGCCGACCTGTATCCCGATGACGTGGTGCGCCGGGCCGCCTATCTCGCTCATGCCACCGTCGATCCCGATCCGGCGGTTGTCAATACCCTCGCCGCGGCGGCCGAGCTGACGATCCGGCGCGGCGATGCCTGTCAGGCGATCGAGTTGCTGCGGCGCGCGGGTGAATTGAGCGACCGACCACGGCGTCGCGAACAGTTGCTGGCCAGCGCGGCCTTTGTTGCGTTGCAGGCGGCGCAACTCGACGAGGCCGAGCGACTTCTGGCCGATGCGGGTTTGGGTGGCGGCGCGTCGGCAAGTGCGCTATTGATCTCGTCTTTCATTTCGCTATACCGCTATGGAGATGTCACCGCGACACATCGTCGCCTGGTTGAGCGGCTGCAATCGGCCGATGACCTCGACGGCGAAACCCTGACCCGGATGGTCAACCTGTTGCTCGCGGTCAGCATGTTTGCCGCGGACCCCGCGCTGTGGCAGATCACCGATGGCCTGGTCGGCTCGCTAGCCGACCGGCTGGGCGAGCTGAGCGTCATCTACCGCGACGCCTGGGCCGATGCGGCCCGCCGCGGCCGCACCGTGACGCAGCGGCTGAAGGAGCAACTGGATCGGTTGGCGGAGCTGGAGCCATGGGATGTGATGCGCGTTGCCCTGGCCGGCTATTACGTGGACCTGATCGACGACTTTCGTTCGGTACTGGTTCCGCTGGCTGACCGCGAAATCGAGGGCGGCGCGGCCACCATTGCGCTTGCGACGCTCGCGTTGGTCACGGCCTATCAGCTGGCCAGTGGTCAGTGGGCCGAGGCGGTCGATACCAGTCAGCGCGGCGTGGCGTTGTGTAGTCAGCACCACTACGAGCTGTTTGGCTATCAGCTCAGAGGTTATTTGGGTGTCATATCGGCCTGCCGCGGCGATGTGGTGCGGGCCCGTGAGCTCGCCGCCCAAGTGCGGGTATGGGCCGAGCCGCGGCGGGTCGGCTTCCTCACCGGGGCCGTCGCGCAGATCGCGATCCTGTGCAGCTTTGCCGAAGGCGACTACGAATCGGCCTACCTGCAGGCCACCGCGATCACGGCGCCGGGGGAGTTCCCGCCGTTCGCGTTGCACGCCACCCGCACCCTGTTCGATCTCGTCGAGGCCGCGGTTCATACGGATCGACTCAACGAGGCGCGCCGGCACGTTCGGGCGGCGAAGCGCCTGCAATTCGCCGACGCCCCGCCGCGACTGGCCATCGCAACCGGCGCTGCGGAGGCCTTGTGTGCTTCGGACGAGCGGGCTCCAGCGTTGTTCGAGAAGGTACTTGGCCATCCGGCGGTCGCTTCATTTCCATTCGAGCACGCCCGTATTCGGCTGGCGTACGGAATGCGCCTCCGCCGGCTGCGCCGCTATCGCAACGCCCGCGTTGTGCTTCGTGCAGCCGCGGAGATCTTTGCCGGTCTGGGCGCCGAACCGTGGACCCAGCGGGCGCGCAATGAACTGCGTGCCGCGGGTACCGCGGTACGCCACTCGGCCGCGGTGGGTCCCGCTCCGCTCACCGCGCAGGAACGTCTGGTGGCCGAATTGGCCGCCAAAGGCCTGTCGAACAAGGAGATAGCCGCACGGCTATGCCTGTCGCCGCGCACCGTCGGTGCACATCTGTATCGGTTGTTCCCCAAATTGGGGGTCACAAACCGGGCCGGATTGCATGACGCCCTCGACGCCATCCATGCGGCACCCGATCAAATCTGATTGATTCCATCCGCTGGCCAGCGCAACCACCGACGTCTCCAAGCGGCCCGAACGCGGTGCGGTTGCCGACCATGACGGGCCGCACTTGTGGCAAAACGCCTGACAAACGAGTAGATCGGTGCAAAGCTGCGTCTATCGCAACGCACCGTTGGTGCGCAGCCGTATCGGCTGATTCCGATTACCTCACGCAATTGAGTCATCTGACCGATGCTGCCCGGTTCGCCAGGTGCAACCCTTGGCATGTCACCGCCATGAAGCGGGACTAGGGCAAGGAGCAGCGAATGCCGTGTACGTGGACACCGGTGGTGTTCATCCATGGGCTTTGGCCAGCCGTGTCCGCGTCCCGGCGAGGTTGCCCCGATGATGCCTGGCGCCCTCGCGTTGTTGCCGCACCGCGCGGTGCTCGGACACTGGAATATCAATCCCAGCAGTGATGTCCGCGCCGAATCCCAACCGGTCGCCCGGTATTCACCCATGCCGCAGCCAGCTGCGCCCAGTGGCATGCGGTCGGGGGAGCCTGCCGACGTCTGGTGCGACAACGTACGTTGCCCGGACACCTCGCACTGGATTTGCCGTCTCGAGCCACGTTCGGTTCGTGTGTGAACCGTTCCTGGCGAGGGCAATTGGATCACCAGCCGCGTCGGCCGGCGGGCCGCGCGTGTGGCGGCGCGTGCGAAGCCAATTCAGTTCGCCGCGTTGCCTCACGACGATGTGATGGAAGTGGGTCGCCCCGCGGGGGCACCCGTACGGCGCCGAATCGCCAAGAACGAACAGTAAGGACGTCTCTATGCCTGCAGGACTAATCGCCGCTGCGGTTAGGACCATCGTCAACCTCGGCAGTTTTGGTCAACAATTCGTCGGAGTTAATGATCCAAAGTTCACTAACCCTGAATATCTCGCGGCGAGTGCGACCGGCATGGCCTCGGACGGGCTGACCGCTGTTTTCGGACAAACTTGGGTGCCGCAGGCGCTGGCGAAGCGCGTAGGTCACTCTCAGTTGACCAGTCTTGCCAGTTCAAAAGCGGCGCAAGGGGCCAGTGCCATCCTCTGGACGATCAACATCGTCGAAGTGCTGGAGACGTTGATGGGGTTCGGGCCGCCAGCCGAAGGAGATGAACTCCTGGTCGGCTCGACGCAGTTCGCCAAGGCTCAGGCACAGTTGGGGTCGGCCCTTCCGGATAACAGTTGGCAGGGCTCGGCATCCTATGCCTATGCCAGCCAGAACACGGCACTGCAGAATCGCGGACAAGCGCTCGCCGAGCTCGACGTCAAGTTCGCAGCCCTGGTAAAAGATCAGGCCGAATGGGTGACCCATGGGCGCCTGGGGATTGCGATCCTCAAGAACCTACTTCTGGCGGCTTTCGCGGTCGAGATGGCCTTGATGTTTGCGGTACCGGCCGGCCCAGCCATGGCCCGGTCTTTCGGATTCACGGTGAGTGGGCTTGGCATCGCCATCGCCATGGGCCTGCTTTCCACCGTGCTCGCCTATTCGGTTGAGAACTCCAAGAAGGCGGACGTTTTGACCGCCAATTACCAAGATTTGGCTCCGGATCCGTACCAAGGAGCGGACCCGGGTATGCCGGTGGCGGCCAATATGCCCGCGTCGGCCGAGTCGACGATCTCGAGCTTTGCGGCGTCGGGCACGGCGTTCACAGCTGAGGCGGCCGGGTCGCTCGGCCGCGCCGGCGGCGCCGCGGACGAATCCGCGTTCTACAGCGCTGCCGCCGATGAGGCTGTGCCGCTCGAGGATGCGCCGTCGGCGACGTCGGCGTTCACCATGCCCACCCTGGCCCAACTGATGGCGATTTCGGGGCAAGGCGCAAAGTTCTCGGGGCATGTCTCTCAGCACGCGAACCTGGCCAACCAGGCGATGGGACAGGTCCAGCAGGTCGCATCGATGGCCCAACAGGGCAAGGGGACTGCTCCCGCCGAGGACACCGCGCAGGCCGAGGCCACCACTGTTGAAGATGTCGAGGGCGCCGGGGCGGACTCGGCCGGCGCAGCCGCCGGGCGTGCACCGATCGAAGCGGCCGCTGCTGACACCCCACCGGCGCAGCAGCCGATCTTTGCGCAGCAGGTCGTGTGACGCTCGCCGTCGAGTCGAAGCCACTGCAGGCCGATGCGATAGCGCACAGAAGCGATATGACGAGGAGATAGATCCATGGCGAACTTGGTTGTCACACCGCAATACCTACAGACACTGGCCGCCACACAGACCCAAGCGGCGGCCACGGCAGCATCTGCGGGTGCCGCGTCCACGAATCTCAAGAATGAGGTCTGGGTGTCTCACGGTGTGATCAGTGGAGCCTCCAACACCTCATTTGCCAATGCCGAGGCTGCCCGCCGCGCGGCGGCCAACAGCATGAACACGACTTCTAGCAAGCTCGCCGCCAAGCTACGCACCGCCAGCAGCGCATACCAGGGAGTCGACGAGCAGGCCGGCGAAAGCCTCGACAAACAGATCATTGAGCGCTGATCGGGTCGGAACCCGCTGGTGGGCATGGCTACCGCGCCGGGGTCGACCATTAGCGCTTCAGATGCAGAAAGAAGGGACACCATGTCGCTCTACCACGACCACGATGATCTCGACGCCCTGGATTTCTTTGTCGCCGAGGAGGTTTCCGAAGACGGCGCGGAGTCGGATGCCCTGGATGGCTTTGCCGCCGATGACCCGACACACCCAGTACCGGACATCGATGCGATGGATCAGTTCATGCCTGGCGAGGTCGAAGACGAAGACACCGAGCCCGACACCGCCCCATTGCAGATCGAAGAGCCCCACGGTGCCGCCGAGACGGCGGGTGCCGAGGAAGGCGTCGACTCGAATGGCGCCCCGCTGTTCACGGTCGTCAACCCCCCTGGGACGGTGTCGGTGTCGGCGCTGATGGACGGCCGGATCCATCGAGTCACTCTGTCGGCAAAGGTGACCAGCATGAGTGAAGCCGAGCTCGCCGAGGAGGTACTGGTCATCGCGGCCCTGGCTCGACAAAACGGGTTGGCGGCCCAGCACAGCTACATGTTGGGAAGCTATTCCGAGTGGGAACCCGTGGCGGAGATGGGCACTGACGAGCGCGAGGTATTGCGTGACTTCATGGAGAACACCATGGGTTTGATGTCCGAAGAACAGGCCACCGCAAAACAAGCAGAGGTTTTCTCCACCCGATACCGATAGCTGAGGGACTGCTGCAGATTTCGACGCCTCGGCCGCGTAGCGGATGCAACCCGAGCCGACGATCGCGAGATTCGTAACTCTGACCGGATCGACGGTGATCCCAGGGCCTCAACGCCTGCGCTAGGTGCGGATTCAGGCGTTTTGTGGCCCACCCCACGAAGACAGGCGCGGCGGCCGCGGGCCGCTTTAGCTCAAATAGCAACACGTGTAAGGGGATTGGACATGACTAAGGAGCTGGTCATCGATTCTTCCCGCCTGAAGATTGCTGGAAGCGATTTGGCGGAGCTGACTTTGCCGACGCCCCCGCCGCCGATCGTTGCGACCGGACTGGATTCCGCGTCGGCAGCCATCAACGCAATCTTGCCGATTATCGAGTCGCCGGTGGCCGACTCGTTGCCCGTCGTCAACTCCGCCCTGACGAAGACGGGGTCCAATTTCGTCGCCGCCGCCGCGATCTATGCGGAAGCTGACCAGTCGCTCGGAGAACAATTGGGCCAGGTCCAATTCCGCTCCGCCGCAACGACGTCCGAGTATGCTGTTCGCGGCAACGCCTTGATGGCGGGCAGTGCAGCCCTCGGATATGGCTTGGCAGCTGAACCCGAGATACCGATCGCATCGAGGTTCACCTTGCCCACCATGGCCCAGATGGGTTCGCTGCCGGGGCAGGCCGCGACGCTATCGGGACACGCTTCTCAGTACGCGAACCTGGTCAACCAGACCATGGGGCAGCTGCAGGGGGTTGCGTCGATGGCCCAGCAGGGCCCGGGGACTGCGCCAGAACCCGCCGAAGACGGACCCGTTCTGCAGCTCGAACACTGAATTCATTGTCTATCAGCGTCTATCAGCCACTGACGGTGAATTTCACGATTTTCAATAGCCCCTAGGAGGAGGATTCGCGTGACGCTAGCACAGGTGCTCGCCGTGGAAGGCGAGGAGCTCTTGGCCAGAGCGGCCCGGCTGGAGGCTCCGATACCCGGGCTGCCGACGGAAGATCCCCAGCCCCCGTGCGACTTTGCACCGGCTAAGGAAGCTGCCGCAGAGCTTGCGCGCTCCGCCGGTGAAATGCGCAAGTATCTGGGCTATTTCGACACGGAGCGGGCGCGGCTGGCGCAGTCGTTGAGGAACGCGGCCAAGGCCTACGAGGAAGTCGACGAGCACGCTGCGGCCGACCTCGACACGGGCAGCGCCTCGGTGTCGGCGGCGACCCCCGGCCCCGCAGGTGCGGAGCCGGAAACAGAGGCATTCGACGACGCCGGGGTCTCCACAATGGCAGCTGATCACCGCCTTGACGGCTACGCAGATCTCAAGGTCAGGGCATTGACCATCGAGTGGGCCGACAACGGCAATTCATTCGAAAACTTCGCGAGGACGTGGCTGGACTATCGGCTGAAGTTGCTGGAGGCCACCGACCGCTTCGGACCCTTTCAGCGTTGGGACGGTGAAGCGGCAGCGGCCGTCGAGGACCATTTTGACAGGCAGATCGCGTGGCTGCGGCAGATGGCGGACTTGTGTAGCACCATGGCGAGCCAGGCCCAAACGGTTGCGGCCGCGCAACGCCAGCTTCATGCCAGCCATATCCAGTTCCAGGGAAAGACGGTTCGCTTCGCAGATCTGAGAGACCTCGACGACCTGTACTGCAGCGTCCCCAAGGCTGATGTCACGAATATGCGGAACCAGATCCTTGCGATCTATGCGGTGCTGCAGCAAACATCGGATGAGGAGCTGGCGGAATACGAACGGGCGGCGAATTTTCCATTGCCGCCCGTGCATCCAACCAAGCCTCCCAAAGCCAATGAGGTCAAAATCGATCCGCCCACGCAGGCCAAGCCGCCCGAGCAGATCGTGGTGCCGCCCGGGCCCGATCCGGTGCCCGCCCCGGCTGATGACTGGCCAGTGGACGAGGCCCTGCCCAACCCCACCGACATGCCCGTCGTACCGTTCGCCGGCAGCCCCCAGCTGCCGGGCAACACCCTGGCCGACTCCTTTGCCGGTCGCGGCGGCGGGACGGGTCTTTCGGCGGGGGCGCCGAAACTCAAACCGGCCTCATTCGGAGGAGCTGGCGCTGCGTCGATGCGGCCTCCCATAGGACCGGACTCCATCTCATCGCAGCTCGGTGGCCGCGATCTGTTGGGGGCTGGCGCCGCGCCGGGGGCCGCGATGGGGTCGGGCGGTGCGGGCATGGCGCCCATGGGAGCCCCCGGCGCCGGACAGGCCCCGGGGCAGACCGGTAAGGGCAAGCGCGCGGAGCCGGGGGACGAGTTGCTCTACACCGAAGAGCGGCCGTGGACCGAGGGCCTCATCGGCAAACGCCCACGTAAATCCGCCGCCGAGGTCGCCGGCCCGGACGCGAGTGCCGCCCCCGATAGCAAAGCCGGGCCCGACAGCGTGGCCGGCTCCAACAGTAAGGACTCCAAATGAGCACCCAGATGCACCCGCAGGTGGCCGAGGCATTGCGCCAGGCGCAGCAGTTCCAGTCCGCGTTTGAAGACCAGATGCACCGGACCAACAGCGGATCCTTCGCCGGAACCGACGAAGCCAAGACCGTCGACGTGACCCTGAACGGACGCCAGTGGCTCACCGACCTGCATATCGAAGAAGGTCTGCTACGGCTGGGTGCTGAAGCCGTCGAGCAGCGAATCAACGAGGCGCTCCAAGATGCCGATGCCGTCGCGTCCGCGGGCATCGAGGCCCGCCAGCAGCAGTTCCTCGAGTCGCTTGCCGGAATTTCCAGTGAGCTCCAGAAGGGGCTGGGCATCACGTAACGAGCAACGTCTGTTCGGGTGTCGGCGTGTGTCATCCGGCAAATCGCTGATTTGCCGCAAGGTCCACCCAAGAGTCGATCACCGGGTCAGGGCTGACGATGCCAGCGACCGCGGCGAAGTTGCCGGCAGGTACGGATTGATATGTCGTGTCGAATATTGCGGGGAATAACGATGAGCATGCTAAGGCCGACGGGTGGGTATTTCGACCAGCTATTGGAGCCGGGCGGATGGCCAGAGGTCGATGAGGACGCCTTTTATGAACGGGCGCAGGAATTTACGCAGGTTTTGCGGCAAGTCACCGAAGTGCTGGAGAGTTGCCAACAGCGTCGGACTCAAGTTTTCGACGACGGTGTCTGGTCGGGTGGTGCCGCCGATGCCGCCAACGGCGAACTCGGCACCAATATCGGTCATCTGATGACCCTGCAGAACGACCTTGCCACCGCGATTACGTGGCACAAATATGTTGCCGGTTTGGTTGTGCAAGCCAAGTTGGCCATTGATACAAACGCGGAGGTCGCACACCAACAGATCCTCGTTCTGCAGAACGAACCCGGCCTCACCGCCGCCGAGCGAGCCATTGCGATCGAAAGCTTGGTCGTCGCTACGCACGGGGCCAATGTCGCCGTGGTCGCCGACACCACTGAGCAGATTTTCGCGAGCAGGACGTGGACCCCCCCGCGTAATGCGCTGGAAGACTTGCTCAACCAACGGACGCCGCCATCGGCCGCACCCCCGCAGCGCCGTGACGTTCAGACCGGGCAGCCGATCGAGCAAGAACCCGCGCCGCCGGCGCCTGCACAACCGGTGCCGGTCACCCCGGTGATAGTTCCGGAGGCCGAGCAGTCAACACCCGGTGCCGCCGAGCCGGGGTGGATCCCGCCCGCGCCGGCGGCAATGTCGCCGGTGGGCCAGCCGATGATGCCTTCGTCGCCGGCGCATCCTGTTCCCGGATCCGTTGCCGGGCCCGCGTCGCCGGCACCGGCTGCCGCCGATGGCGGGGCACAGGGCCCGGTGTTGAGGGCCGCGGCGGCCCGGTCCGCGCCAGGTGCCGGCGGGCGTGGCAACCCGATGGCGCCGGCACCGTCGCAGCCTTCGGGGCCCCTGCGTGAGCAGGACAAGGCCACCGAGCACGCTTCGGCGGGGCCGGCCGGTGCCGCCGCGGGTCCGCGAGCCGGAGCGGCCGCACCCGTGGGGCAGAAGCCTTCGAGTGCGCCCATCAGACCGGCGGCGGCGACCACCCGGGCCGCCGCAAAGACCGGTCCGACCATCGGCCTGGATGCCACCGAACGCGCCGCCGCGGTCAATGCCGGGGCGGTGATGGAGCCGCTCATCCCGGTGTCGGCGGCGCGTGCCGAACGCGACGCCATCGCCGAGGCGTCCACCGCTGACGCGGCCCGTCGCAATGGGGCCGATCCGCTGCAACTGGCGCGCCGCATTGCCGCGGCGTTGAATGCACCGGGCGGTGGCGGGCAGGGCGATCTCGGATTTTTCTGGGTGACCGCGGTGACCACCGACGCCACGATCGTGGTGGCCAACAGCTACGGGCTGGCCTACATTCCCGATGGGGTGCAGTTGCCCGAGCCGGTGCAGATGGCCAGTGCGGATGACGCCATTCCCGCCACCGAGCGGGCCTGCTGGGCCACTCGACCAGTGCGGGCCGTGCAGCGCTGGGCGGCATGTCAGGGCAAGACACTGCGAGCGGTAATCGCCACCGAGCAACAGTTCGCCGATTCCGACCCGGGCGTGGCCAGAATTGTCCTGGACCCAGAAGACATCCCGGCCAGCGGAAAGATGACCGGCCGGTCCCGGCTGCAGGTGGTCAATCCCGAAGCCGCGCAATGGCTGGCGGACACCAGCGATGCCGGTTTGACCGATCTGCTGCCGCCGGCGTCGGCGGCTGACCCCGCGCACGCGGATGGACGCGCTACTCGCGCCACCTCGGAGACAATGAATTCCGAGGCGGCGGCCGCTACGGCGGAAAGACTGGCGGCCACCTTCAACCTGCGGTTGCCCGACCTGGGGTCCTCAATTCAGCTAGCTGCCGCACCGCCGGGTGATCGCCGCCCGATGCTGTGGCTTGAAGTGATGAAGCCGATGGCCAGCAACGCCGTCGACCGCGAGGCGGCGCATCTGCGGGCGTTTCTGACCTTTGCCGAACACGCGCAACGGTTCGCCCTCGACCAGGCGCATTCCCTCGCCGAACCGGCCGATTCGCGGGCCGCCATCGCCGACTGGCTGTACTGGAAACACCTCAGCGGGCTGCTGCACGCCGCCCTGAACCCGAAGCTCGCGGCCTGCGGATGACGGACGGCATCGCGCGGTTCCTGCGCTAGGCCCGGATGTCGGCGGTGAGCGCGTCGGTCAATCTGACCAGATCCGCCGGAGGGACCGCGACGTCCCAATGCCGCTTCCCGGCGCTGCACAGCACCCGGTCCCACGTGAGGGCCGAGCTGTCTACCACCGTCCGAAGTTTCCTACGTTGACCAAACGGCGAGATGCCGCCGACCACGTATCCGGTTGTCCGTTCGGCGTCGGCGGGCTCGGCCATGCTGGCCTTGGCCGCCCCCAACGCCGAGGCAGCGGCCTTCAACGACAAGCGCGACGGCACCGGCACGACCGCGACCGCCAACTCGCCGGGTAGCGCGATGATCAGAGTCTTGAACACCTGCTCGGGCGCGATATCTGCGCGGTCCGAGAGGTCCGTGACAGCTTCGAAGTGCAAGAGTTCGTGTGTCACACCGGCTTTGATGAGCGCGGCGACCCCCGGTGTTGCGCCCATGGCCACGCTGGTGCGCCTCAGGGCTGCGTGTACCCCGGCGGGTTGACCTCTTCCACCCACAGGTCCACGCCCAGCTTGGCCCCGGGCACGCAGTTGTAGATCGAAAGGTCGCTCACTCCCGACTCGAGCAGCACGTCCTCGCACAGCGCCGAGTTGCCGGTGTACTCGCGGGAGTTCTTGTTGAGGATGACGTAGGCCGCATCGGCATAGACATCGGGTTTGCGGGCCCGTCCCATCGCCTCGTCGCCGCCGAGCAGGTTCTGCACCGCGGCGGTTGCCACCAGGGTGCGGGGCCACAGCGTGTTCGAGGCGATGCCCTCGTCGCGCATCTCCTCGGCGATTCCCAACGCGCACAGCGTCATACCGAACTTGGCCATCATGTATGCGGTCGGCTTCAGCCACTTCTTGTCCAGCTGCACCGGCGGAGAAAGCGTCAAGATGTGCGGGTTTTCCCGGCCCTTCATGTGCGGGATGCACGCCTGCGACACCGCATAGGTGCCGCGCACCTGGATGCCGTTCATCAGGTCGAACCGCTTCATCGGCACTTCGGTGATGGACCCGAGGTTGATGGCGGAGGCATTGTTGACGCAGATGTCGATGCCGCCGAACTGTTCCACCGTCTTGGCAACGGCGGCGCTGACGGAGTCCGGGTCGCGGACGTCCCCGACGATCGGCAGTGCCTGACCGCCGGCTTCCTCGAGCTCTTTGGCTGCCGTGTATACGGTGCCCGGAAGCTTCGGGTGGGGTTCGGCGGTCTTGGCGATCAGTGCGATGTTCGCACCGTCTTGTGCGGCCCGCTTGGCGATCGCCAGGCCGATACCGCGGCTGGCGCCGGAGATGAACATGGTCTTGCCGTTAAGGGACATGGCGTCACACTAATGCCCCCCTGGATCAGCGAGGATTGCGGGATCGCGGATCGGTCGGGAAATAGCGGGCGAGAAAATGCCGTTGATTGATTGCGGTCTCATCAACCGTGGGCGTTGGTGGGATGAGGGAGCCGAAGGAAAGGGCGGACTGACGCGGACATTGTCAGTCGTGGCCTTTAGATTGGGAGGAGGGAGCTTGGTGTCGACCTCGACGAGCCTGCTGGGCGAGGAGCGGTTGGGGCGCTTCCTTGCGAGTCCGGCGTCGGTAGCGACGCTGTCCGGTGGCACCTCGACCGAAGGGACCGTGTTTATCAAGATGGCCGACATCGATGGTGTGACCCCGGCTGAGGCGCCCGACCCGGAGCCGCCTGAGGAGACTGACGAGCAGCTGACTGCGCGCTTCGAGCGCGACGCGATTCCCCTGTTGGACCAGCTGTACGGCGGCGCGCTGCGGATGACGCGCAATCCGGCCGATGCCGAGGATCTGCTGCAGGAGACCATGGTCAAGGCCTACGCGGGTTTTCGTTCTTTCCGGGAGGGCACCAATCTCAAGGCGTGGCTGTACCGGATTCTGACCAATACCTACATCAACAGCTATCGCAAGAAGCAGCGACAGCCCGCGGAATATCCCACCGACGAGATCACCGATTGGCAGCTGGCATCCAACGCCGAGCATTCCTCGACCGGGCTGCGTTCGGCCGAGGTCGAGGCCCTCGAGGCGTTGCCGGACACTGAGATAAAAGAGGCGCTGCAGGCATTGCCGGAAGAATTCCGGATGGCGGTCTACTACGCCGACGTGGAGGGTTTTCCCTACAAGGAGATCGCCGAGATCATGGACACGCCGATCGGGACTGTGATGTCGCGGCTACACCGGGGCAGACGGCAGCTGCGCACCCTGTTGGCGGATGTGGCCAAGGAACGTGGCTTCGTCCGCGGTGAGCAGGCCCACCAGGAGGTGTCTTCATGAGCGATGTTCCCGGCTCACCCGACTCGTTGCCGGACAATGAGGATTCGCACGGCTACTTTGGCTGTGCGGAGGTGATCGCCGAGGTGTGGACCTTGCTTGATGGCGAGTGCACCCCGGAAACGCGCCAGAAGCTGCGGGAGCACCTCGAGGCATGCCCCGGATGCCTGAAGCATTACGGGCTCGAGGAGCGGATCAAGCTACTGATTGCCACCAAGTGTCAGGGCGAGAAGGCCCCGGAGGGGCTGCGGGAGCGGGTACGCCTACAGATCAGCCGCACCACCATCATCCGGGGCGGCGAGTAACGAGCGATCGACAAAACCGCCCGCTCAGCGGGCTGGCCGCGGGGCGGGTAGCCTTCGGCTTGCTTGGCTGGGCGGGCGGGCGGTTATGCCGCTGAGCTAGGCGTTTGGCCGCTTGCCGTGGTTGGCCTTGCTGTGCTTGCGGTCGCGCTTCTTACGGCCACGCTTGGCCATGATGAACCTCCGTAGTTGATCGATGCAGAGCGGCCAGGTTCCGCCCGGGTTGTCGCAAGTGTCTCACGCGGGAGTCAGTGCCACCGCACTAGCCCGCGCGCCGCGACCCCGGGTGGCCTTATGGTTCGATATACATGAGCCGATAGACCAGCAGCCGGCATGTGCAATGGCCGAACCGAGTGGGGTGAAGATGTCCGAGGATGTTCGCGCCGAGATCGTGGCCAGCGTGCTCGAAGTCGTTGTCAGTGAAGGTGACCAGATCGGCAAAGGCGACATAGTCGTGCTGCTGGAGTCGATGAAGATGGAGATCCCGGTCCTGGCTGAAATCGGCGGCACCGTGAGCAAAGTGAGTGTGGCCGTGGGTGACGTTATCCAGGCCGGCGACCTCATCGCGGTGATCAGTTAGCCCTTGAACCCAAAAACCCCGCGTCCGGGAGCGACTCTGGAGCCTGTTGATGTCCACTCTCGGTAATTTGCTGGCCGAAAACACGATGCTGCCCGGCAACGCGGTGGACCACCTCCATGCGGTGGTGGGGGAGTGGCAACTGCTCGCCGACTTGTCCTTTGCCGACTACCTGATGTGGGTTGCCCGAGACGATGGCGCCCTGGTCTGTGTGGCGCAATGCCGGCCCAACACCGCGCCGACGGTTCTGCAGACCGACGCGGTGGGCAGCGTTGTCGAAGCCGATCGGCTGCCGCTGGTCGCCGAGACGTTCGCCTCCGGTAGCGCCCGGCGTGACAGCGATGCCGACCAACAACACTTGGGCCAGCTGCCTGGGCCGAGCATCGAGGCCTCCCCGGTGCGCTACGGCGATCATGTGGTCGCGGTGTTGACGCAGCATCAAACCGCGGTCGCCGCCGAACGCGCGTCCGGACACTTGGAGAGCGCCTACCGCGACTGCGCCACCGACCTGCTGCAGATGTTGGCCGAGGGCACCTTCCCCGATGTCGGTGACGTCGCCATGTCGCGTTCGACGCCGCGGGCCGGTGACGGCTTCATCCGCCTCGATGTCGACGGTGTCGCCATCTACGCCAGCCCCAACGCGTTGTCGGCCTACCACCGGATGGGTTTGACCACCGAGTTGGAGGGCCACGAGCTGATCGAAGTGACCCGGCCGCTGATTTCGGATCCGTTTGAGGCCGAAGAAGTGGCTGAGCATGTCCGAGATCTGCTGGTCGGTGGCAGAAGTATGCGGATGGAGGTCGACGCCGGAGGCGCGACGGTACTGCTGCGTACTTTGCCCTTGGTGGTGGGCGGTGTCAGCGCCGGAGCCGCCATTCTCATTCGTGACGTCACCGAGGTGAAGCGCCGGGACCGGGCCCTGATCTCCAAGGACGCGACAATCCGCGAAATTCACCACAGGGTGAAAAACAACCTGCAGACCGTTGCTGCGTTACTGCGGTTGCAGGCCCGACGCACCACCAATGCCGAGGGGCGAGAGGCGCTGATCGAGTCGGTGCGCCGGGTTTCGTCGATCGCGTTGGTGCACGACGCGCTGTCGATGTCCGTCGATGAGCAGGTCAACCTCGATGAGGTCATCGACCGGATCTTGCCGATCATGAACGATGTGGCGTCAGTGGATAGGCCGATCCGGATCAACCGCGTCGGTGACCTCGGCGTGCTGGACTCCGATCGCGCGACCGCCCTGATCATGGTGATCACCGAGTTGGTTCAGAACGCGATCGAGCATGCATTTGATCCCGCGGCTCAGGGGGCGGTGACCATTCGGGCCGAGCGCTCGGCGCGCTGGCTCGATGTTGTGGTGCACGACGATGGACGTGGCCTTCCCTCCGGTTTCAGCTTGGAGAAGTCCGACAGCCTGGGCCTGCAGATTGTGCGCACCCTGGTGTCAGCGGAGCTGGATGGCTCGCTGGGGATGCGAGAAGCGCCCGGGCGAGGTACCGACGTGGTGCTTCGAGTGCCAATCGGTCGCCGGGGCCGGCTGCTGGCCTAATGCAGCGCGCAACAATACGGCCCCGACGCGTTGTCGGGGCCGTACAGCTGCGTACCGAGTTGTCAGACTCCGCTGCGGGCCTTGGTCCGTGCGTTGCGGCGCTTTAGGGCGCGTCGCTCGTCTTCGCTCATACCGCCCCAGACGCCCGAGTCCTGGCCCGTGTTCAGGGCCCAGCTGAGGCAATCGGTGGTCACAGGGCACCGATTACAGACCAGTTTCGCGTCAGCGATCTGCGCGATTGCCGGACCGCTGTTCCCAACCGGGAAGAACAGCTCCGGATCTTCGTCACGGCAGACCGCCTTGTGGCGCCAATCCATTAGTCACTACTCCTCACTAAGTGCGCAGCAATGCGCACAGCCGATTTTTCCTTGGCGGTTAACGATGTGCACAAGAAAAGGTTTCTGTAGCCCTACATGTCTTCGCATGCAACCTTTTGATCGTTTCACAGGCTTCGCAGATGTCAATAGTGTTACGTGAGCGCGTGGGCTATCTCACTTTGGTGATCTCTTACCAAAGCCCTTATACAGTTGTACTACACTGCCTCGTCGGTTGAGGGCAGATTGGCTGTCGCGACCTTGTCACGACTTGGTTTTTCCCAGCTCAGCAGGGATTTTTGGGGGGAGGGGCGACCACCGCCACCGCTTCCGGAACGGCCCTGAACGTCATGGTTTGGCGCACCCCAAGGTAGTCCCCGTCGAACTGACAGGCCACCGGCGCGGCTGTGCTGGTAACACGCAGGCTTGGGACGTCGTCGTCGCGGACGAGGCGTTTGCTGTCGAACTTCGGTCGTTTGGCCAACATCTGCCGCAGCAGCCGCAGCGTCGGGATCGTCTTCATGTTCCTCATGGCAAATACTCCGAGGCCCGTTTCGAAGGTGCAGCCCGGATTGGTCCACACCGGCCGGTTGCCCACGAAGGTCCATGGACTGGCGTTGGACACGAAGACAAAGCTCACCTCCGTGACCGGTTCACGGCCCGGAATCTCCAGCTTGAGTGCGGGTTCGCGGCCGGCGTTGGACAGCATGGCGGGCACCGTCGCGCGGACATAGCGCCAGGGGGTGACTTTCCTGCCGCCGTCGCGCTCGGCTTCTACCGCGGCGACCACCTCGGCGTCCACGCCCATGCCGGTGTTGAAGGCGGCCCAGCGCTCGCCGCAGTCGATCAGTCCGATTCGACGCCACTGCGGGCGGCGGCGGTAGTCATCGAGCAGCTGAAGCAGCTGGTTGGTGGCGGCAACGGGGCCGTGCGAGATCCCGAGCGACCTGGCCAGGACGTTTGCCGAGCCGCCGGGAATGACCGCGATGGCCGGCAGCGGGCCGGTCGGGGTTGAGCCGGGGCGGCCCAGGACTCCGTTGATCACTCCGCTTACCGTGCCGTCGCCGCCGTGCACAACCACCAGGTCCACTCCGGCGGCGGCGGCCGCTTCGCCCAGCTCGGTGGCGTGGCCACGATGTTTGGTGTGTTCGATGTCGAGATCCAGGCGGCCCTTGAGCGCGTTGACCACCAGTTCGCGATCCGCCGGTGTGATGGAGGTGGCGGTTGGGTTGACGATCAACACGGCGCGCATGAGGCATGAGCCTAGGCCGTGTAAACCTGCTGCGTCGGTGTCGTCTGTTTCGGGTTAGCCGCGCCATCGGGCGCCCCGGCGCCGTGAGTGCGCCTCGGCGTGGCCCCACGATTACGCTGAGGCTGTGACTGTGCCAGCCCCGACCCCCATCCGCGGCGCTGGAGTGGTCGTGGCGGTGCAGGGGGCCGCAGGGCTGATCGTGGCGGCGGTGTTGGCAGTGCGCGGGCTCGCAGGGGCCGATCAGCGCCTGGTCAACGGCCTGGGCACCGCGGTGTGGTTTGTCCTCATCGGTGCCGCGGTGCTGGCCGCTGGATGTGCTCTGGTGGCCGGTAGGCGCTGGGGTCGGGGGCTGGCCGTGGTCACCCAGCTACTGCTGCTGCCGGTTGCCTGGTATCTGACCGCTGATTCGCACCAGCCGGTGTTCGGCATTCCGCTGGGGGCCGTGGCACTGACCGTGTTGCTGCTGCTGTTCAGCCCCCCATCGCTGCGCTGGGCCGGCGCCGGGGATCAGCGGGGTCCGGCCAGTGCCACCAAATCCGGGCCAGACAGCCGGTAGGTGGTCCATTCGTTCTGCGGCTGCCCGCCGACGGCGTCGTAGACCGCAATGGCATTGGAGTTCCAGTTCAGCACCGCCCAGGACAGCCGCGTGTAACCGTTGTCCAGGCATTCGGCGGCCAGCGTCGCCAGCAGCCTTCGGGCCAGCCCACGCCGGCGGAATTGCGGCCGCACGTAAAGGTCTTCCAAGTAGATCCCGGCGGCGCCGTCCCAGGTGGAGAAGTTCAGAAACCACAGCGCCATCGCCGCGATCTGACCGTCGATCTCGACGATGTGTCCCCGCACCGTCGGCAGAGCTCCGAAAAGTGCTGTGGATATCTGCTTTTCGCTGACCGTGCATTGGTCGGCGGCGCGCTCGAACTCGGCGAGCTCGCGGATCATGGCGGTAATTTCAGCGGTGTCTTCCGGCTTGGCCCGGCGGATGTTCTCGGTCATTGTTTGACTCCTAGAGCGGTCAATATTGTGGCGAATTTCGTTGTGGTCTCGTCGACTTCGTCATCGGGATTGGATTCGGCGACAATGCCGCCGCCGGCGTGCGCCAGCGCGGTGCGCCGGTCGGCTGACAGCTGTGCGCAGCGAATGGACACCACCCAGTAGCCGTCACCGCCCGCGTCGCACCAGCCGACTGTTCCCGCGTAGAAACCGCGGTCGCCCTCCAGTGCGGCGATGAGCTCGCTGGCGGCGTTCGTCGGCACACCGCCCACCGCGGGGGTGGGGTGCAGTGCCAATGCCAGATCGATTGCCGTAGTTGCGGTATCGCGCAGTTTACCAATGACTGGAGTGCACAGATGCCAGACCGCGGCGGTACCGGTCAGTTCGGGCTCCGGTGCGATTTTCAGCTCGTCGCAGAGCGGCTCCAGCGCCTCGCGCATGGTGTCGATCACCAGTTGATGCTCGTGTCGGTTCTTGGCCGAACCGGCCAGCGCCGTCGCGTTGGCGGCGTCGATCTCCGGATCCGCGGAGCGTGGAGCGGAGCCGGCGAAGGGTTGGCAGGTGACCTGATCGCCGAATCGGGCGACCAGCAGCTCGGGGCTGGCGCCCACCAGGGCCGCTCCGGTGTAGCAATCTCCAGCCGCGGTCAGGTCGACCAGATAGCTGTAGGACGTGGGGTCGGCCGCCATCAGCCTGCGCAGGACGACTCGAGCGTCCAGAGCGGTCTCCGCGGTCAACTGCAGGGCCCGCGCCAGCACCACCTTGTGCAGCAAGCCCTGCGGTGCGGCCAGCTGATCTCGCGCGCGGGTGATCCGAGCGCGGTGTTCGGCAAGTGGCGGCACCGCGGCGCTGATGCGCACCCTGGGCGGCGCTTCGGTGGGCCAGTCGGGCAGCCCCGTCTCGCGTCGCACCGACGTCGGCACCATCAGCGCCGCGGGTCGGCTTACGTCGAAAGGAAACGCGCCCAACAACATTGGTGCTGATCCGGAGCGCAGTGCGGCCTGGGCCGCCGCAATTTCGGAGTAACTGGTACGCACCCCTTCGGCAATCAGATTTCCCCGGGGCCCGCACAGTGCGAACGGCGGTTCGCTGGCTCTCAACTGTCCGAAAACCCTTTCAATCCGAGCGCGCTCAGCTGACGCACCCCGTGCTCGAATCCGCAAATGGCGATGGAAGCGGTGGGCATGTAGAACCGGCTGCCTTCGACCAATGCCAATTCGACCCAACGCGTTATCACTGACCGGGAGAAGTGGCTGTGGCTGGCGAACACCACATCACGTGAAGTCATGTGTTCTAGCGCAAGTGCGATGGCCCGGTCGGCGCGCTCAGTGACCTGCTGCACGGATTCCCCGCCGGGGCATCCGTGCGTCCAGACCAGCCAATTCGGCTCGAATTCGCGGATCTGCGGCGTGGTCAGGCCTTCGTAGGAACCGTAATCCCACTCGGCGACCAGTTCGGAGACCGTATCGACGGTCAGCCCGGCCAACTCGGCGGTGGCCAGGGTTCGCTTGCGGGGACTGCTGATCACCAGCGGATTGTCGAGTTCGAGCTCGTTGAGCGCCCGCCCAGCCAGCTCCGCTTGCGCGCGGCCGGTTTCGGTCAGCTCGATGTCGGTTCGACCCGTGTGCTTGCCCGATTTCGACCATTCGGTGTCGCCGTGGCGGAGCAGCAGGAGTCGGTGGTTGTGCACGCCCATGCCGAACGATTGTGCCGGACGACATGCCGGACCCGTCGCCCCAGTCAGACTGCCGAGCGCATGCCAGGATGACACTGTGACAGAGATCCGGGTACTGGCGGTGGCCAACCAGAAGGGCGGGGTGGCCAAGACGACGACGGTGGCCTCGCTCGGTGCGGCAATGGTGGATAAGGGGCAGCGGGTGCTGCTGGTCGATTTGGATCCGCAGGGGTGCCTGACCTTCTCGCTGGGCCACGACCCCGACAAACTGACGGTGTCGGTGCATGAGGTGTTGCTCGGGGAAGTCGAGCCGAGCGCCGCATTGGTGACGACGATGGAGGGAATGACGCTGCTGCCGGCCAACATCGACTTGGCCGGTGCCGAGGCGATGTTGTTGATGCGGGCCGGTCGTGAGTATGCGCTCAAACGGGCGCTGGCCAAATTGTCGGACGAGTTCGACGTCGTCATCATCGACTGCCCGCCGTCGCTGGGTGTGCTCACGCTCAACGGGTTGACGGCCGCCGACGAGGTCATCGTCCCGCTGCAATGCGAGACGCTGGCGCACCGCGGCGTGGGGCAGTTCCTGCGCACGGTCGCCGACGTGCAGCAGATCACCAATCCAGACCTACGGTTGCTGGGCGCCTTGCCGACGCTGTACGACCCGCGTACCACCCACACCCGCGACGTGCTGCTTGACGTCGCCGATCGGTACAGCCTGGCGGTGCTGGCGCCACCGATCCCACGCACCGTGCGATTCGCCGAAGCCACCGCGTCGGGTTCGTCGGTGCTGGCCGGACGCAAGAACAAGGGCGCGCTGGCCTATCGCGAGCTGGCGCAGGCACTGCTCAAACATTGGAAGACCGGCAAGCCCCTGCCCACCTTCTCGGTCGAGCCCTAGCCGCGCCCGGGCACACCGGCGGTCAGCCAAGTGCCACCACGGCGTCGCCGCGCTGCTCGATCACCGTGGAACCCACCACGACCGGGACCACCGCCGAGGTGTTCGGCTGCCGGTCCACCGGGATGTAGCGGACGCTGGCGCCGCTGACCGGGTTGTAGACCCCCACGGCGCCGGTGACCGGTACCAGCAGCTGGCCCGCCATCATCACGCCCGGGCCCAGGGGCGCGGCCGTGTCACCGGCGGCGATGGTGTAGCGCTGGGTCAATTTTCCGGTGTCGAAGACCAGCAACGCATCGCCGGTCCACCAGGTCACCAGGTTGCCGGTCTGGGACACCACGGCCGCCGGTGACGGCGGACCGGGCAGCAAGGTGCTTGCCGTGGTAGTGCCGGTTTCATCGATCACCTCGACGTGGGGTTGAGGCGACGGGAGGTACACCGCGGTGTTGTTCTGCGAGACGATCAGCACCCGTGCGCCCGACCCGGCGCGAATCCCGGGTTCGGGCACGATCCGTTGCTCGGGTTCGTCTTCTTCCTTGCCCGGGCGCAGCAGCACCAGCCGCAGGTCCGCCTGGTCCTGGCAGGCTTCGAGCACGGAGACCGCCGAAGAGCTCGCCGCGGCGGACTCCAGCGTGCATCCGGAGTGCAGGCCCCGGTTCGCCGGTTTCACCCGGGCGTCGGTCTCGCCGTAGGACAGCATCCGAACCATGTCGGACCGCCACAGTTCCAGGCGGGTGCTGCCGGCCGATAGCACCGTGGTGCCATCGGAGGACAGGCGCACCTGTGGGTCCGCGTAGCTGCTGCGGGCGGGTCCGCGACGACCGGTCGATCCGTCGATGGTGCTCACCTGGCCGCAACCACGATCATCGCGGTACACCGCGACGGCATAGCGATACACCCAGCTCACGCCGCACAGGTCGGTGTCGCGCGAGTAGCTCCACAGCGTCTCACCGGTGGTCGGGTTCCGCCCTTCCACCAGGCGTCCCGCGCCGGTGGCCACCGTCCCGCCCGCCACCACCGGGACGCGGGTGGCCGGGCTGTCCGCCGTCCAGAGCTGCTTGAGCGTGCCCGGCACCTCCCGGGCGGGGCTGGGGTTGGGCGCCGGAACGGCGGCCGGCCGGCTTACGGTCGCCCGCGCATCACTGGTCCACCAGATCAGCAACGTGACGAGTGCGATGACCACCACGATCGCTGCGGCGGCCAGGATGTCACCCCTGGTGCGCCGTTCCGGCTTCACCATGCGTGGGTGCAGGTTCAGTTAGCCGATGCGGCAGCGTTGTCTTGGACGCCGGCAGGCTTGCGACGGCGGCGACGGCGCCGGGTGGCCCCGGCGTTGCCTGATGGAGAGCTCGCACCGGAACCCGACCCCGTCTCGGTGGCCGTCTCGCCACTGGCCACCGGCGTGGTGGCGGGGTGTCCGGTGACCGGCTTGCCGCCGCGGGTGCGCCGCCGGCGCGCAGAGTCCGAGCGCGTGCGCCCCGACTTCTCGCTCTGCTGGCCGTCTTGTTTCTCCGCGGCGCGGGGCTTGGACCCGGACTTGCTCGGCGGGCCCACGGTGCTAGCGACGTCGGTCGGGATCGACAGCTCGGTGTAGAGATGTGGCGAGCTGGAGTACGTCTCGGCCGGGTCCGGTGAGCCCAGGCCCAATGCCTTGTCGATCATCGTCCAGCGGGGCAGTTCGTCCCAATCCACCAGCGTGACGGCGACGCCGGTGCGGCCGGCCCGGCCCGTGCGCCCGATGCGGTGGACGTACATCTTCTCGTCCTCGGGGCACTGGTAGTTGATGACGTGGGTGACGTCGTCGATATCGATACCGCGCGCCGCGACATCGGTGGCCACCAGCACGTTGACGGTGCCGCTGCGGAAGGACTTGAGGGCCTTCTCGCGGGCCACCTGTCCGAGGTCACCGTGGACGGCGCCGACCGCAAAACCTCGCTCGTTCAGCTCGTCGGCAACCTTCTGCGCGGTGCGCTTGGTACGGGTGAAGATCATTGTCGCGCCCCGCTCCCGGGCCTGCAGTATCCGGGTGACCAGCTCGATCTTGTCCAGGGCGTGGGCGCGGTAGACGAACTGCTCGGTGGTGTCGTGCACGGCCAGGGAGTGTGGCGCCTCGGCCCGGATGTGGGTGGGCTGGATCATGAAGGTCCGCGCCAGCGTGATGATCGGGTCTGGCATGGTCGCCGAGAACAGCATCGACTGCCGGTCCCCGGGAATCTGGCGCAGGATGCGCTCGATATCGGGTAGGAAGCCCAAGTCGAGCATCTCGTCCGCTTCGTCGAGGACCAGCACGGACAATCCGCCCAGCTGTAGATGGCCCTGCTGGCTCAGGTCGAGCAGCCGGCCGGGGGTGCCGACCACGACGTCAGCGCCGGCCCGTAGGGCCTCGATCTGCGGCTCGTAGGCGCGTCCGCCATAGATCGAGACCACCGACAGCGGGCGCTGGTCGCCGGTCTCGGTGGTGGCGGTGAGGTACTTGGCGGCCACCGCCAGGTCCTCGGTGACCTGCAAGCACAGCTCGCGAGTGGGGACCACGACCAAGGCGCGGGGGGCGCCGGTCAGCGGTCGCACGCCGGTTCCGGAGCTGACCCGCTGCAGCAGCGGCACGCCGAACGCGAAGGTCTTGCCCATGCCCGTACGGGCCTGGCCAATCAGATCGTCTCCGGCCAGTGCCAGCGGCAGGGTGAGTTCTTGGATGGCGAAAGGACACTCGATGTCCCGTTCGCCCAGTGCGCGTACTATTTCGTCGCGAACTCCAAGCTCAGCAAATGTTTTTGGGGTTGTTTCGGTTGTGCTTTTCAGCGCAGTCATACGGGAGTAAAGAGCCTTTCGGTGACAGTATCGGTATTTATTGGTCGGTCATCTCAATCGCGGTTCATCGCGCGCACGAGTTTCCGACTCCGATACGTCGCCGAGTCGCCGGCCCACTGCTCGTCTGGGCGGGGCCAGCTACGTGCACGCACATTGCACTGGTAGCGGCAGCACAAACATACGGCCGCTACCTAACCTTCATCATAGCTGGTCGGCTCACGGCCACCGGCTTTCCGTCGTTCTCGCCGACTAGAGTGTTGCCATGACTTCGCCCTCATCCGCCGATCAGGTGGCCGATTCGACCGGGCCACAGCTATCGGCGGATCACCCCGGCGTCAACGAGTTGTTCGCATTGCTGGCCTATGGCGAGGTGGCCGCCTTCTACCGGCTGACCGACGAGGCGCGGATGGCCCCGGACCTGCGGGGACGTATTTCGATGGCGAGCATTGCGTCGGCTGAGATGGGGCATTACGAGCTGTTGCGGGACGCGCTGGAACGGCGCGGTGTCGATGTGGTGCCGGCCATGTCCAAGTACGTCTCGCCGCTGGAGAATTACCACCGGCTGACCACGCCGAGTACGTGGCTGGAAGCCTTGGTGAAGACCTATGTGGGTGACGCACTGGCCGCCGATCTCTACCTGCAGATCGCGGGTGGGCTGCCCGATGAAGTTGCGGACGTGGTCCGGGCGGCGTTGGCCGAGACCGGCCACTCTCAGTTCGTTGTCGCCGAGGTGCGTGCCGCGGTGACAACCAGCGGGAAACAGCGCAGTCGGCTGGCGCTGTGGTCGCGTCGTCTGTTGGGCGAGGCCATCACGCAGGCCCAGTTCCTGCTGGCCGACCACGACGAGCTGGTCGACCTGGTGGTCGCCGGCACCGGTGGTCTCAGCCAGCTCGGCACGTTCTTCGAACGTCTGCAGCAGACGCACGACAAGCGGATGAGTGAGCTCGGCCTCGGCTGACTGCCCTCGGCGCTAGCGGGTGCACGTCGCGATGATCGACGTGTTGGTGGACGCCACCACCAGCTGTCCCTGCGCGTTGACAATCGCGCAGTTCAAACGGCCGTAGATGCTGGTCGCGACCACCGACTCGGTCTGCACGCCCGGGTTCAAGACCACCATCTTGGTCCAGGGCAGGGCCACATTGAACTCGGTGACGGGGAAGCCGCGTGCGTCGGTGTAGACGATGTTCACCATGTCCAGGAGCTGCTTGGTTCCGGTCACCCGATAGATGACGGTGCGCGGATTCAGCGCGGCCGAGGGGGGTTCGACGGGTAGCGGCTGCATGCCCGGCAGCGGTGCCACGGCGGTGGGCGGCCACGTCGGCGCTGCGCCCGGTGGTGTCACCGTTGTGAAGGTTTCCGGGGGGAGTTGGGACGCGGAGGTGCCGGGGCCTGGCCTGGTGCTGGTGCTGGTGCTGGGATAGGGGGCCGTCCGCGGTGGCGCTGAGGGCGCAGTGGTGCGCGGTGTCGTAGAGATGACTGTCCGCGGCGTCGGAACGCCAACCTTGCCCTTGGTGGTCGCGCTGTCGCCACTATTGATCACGAGCGCGGTCGTGATGGCGCCCAGGGCCACCACGACGCCCAGGACCGCGGCGACGGGGCGCCACCGGCGATCCGCCGGCCAGGCGAGGTCCGCATAGCTGTCTGGGTATTCGTCTTGGTCGTCTTGGCTGTCTTGGTAGCCGTAGTCGCTGTAGCCGCCATAGCTCTCATCGTCCGGGTAGTCCTCGACGTCCCGGACGGTGTCGTACTGGGTGTGAGCTGAGTTGCTGATGGGGCCGATGGTATCTGCGCGACGGTGCCGCTTCAGGGCTGCGATGGCGTGTCGGGCCAGGTTAGACCCAATTGTGATGAACCAATCTGCTAGCCGTGACCTGCTGGTACGGGCCGACAGGCCGATGTGCGGCGCCTCGAACGCGTCCACTAGCCTGCTGCTGATACGTCTGCGACGCAGTACCAACGGAAGGGGCCCCCGTGGAGGTCAAGATCGGAATCACGGACAGTCCGCGCGAGCTGGTGTTCGCCAGCGCGCAGACGCCCGGTGAGGTCGAAGAACTCGTCAGTGCAGCGCTGCGTGATGACTCGGGCCTGTTGAGCTTGGACGACGAGCGGGGTCGTCGGTTCTTGGTCGCCGCCGCCAAGATCGCTTATGTCGAGATCGGAGTCGCCGACGCCCGCCGGGTCGGCTTCGGGGTCGGCGCGGAAGCCGCGCGCAGCTAAGACCGAGCCAGCGGCACGTGCGACAGTCCGCCCCAGGCGAACTGCACGGTGCCTTCGATGGCATCCGACTTGGAGATCGGCCTGTCGGAGTCCAGCCAGTATCGGGCACAGTCGACGCTCATGCTGACCAGGGCTACCGCGATCATCCGCGCTCGGTGCGGGTCCAGCCCGGAATCGGCGCTGATCAGGGCGAACACCGCGTCGATGCAGGATTCGGTGGCAACCCGCACTTGCGCGGCGACCTCGGGTTCGGTGACGTAGTCGTTTTCGAAGATCAGTCGGTAACCCTGGCTGTCGTGCTCGATGAAGTCGAAGAACGCCTGAACCGCGGCATAAAGCCGTCCCCGGTTGTCGGTGGTCGTGCGCAGAGCTTGCTGTACCCCGGCCACCAGCTTGTCCACGTGCCGATTCAGTACCGCCAGATAGAGTTCGAGCTTGCTCGAAAAGTGTTGGTAAAGAACAGGTTTACTGACGCCCGCCCGTTCGGCGATCTCGTCCATGCCGGCCGCGTGGTAGCCGCGGTCGACGAAAACGTCGCTGGCGACGACGAGCAGCTGGCCGCGTCGCTCGTCGCGGGGCAGTCGGTTACCGCGCGCTTTGGGGGTCGCGCCCTCAGTCGACCGCACGCGGTCGGCTGATCTGACGGCGCGGTGCTGCGCCGCCTTGGCGAGATCGCTCATCGGTCCTCATCTGCTTGTCGGCCACTTGCCAACCCCGCGGCCGCACTGTTTGTCGCAACGACATTACTACCCGCGCCGCCGGGTCGATCCTTACTGGACGCTATCGGTGCCGGTGGATAGTAGTCGGACGGTCCATTCGGGCGTGCCAGGGGTCTACTCGGCGACGGCTGTGCCATCCTGGGAAAATGACGCATCCGCGCCCGTCGCGCAGCTCCGGTCAGGTACCTGTGCTGCGTGATGAGTGGCGAGAGCCGCTGCGGGCCCAACGTGACCCCCTCGGCCAGGCGGCCGGGCGAGCCCGCGTCGATCGGGACCGGCCGCGCCAGTGGCGCAAACAAAGCTGGCTGGGGCGTTTTGTGTCGACCTACGGGTGGCGGGCCTATGCCTTACCGGTTCTGATGGTGCTCACCGTGGTCGTCGGCTATCAGACGGTCACCGGGACCACGTCGCCGAAGCCGGCGGCGGCCGAGGCGGTTCATGACACGCCCGACATTGGTTCGGTCGGCACTTCGATCATCGACACGCCGCCACGTGGTCTGGCCGCATTCGACGCGAATCTGCCCGCCGGAACGCTGCCGGCCGGCGGTCCCTACACCCAGGCGGGGGACAAGACTTGGCGGGTGGTCCCGGGTACGACACCGCAGGTGGGGCAGGGCACCGGCAAGGTGTTCAGGTACACCGTCGAAGTCGAGAACGGCCTGGACCCGACGATGTACGGCGGCGACGATGCGTTCGCCCAGATGATTGACCAGACGCTGGCCAATCCCAAGGGGTGGACGCACGATCCGCAATTTGCGTTCATGCGGATTGATTCCGGAAAGCCCGACTTCCGCATTTCGCTGGTGTCCCCGGTCACCGTGCGTGAAGGATGTGGCTACGAATTTCCGTTGGAAACGTCCTGCTACAACCCGTCCTACGGCCCGGACCGGCAGGCCAGGGTCTTCATCAACGAAGCCCGCTGGGTGCGTGGCGCCGTACCGTTCGAGGGCGATATCGGTTCCTACCGGCAGTACGTGATCAATCACGAGGTCGGTCACGCCATCGGGTACCTGCGGCACGAGGCGTGCGAGAAGCCTGGCGGCCTGGCCCCGGTGATGATGCAGCAGACCTTCTCGACGTCGGATGACGAGGCCGCGCCGTTCGATCCCGAATTCGTCAAGGCAGATGGCAAGACCTGTCATTTCAATCCCTGGCCCTACCCAATCGCCTGAGAGCGGCGGGGGCGTCACCGTCCTTCGGCGCCGATCCGCGTGCCGAAATTGCGCCGACGGTTTGGCTGTTGAACACTGTTGCGCATCGTTGCCGCCCACCCGGGTACCTGCTGTGATTGGTTGGGCAACGTGTATCGGCGTTGAACCGCCATGATTGCCGAGGAGATGTTCGGTGTCCACGACAGCATTGCCGCCCCTGGTTGCGCCCGCCGCAACGCTGAGCCGCGAAGAGGTGGCCCGCTACAGTCGCCACCTGATCATCCCCGATCTGGGCGTTGACGGGCAGAAGCGACTCAAGAACGCGCGGGTCCTGGTGATCGGTGCCGGAGGGCTGGGTTCGCCCACATTGTTGTACCTGGCTGCCGCGGGTGTGGGCACCATCGGCATCGTCGACTTCGACGTCGTCGACGAGTCGAACCTGCAGCGCCAGATCATTCACGGCGTCGCCGACGTCGGGCGCTCCAAAGCCCAGTCGGCGCGTGACTCGATCGTCGCGATCAACCCCCTGATCGAGGTCCGGTTGCACGAGTTCCGGCTGGAAGCCGACAACGCGGTCGACCTGTTTGGCCACTACGACCTGATCATCGATGGCACCGACAACTTCGCCACCCGCTATCTGGTCAACGATGCCGCGGTACTGGCCGGAAAACCCTATGTGTGGGGTTCCATCTACCGGTTTGAGGGCCAGGTATCGGTGTTCTGGGAGGACGCCCCGGGCGGGCTGGGGCTCAATTACCGAGACCTCTACCCCGAACCGCCGCCGCCGGGAATGGTGCCTTCCTGTGCCGAAGGCGGGGTGCTGGGCATCATCTGCGCCTCCATCGCGTCGGTGATGGGCACTGAGGCGGTGAAGCTGATCACCGGGATCGGAGAGACACTGCTGGGCCGGCTGATGATCTATGACGCGTTGGAGATGACCTACCGCACGATCAGGATTCGCAAGGATCCGGCGACGCCGAAGATCACCGCGCTGATCGACTACGAGCAGTTCTGTGGCGTGGTCTCCGACGACGTCGCCAGGGCCGCCAGCGACTCCACCATCACCCCGCAAGAACTGCGCGCGATGATCGACTCCGGCAAGAAGCTGGCCCTGATCGACGTGCGCGAGCAAGTGGAGTGGGACATCGTGCACATCGACGGAGCTCAGCTGATCCCCAAGTCGTTGATCAGCACCGGTGAGGGCCTGGCGAAGCTGCCCCAAGACCGCACCACGGTGCTGTACTGCAAAACCGGCGTGCGGTCGGCCGAGGCGTTGGCCGCGTTGAAGAAGGCCGGTTTCGCCGATGCGGTCCACCTGCAGGGCGGGATCGTGGCCTGGGCCAATCAGATGCAGCCCGACATGGTGATGTACTAAGCCGGATGTCTTCTAAGCCGGATACAGGCCCAGCGCCCCGCGGGGCCTCCACTAGGCTGACTGCCGTGAGTGTCGAGCCACCGCCCGAGCACGTGTTGGCGGCATTTGGTTTGACCGGTGTGGAGCCCGCCTCTTTGGGCGCCAGCTGGGAAGGCGGCTGGCGGTGCGGTGAAGTCGTGTTGTCGATGGTGGCAGAGAATGCCCGGGCGGCCTGGTCGGCCCGGGTACGCGAGACCCTCTTCGTCGACGGCGTGCGCCTGGCCCGACCGGTCCGTTCCACCGACGGGCGGTACGTGGTTTCCGGCTGGCGGGCAGATACATTCGTGGCCGGAACACCGGAGCCGCGCCACGATGAGGTCGTTTCGGCGGCGGTGCGACTGCACGAGGCCACCAGCAAGCTGGAACGGCCGCGGTTTTTGACCCAGGGGCCCGCCACGCCGTGGGCGGAGGTCGACGTTTTCATCGTCGCCGACCGCGCCGCGTGGGAGGAGCGACCCCTGCAATCGATCCCGCCCGGGGCCCGCCCGACCCAGATGACCGAGGACGCAGAGCAGTCGATCGAACTCGTCAATCACCTCGCGACGCTTCGCAAACCGACGCGCAGCCCCAATCAGGTGGTGCATGGGGACCTCTACGGCACCGTGCTGTTCGCCGGAACGGCTCCGCCGGGGATCACCGACATCACACCGTATTGGCGGCCCGCGTCCTGGGCCGCCGGAGTGGTTGTCATCGACGCGCTGGCCTGGGGCGATGCCGACGACGGACTCATCGAACGGTGGGGTGCTCTGCCGGAATGGCCGCAAATGCTATTGCGTGCCTTGATGTTCCGTCTGGCTGTGCATGCGCTGCATCCCCGCTCTACCAGTGAGGCATTTCCGGGTCTGGCCCGCACCGCTGGGCTGATCCGGATGTTGCTCTAGCAACCGGGCGGGAATTCGTAGCGCACCTGATCCAGCGCGATCTTGCCGTCCACGCTGAGCACCCCTTCGGCGCGCAGCAGCTCGAGTTGGCGGCTGGTCAGGTGTCGGGCCGGACGCCCGGAGGCAGTGATCACCCGGTGCCACGGCAGATCGACCGAGTCGGTACGCATGATCCAGCCGACGATGCGGGGGCTGGAAAGCCCGGCGGCAGAGGCGATATCACCATAGGTGGCTACCCTGCCCGACGGAATCGCTGCGACCAGCCGGCGGACCCGCTCGACCTGCTCGTCGGTGACGGGGGCCATGGTCAGGGTGTTTTCAGCTGTTCGCGGATCAGTGTGGCGACTTCAGTGGGCTTGGCCTGGGGAACCATGTGTCCGCACTCGAATTCCCGCAGGGCGAAGTCGGCTCCCAGCCGTTCCCGCAGGGCCGCGATGAGTTCGTCGCTGACGTACTGCGGATCGGCACGCACCGCCCGCACCAGCGTGGTCGCGATTCCCGGGGGAGGCAGCGCGGCGTCGCGGGCGAGCTCACTCCAGTAGCACACCATGGCGGGCAGGCTGATTCGCCAGCTGTACCGCCCGTTCGGCAGGGTGATGAGGTGCTCGTCGAGTTCGGCGTCGAGCACCGCGGGATCCACGTCCGCCCACGCGCCGTATGCCCGCTCCATTCGCGCCTCGGCCGGGTCGGTGTAGTCGGGGAAGGCCACCATGGCGTCGACCACCTCGCGCACCCGTGAACCATCCAAACCGATCGCGGGATCAAGCAGGATCAGCGCTGCGACCAGGTCCGGATGTGCCGCGGCCAGTTGCAGAGCCACCGCCGCGCCAAAGGAGTGCCCAACCACCACTACCGGCCCGTCGGCTTGATCCTTGAGCAATGCGGCCAATGCCGAAACGTTGGCATCGATGCTCCATGGCGCGGCCCACGACGATCTGCCGTGGCCCAGCAAATCCGGTGCGGCGATGCTGACTTCGGGCAAGTAGCCGGCCAGGTATTCCCAGGACTGGCCATGCTCGGTGACGCCATGGATGGTCAGCACCCGCACGGGTCCCTCGGGGCCATAGCGGTGCACGTGCAGGTCGGTGCTCACGTGTCGATGGTGCCAGGTCGCGCCCGAGTCGCCCCTCGAGGGAGGTGCGCGGCAAAAACACCGATCAGCGGTCAGCGCCCAAGTCGTCGTCGGAGGTCGCGACGATGTAGGCCTGATCGATCACATCGGCTTCGTTGGCATCGCGGTCCCCGGCGTCGCTCAGGTACTCGGTGTCCAACCCCGGCTCTTCGTCGAAACCGGCCGGAATGCTCTGTTCGGCGGCATCACCTTCAGGCACGGGATCGGGTGTACCTACTACGTCCGCATTGTTGTCGGCATTGTTGTCGGCATTGTTCATGATCGATACTCCTGCCGTAGACATCCGGCATCAAGCCAGCTTAATCGGCCTGACCTGATGCCCGTCGCCGTTGCTGTTGCCGCGGGCTACGATAGCCGTTCACAGTGCGCGCCAGCGAACTTTTCACATCTGACGGCGCGGAGCGGGCCGAAATCCACCGGGAGCAGCAATGGACAGCATCAAGCGCGGCTGGGCGCTGACCGGGCAGAGCTGGCGAATCCTCAAAGGCGACCTGTCGCTGATGCTGTTCCCACTTCTTTCCACGCTTTTCGCGTTCCTGGCCGTGGTCGCCATCTGGGCGCCGACGCTGATCCTGCGGGGAGTGTTTGACGGCCAATACATCGACGAGCATGACCCGGTCTTCTACATCGCCGGCTTGGCAACGGCGTACGTGTCCACTTTCATCGCCATCTTCTTCAACGTGGCACTGGCCGCTTGCGCGGTGCGTTCCATGCGCGGTGAGGACACCAAGGTCAGCGATGGGGTCAGGGCCGCCATGCACCGCATCGGCCCGATCCTGGGCTGGACTCTGGTGGCCACCACGGTTGGGCTGATCCTGCGGGCCCTTGAAGAACGGATGCCGCTGTTGGGCAAGATCGCGGTCTGGCTGACCGGAGCCGCTTGGGCCATCGCAACGTTTTTCGTGATCCCAGTCGTGGCGCTCGAGGGCAGCGGGCCGATCGAATCCCTGAAACGTTCGGCGACCGTCGTCAAGGCGCGGTGGGGTGAAAGCGCAACCGGGGCCGCCACCATCACGGTGATCATCTGGCTGGTCAGCATCATGATCGTGCTCACCGGCGTGGGGGGTGCCATCGCGCTGCTTGCGCTCAATCAGCCGGTGCTGGCCGCCGCGGTGGTGGCGATCGCGGTCGCCTGCATCATTGTCGTCTCGCTGATCTCGAGTGCGCTGGGCCAGATCTTCCGCGTTGCGGTTTACCAGTACGCCGTTACCGGCCAGGCGCCGAGCGGGTTCGACGCGGGGCTGCTGCAGGCGGCGTTCGAGCGGCGCTAGCCGAGCCCGGCCGAGCCGGCTTGGCCGCACCGCGGTCAGCTTTGCACCTGAAACCCCCTAAGCACTAGCGAATTTGGTCCGATCCGGCGCCTTGGCCGCCATCAGCCGGGCCAACCTTGTCAGACCCCTGTGATTGCATGCCGCTATGTCACTGAGCTGGGGTGCCGAGGCGCGGGAGCTGCTGACGCCGGGGTCACGGGGACTGGTGCGGCTCCTGGGCGGCCCCGGCACCGGGAAGAGCGCCTTGCTGGTACAGGCGGCAATCGCTCATATCACCGCGGGTGCCGATCCGGAATCGGTTCTGCTGCTTACCGGTTCCGGCCGGATGGGGATGCGGGCGCGCAGCTCGTTGACCACGGCGCTACTGCGCTCACACACCACCGGGACCGGCCGCGCCGCGGTCCGTGAGCCGTTGGTGCGTAGCGTGCACAGTTACGCCTACGCGGTGCTGCGGCGGGCGGCCGAACGCACCGGCGATGCGCCGCCGCGGCTGCTGACCAGCGCCGAACAGGACGCCATCATTCGGGAACTGCTTGCCGGGGACCTCGAAGACGGAGCGAGCGCCAGGTCGGCCTGGCCGCGACACCTGCTGCCCGCCCTGACGACCGCGGGATTCGCGACCGAACTCCGAAACTTCCTGGCACGCTGCGCCGAACGCGGGGTAGACCCAATGGAGTTGGAGCGGCTGGGCCGTCGCAGCGGACGCCCCGAATGGGCCGCCGCCGGCCGATTCGCCCGACAGTACGAGCAGGTGATGTTGTTGCGCGCGGCGGTCGGGACGGCGACGCCACAAGCCACCGCACCGGCATTGGGTGCCGCCGAACTGGTCGGGAGCGCACTGGAGGCCTTCGCCAGCGATCCCGAATTGCTGGCCGCCGAACGTGCGCGGCTGCGGTTCTTGCTGGTTGACGACGCTCAGCAACTCGATCCGCAGGCGGCAAGGCTGGTTCAGGGGCTGGCGGCCGGTGCCGAGTTCGCCTTGATCGCTGGCGACCCCAACCAGGCGGTGTTCGGTTTTCGCGGCGGTGAGCCCGCCGGATTGCTGGGCGGCCCGCTGGACGGCGGTCCGGCGGTGACCTTGACGACGTCGCATCGCTGTGCCCCCGCCGTGGCGCGCGCCGTCAGCGGCATCGCCCGTCGGCTGCCGGGCGGCAGTGCCGGTCGCCACATCGATGGCACCGGAACCGAGGACGGGTCGGTCACCGTGCGCCTGGCCGCCACGGCGCATGCGGAGGCGGCGGCGATCGCCGATGCGCTGCGACGGGCACATCTGGTCGACGGAGTTCCGTGGTCGCAGATGGCGGTGATCGTCAGGTCGGTACCCCGGGTCGCCGCCCGGCTGCCGCGGGCGCTCGCCGCCGCGGGTGTTCCGGTGTCGATACCTCCAATCGGGGGATCACTGGCCGAGGAACCCGCGGTAGGCGCGCTGCTCACGGTTCTGGCTGCGACCGCCGAAGGGCTCAACGCCGATCAGGCGCTGGCACTGATCACCGGACCCATCGGCCGCGTGGACCCCGTCACGCTGCGGCAGCTGCGCCGCACCCTGCGGCGCACCGTCGCCGGTCGTTCGCCAGAGGATTTCGGGGACTTGCTGGTCGCGACGTTGTCCGAGGATGGGCGCTCTGCTGTCGCGTCGGCGGGGTCAAACCCACAGTTTGGGCCGCTACGGCGGGTGCGTGCCGTACTGGCCGCGGCAACGCGATGCCACCGTGCGGGCCAAGACCCGCGCTACATCCTGTGGGCCGCATGGCATCGGTCGGGTCTGCAGAATCGCTGGCTCGCAGCCATCGATCGCGGCGGCCCGGCCGGTGTCCAGGCGACCCGCAACCTCGAAGCGGTAACGGCCTTGTTCGACATCACCGACCAGTACGTCGCGCGCACGTCGGGCGCATCACTGAGCGGACTCCTCGAGCACGTTGCCGCCCTGCAGTTGCCTCGCGTCAGCGAGGAGCCGGCAGCACAGAACGAGCAGGTCCGGGTGCTCAGCGCGCACGCGGCGCTCGGTCACGAATGGGACCTGGTGGTCATCGCCGGATTGCAGGACGGCTTGTGGCCCAACACGATTCCACGCGGGGGAGTGCTGGCCACGCAGCGCCTGCTTGATGAACTCGACGGCGTCAGCGGCAATGCCTCGGCGCGGGCACCGCTACTGGCCGAGGAACGCCGGCTGTTGCTGGCGGCAATGGGCCGGGCCCGGCGTCAACTGCTGGTGACTGCCGTCGACGGCGACACGAGCGGAGGTAGCCAGCAAGCCGCACTTCCGTCGGAATTCTTCTTCGAGATCGCGCAGTGGGCCAACGGGGACAGCCAAGCCGTCGCACCACCGCCGGTTTCGGCGCCGCGCGTGCTGTCGGCCGCGGCGGTGGTGGGCAGATTGCGCGGCGTGGTCTGCGCGCCGGACGGCGCGGTTGACGACGCTGCCCGGCAATGTGCGGCAACCCAATTGGCTCGGTTGGCCAAGGCCGGCGTGGCGGGGGCCGATCCCGCGGGATGGCACGGGCTGATCCCGGTGAGCACGACTGCTGCGCTCTACAGCGCCGGCGATGTTGTCACGCTGACGCCCTCCACCCTGCAGACCCTCAACGACTGTCCGCTGCGTTGGCTGGCCGAACGTCATGGTGGGACCAACCCGCGCGACCTGCGAGCCACCATCGGTTCGGTGCTGCATGCGCTGATCGCCGAGCCGGGCGCAAGTGAAGAGCAACTGCTGGCCGAGCTGGCCCGGGTGTGGAAGCTCCTGCCGTTCGAGGCGGATTGGTTTTCGAGCAACGAGCTTGCCCGGCACCGAGCGATGATCCAGGCGTTTGTCGAGTGGCGGGGTCAGACGCGCAGTGAACTTACCGAAGTCGGAGTCGAGATCGACATCGATGGAGTCCTGGACGCGGCCCGCGACGACGGCGGCGCAATCCGTCTGCGGGGACGGGTCGATCGGCTCGAGCGCGACGGTGCGGGGCGATTGGTGATCGTCGACATCAAGACCGCAAAGACACCAGTCAGCAAGGACGACGCACAGCAAAATGCCCAGCTGGCCATGTATCAGCTTGCGGTGGCCGAGGGGATGGTGGAGGCCGGTGCCGAGCCCGGTGGTGCGCGACTGGTCTATCCGGGCAAGAGCGCGGCCGCCGGTGCCGCCCAACGGGATCAGGATCCACTGACGCCGGCCGCTCGTGACCAGTGGCGCAATCTGGTCCGTCAGGCTGCCGAGGCAGCGGCCGGGCCGCGCTTCATCGCTCGGCGCAACGATGGCTGCTCGCACTGCCCGATCCGGCCGTCGTGTCCGGCCCACACCGACCGGTCGCCGCGATGAACCCGCGCTACAGCCCGGATGAGATAGCAAGTGCGCTAGGAATTTTCCCGCCCACCGACGAGCAGGCCGCCGTTATCGCCGCCCCTCCGGGTCCGTTGGTTGTCATCGCGGGCGCGGGAGCGGGCAAGACCGAGACGATGGCCGCCCGGGTGGTTTGGCTGGTCGCCAACGGCTACGCCGAACCAGGCCAGGTGTTGGGCTTGACGTTCACCCGCAAGGCTGCCGGCCAATTGCTGCGCCGCGTCCGGTCGCGGCTGGCCCGATTGGCAGGTACCACCGTGGGTGTCGCCGTCGGCGAAGCCGCGGGTGCGCCCACGGTCAGCACTTATCACGCATTTGCCGGCTCACTGCTGCGTGACCACGGCTTGTTGCTGCCCATCGAGCCCGACACCCGGTTGCTCAGCGAGACAGAGCTGTGGCAGCTGGCGTTCGAGGTCGTCAACGGATATCGCGGAGAGCTGTGCACCCAGAAGACCCCGGCGGCGGTCACCGCCACGGTGCTGCGGCTGTGGGGCCAGCTCGCCGAGCACCTGGTTGACACCCGGCAGCTTCGCGATACCCACATCGAGCTGGAACGACTCGTGCACGCCCTGCCGGCGGGCCCAAACCAGCGCGATAGCGGCCCGAATCAGTGGCTGTTGCGGATGCTGGCCACCCAGACCGAGCGGGCCGAGCTGGTGCCCTTGCTCGACGCGTTGCATGAGCGGATGCGCGCCGCCAAGGTGATGGACTTCGGAATGCAGATGGCCGCCGCCGCACGGCTGGCAGCGACGTGCCCGCAGGTCGGCGAGGAGCTGCGCAGCCGGTACCGCGTCGTGTTGCTCGACGAGTACCAGGACACCGGACACTCCCAGCGCATCGCGCTGTCGGCACTGTTTGGTGGCGGCGTCGATGACGGGTTGGCGTTGACGGCAGTCGGTGATCCGATTCAGTCGATCTACGGCTGGCGTGGTGCCTCGGCGACGAACTTGCCCCGGTTCAGCACGGATTTCGCGCTGTCCGACGGTGCCCCGGCACCGGTTCTGGAGCTGCGGACCAGCTGGCGCAACCCGCCGCGCGCACTGCACCTGGCAAACGCGATCTCGGCGGAGGCCCGCCGGCGGTCGGTGGCCGTACATGCACTGCGTTCGCGCCCGGATGCGCCGGCCGGGACGGTTCGTTGTGCGCTACTTGCCGATGTGCAGGCCGAACGGGACTGGATCGCAGACCAATTGCAGGGTCACTATCAGCGCGCGGCGGCCGACGGGGTGAGCCCGCCGACGGCAGCGGTGCTGGTGCGCCGCAACGCCGACGCCGCACCCATCGCCGATGCACTGGTTGCGCGGGGAATCCCGGTTGAGGTTGTCGGGCTGGCCGGCCTGTTGTCCATTCCGGAGGTGGCCGACCTGGTAGCGATGCTGCGACTGGTGGGTGACCCGACGGCCGGGGCCGCGGCGATGCGAGTGTTGACCGGTCCGCGCTGGCGGTTGGGCGGCAGCGACGTCGCCGCACTTTGGCGACGGGCGGTCGCGTTGGTGGGCGGTCCTCAGGTGGGCGCATCGGCCTCTCCCGGCGCCGTCGCGGCGGCGGCGGCGGGTCCGGACACCGATACGGCGTGTCTGGCCGATGCCATCTGCGACCCGGGCCCCGCCGACTGGTACTCGCCGGCGGGCTACGAGCGCATCGGTGCGCTGGCAGCGGAATTGAACGCCCTGCGTGGGCATCTTGGTCATTGGCTGCCGGATCTTGTCGCCGAGGTACGACGCGTGCTTGGGCTGGATTGCGATGTCCGTGCCGCGGCGACGGCTTCGGGGGCATGGGCCGGTGCCGAGCACCTCGATGCGTTTGCCGACGTGGTCGCCGACTACGCCGAGCGGGCCGCCACCTCGGCTGGTAGCGCCCTGTCCACCAAGGCATCGGTGGACGGTCTGCTCGCCTATCTCGATGTCGCGGCGGAGGTAGAGAACGGGTTACCGCCGGCCCAGTTGACGGTGGCACGGGACCGAGTTCAAGTGCTCACCGTGCATGCCGCGAAGGGCCTGGAATGGCAGGTGGTGGCGGTGGCACATCTATCGGCAGGTGTTTTCCCGTCGACCGCGTCGCGAAGCAGTTGGCTCACCGATCCGGGCGAGTTGCCGCCGCTGCTTCGGGGGGACCGGGCGTCGGCGGGAGCGCTGGGCATCCCGGTGCTGGATACCTCGGCGGTGACCAACCGAAAGCAGCTGTCGGACACCATTTCCGCGCATCGGGAACAGCTGGATCAGCGGCGCGTCGATGAGGAGCGCCGGTTGCTCTACGTCGGCGTTACCCGGGCCGAGGACACCGTGCTGGTATCGGGTCACCACTGGGGGGCCACCGGGCTGAAGCCGCGCGGACCATCGGACTTCTTGTGCGAACTCAAGGACATCATCGAGCGGTCGGCCGCGGCCGGCGATCCCTGCGGGACGGTGGATCAGTGGGATCCGGCACCGGCCGCTGGTGAACGGAACCCGCTGCTGGACGACGTCGTCGAAGCGGTTTGGCCAACTGATCCGTTGGCCACGCGACGCGGCGATGTCGAGCGTGGGGCCAGCTTGGTCGCGGAGGCGATCTCTGCCGATGCCGGTGTCGAGGCCCCCGCTGGCGGTGCCGTGGTCGCCGATATCGAGGGCTGGACCGCCGACGTCGATGCGCTGTTGGCCGAGCGGGCGCGTGCCGTGGGGCCGCCGACGCGAGCGTTGCCGAACCAGTTGTCGGTGAGCGGGCTCGTCGAGCTGGCCCGCGACCCGGTGGGGGCCAGGCAACGGTTGGTGCACCGCTTACCGACCCGGCCGGATCCGCATGCCCAGCTGGGCAATGCCTTTCACACATGGGTACAGCAGTTCTACGGCGCGGAGCTGCTGTTCGACTTGGGGGATCTCCCGGGTGCTGCCGACTCCGATGTGGGCCAAGTCGAGGATCTGGCGCCGTTGCAGGAGGCTTTCGCCGGATCGCATTGGGCGGCGCGCACGCCGATCGCCGTCGAGGTGCCATTCGAAATGCCGGTCGGCGACACCGTGGTGCGGGGCCGCATCGACGCGGTATTCGAAGACCCCGATGGCGGCGCAACCGTCGTCGACTGGAAGACCGGTGAGCCGCCGCGTGGGCCCGAAGCCATGCGGCAAGCCGCTGTGCAGCTGGCTGTGTACCGGATGGCGTGGGCCGCCCTGCGCGGATGCCCCGAATCGTCGGTGCGTACCGCCTTTCACTATGTGCGCACCGGAGTCACCGTCATCCCCGATGAGCTGCCCGATGGGATGGCGTTGGCTGAGCTGCTCGCCGACTCCGATCCGCCTTGCAGTTGCTAATCGTGGTTTCATGTTTCTCGTGCCTGTGTCGTGCATTGGGGTTAGCCGATGACGGATTTCCGTGGCGAAAGGTAGTTGGCGGCGGCTGAGGCGTCTCGACGAGAGACTGACCGCTCAGCCCAGTTACGCGCTTGTCGGCGTGCTGCGTATTCCTCAAGGGCAGGCCAGTCCTGCTCGCATCATTACGCGCAGGGTGACGATCGCCCTGGCGGCGCTGCTGGCGGGTGCCATCACGGTCTATCTGGATCGCGATGGGTATCACGATTCGCAGGGTGATGAACTGTCCTTCTTGGACTGCCTGTACTACTCGGCGGTGACCCTGTCGACCACCGGGTATGGCGACATCACACCGATTTCCGAACTGGCGCGCGCGGCGAACGTCCTGATCATCACACCGCTGAGAATTGCGTTTCTGATCTTGCTGGTCGGGACGACGCTCGAGGTTGTCACCGAAACGTCGCGTCAGGCACTGAAGATCCAGCGTTGGAGGAGCAGAGTGCGTAACCACACCGTGGTCATCGGCTATGGCACCAAGGGCAAGACGGCAATCAGCGCAATGCTCGGCGACGAGGCCGTTCCCGGTGAGATCGTCGTTGTCGACACCGACCGGGGCGCCCTCGACCGCGCCGCCGCGGCCGGGTTGGTCACCGTGCACGGTGACGCCACCAAATCCGATGTGCTGCGGTTGGCCGGTGCCCAGCACGCGGCCTCGATCATCGTGGCCGCCAGTCGCGATGACACCGCGGCGCTGGTCACGTTGACGGCTCGCGAGATTTCGCCCAAGTCGCAGATCGTGGCATCCATCCGAGAAGCCGAGAACCAGCACCTACTCGAGCAGTCGGGAGCCGACTCGGTGGTGGTTTCTTCCGAAACCGCCGGCCGGCTGCTGGGGCTGGCCACCACCACACCCAGTGTCGTCCAGATGATCGAAGATCTGCTCACCCCGGATGCCGGGCTGGCCATCGCCGAACGCGAGGTCGAACAAAGCGAGGTCGGTGGGTCTCCGCGTCATTTGCGCGACATCGTGCTCGGTGTCGTTCGTGGCGGCCAGTTGCTGCGCATCGGCGCCCCCGAAGTGGACGCCATTGAGGCCAACGACCGCCTGCTCTACATCCGCAACACGGGGCACTAGTGGCGATCGCAAGCGCGGCGCAGCCGGGGGCAGCGGGTCGCCACCAAGGTGGCGGCGTGGCGATCGCAAGCGCGGCGCAGCCGGGGGCAGCGGGTCGCCACCAAGGTGGCGGCGTGGCGATCGCAAGCGCGGCGCAGCCGGGGGCAGCGGGTCGCCACCAAGTTGGTGGCGTGGCGATCGCAAGCGCGGCGCAGCCGGGGGCAGCGGGTCGCCACCAAGTTGGTGGCGTGGCGATCGCAAGCGCGGCGCAGCCGGGGGCAGCGGGTCGCCACCAAGGTGGCGGCGTGGCGATCGCAAGCTCGGCGCAGACAAGCTCGCCGGGTCGCCAGGGGGGTGGGAGCTAGCGTGGACTTCCAGCTGCGCGAGGTTCCGTTGCTGTCCCGCATCGGCGCAGACCGGGCCGACCACTTGCGAACCGACGTCGAAGCGGCGGCCGCGGGGTGGGCCGATGCGGCGCTGATGAGGGTGGATTCCCGTAATCGGGTATTGGTGGCCGACGGCCGGGTGGTGCTCAGCCCGGCCGCCGATTTCGCCGAGAAGCCGCCGCCGGAGGCGGTGTTTTTGGGCTGTCTCGAGGGCGGTCGCCATGTCTGGGCAGTCCGAGCCGCGCTGGAAGCTCCCGAGGATCCTGGAGCTCAGTCCGAGGTGGCCGACCTGCGCAGACTCGGCGGCATCATCGATGACACCAGCAGCCAGCTGGTGTCATCCGCCATGGCCTTATTGAACTGGCACGACGGTTCGCGGTTCAGCCCAGTCGACGGCAGTCCGACCAAACCGGCCAGGGCCGGCTGGTCACGGGTGAACTCCCTGACCGGCCACGAGGAGTTCCCGCGGATCGATCCCGCGGTGATCTGCCTGGTGCACGATGGCGGCGACCGGGTGGTGCTGGCCCGCCAGGCAATCTGGCCGCACCGGATGTTCTCGCTGCTGGCCGGGTTTGTGGAGGCCGGCGAATCTTTCGAAGTCTGTGTCGCCCGGGAGATTCGTGAGGAAATCGGTCTGACGGTGCGCGATGTGCGTTATCTGGGCAGCCAGCCCTGGCCCTTACCGCGCTCGCTGATGGTGGGTTTCCATGCGGTGGGTGACCCAGATGAAGACTTTTCCTTTAATGACGGCGAGATCGCCGAGGCGGCCTGGTTCACCCGCGATGAGGTGCGCGCCGCCCTTGCGGTCGGTGATTGGACGAGTGCGTCGGACTCAAAATTGCTGCTGCCGGGATCGATTTCGATCGCCCGGGTGATCATTGAATCTTGGGCGGCAGCGCGCGACTGAGCGCTATGTGACTCGATCACTAATGGCTTCGAGCACCGCATTCGCGATCCGCTCGGCGGGTTCGATGCCCAATACGCCAACGGATATTAGAACCGAATTCTTGGCCCGATACAGGTGGCTCCACCCTTCGTCGGTGATCCTCAGCGTGGTGGGATCCGACTTGTCCACGTCGAATTCGTAATTGGGGTCGTGCATTGCCACACACGTCGTCAGGGACGTTTCGAGCTGATCGAGTGCATTGCGAGCCGCGTGCTCGTCCGGGTAGATGGCTACCGCCTGACTGACCGAGTCAATCAAGGCCTTTCCGCCGGGATCGATGTCGTCGGTGACCCCGCTGTAGCCCGCGCTACGAAATTCCAGCCATCCGCTGGCAAAGGTGAGGTCACTGGTTCCGGCCGCCCGGCAGGGTCCCGGCGCGCTCAGGTCACCCGGCGGTGGATGGCGCAAGTCTGCGTGCGCGTGTGCGGTCAGTTCTTCGTAGTTAGCAATGCGACGCACTTCCTCGACGCTGATGATCAATGCGTCGGCGCCGCTGGGGGGTACAGAAGTGGTGGTGCTGGGCTTGGCTGTGGTGCTCTGATGCGAGCAGGCTGAAATCGCCAACACCGCAATGCAGACGATGAAAGCCGACCTGTTGCGACGGTTGAACGCGGCACGAAAGACCGTCTGCCACTTGCGCCAGCCTGCGAAACGCATCGCTGTCGTTCGGGTTGAGCCGTCTGGCCTCATCGTTGATAGCCGTTTTCTGCGGACTGCTGTCCGCGGTCGGAGTTGGCGTTGCTGTACCGGCGAGTCACCGGTACTCGACGACATAATGGCCATCGTACGGGCGGCTGCATTCTTTGTCGGGCACCCATGCATTGGGCGACAAGCTGTGTCGGAAACGCGCCGTGAGTGCGCGGTCCCCAATTAGCTAGCCGCCAATGTCGGCCATTTTTTTCTTGACCTCCCGGGCGCTGGGGTTGGTCAGCGTCGAGCCGTCTGCGAACTTCACTGTCGGAACGGTCCGGTTGCCCCCGTTGACCGAGCCTACGAAATCCCCTGCGGCAGGTTCGCGTTCAATGTCGATCTCATCGTAGGCGATTCCTTCGGCTTTTAGGGCCGTCTTGAGCCGAAGACAATAACCACACCATGAAGTTGTGTAGATGGTGAGCGCAGCATTGGTCATGGGACGTAAACGTAGCCCGGTGATCGGGGGGTGCGCGCGGCAGGGCTGATCAGCGGCGGACGGCTTAGGGTAGAGGCGTCCGGCAGGGTGCCGGCCGCGCCTGGCGGCGTGGCGGGGCCCCCGGATTGTCAGCCCGCACTGTCAAGATGGAGACCATGCCGACGCTCGCACAGCCACTGACCGCCGGGCTGGACGACGAGCAACGCGAAGCCGTGCTCGCGCCCCGCGGACCCGTCTGCGTGCTCGCCGGGGCCGGAACCGGCAAGACGCGCACCATCACGCATCGGATTGCTCAGTTGGTCGCGAGCGGCCATGTCGCCGCCGGCCAGGTACTCGCGGTGACATTCACGCAGCGGGCGGCGGGGGAGATGCGCGCCCGGTTGCGAGGGCTGGATGCCGCGGCACAGACAAGCTCCGGTGTCGGTGCCGTCCAGGCGCTGACGTTTCACGCGGCCGCGCACCGCCAGCTGCGATACTTCTGGCCGCGCGTCGTCGGCGATATCGGCTGGCAGCTATTGGACAGCAAGTTTGCCGTCGTTGCCCGCGCGGCCGGCCGTGCCAGGCTCAACGCCAGCAGTGATAACGTGCGCGACCTGGCCGGCGAGATCGAGTGGGCCAAGGCATCGCTGATCACCCCCGAGCAATACCCGGCGGCGGTGGCCGCCGCATCCCGAGATACTCCGTTGGACGCCGCGCAGATCGCGGCCGTCTACGCCGAATACGAGTCACTCAAGGTGCGCGATGAGAGCCTCACCCTGCTCGATTTCGACGATCTGCTGCTGCATACCGCGGCCGCCATCGAAAACGACGCTGCGGTGGCCCAGGAATTCCGGGACCGGTACCGCTGCTTTGTCGTCGACGAATACCAGGATGTCACTCCGCTGCAGCAACGAGTCCTGTTGGCCTGGTTGGGAGATCGCGACGACCTGACAGTCGTCGGTGATGCCAACCAGACCATCTATTCGTTTACCGGGGCATCGCCTCGATTCCTGCTCGACTTTTCCCGCCGATTTCCCGACGCCACCCTGGTGCGTCTGGAGCGCGACTACCGGTCCACTCCGCAGGTGGTCTCGTTGGCCAACCGGGTGATCGCGGCGGCCCGCGGCCGGGTTGCCGGTAGCCGGCTGCAGCTGACCGGCCAGCGCGCGCCCGGCCCGGCTCCGTCGTTTGATGAATATCCCGACGAGGTCGCCGAAGCCACCGCGGTGGCGGCGTCGATCGCCCGACTGATCCAATCCGGAACTCCCGCATGCGAGATCGCCATCCTCTACCGCGTCAATGCGCAGTCCGAGGTCTACGAAGAAGCCTTGACCGAGGCCGGTATCGCCTACCAGGTGCGTGGCGGCGAGGGATTCTTCAACCGCCAAGAGGTCAAGCAGGCGATGGTGGCCCTGCAGCGTGCGGCGGAGCGCGATGTCGAGGCAGCGTTGCCCGACGTGGTCCGCACGGTCCTGGAACCCCTAGGGCTGACCGCCGAAGAACCCGCCGGGACCCGGGCCCGGGAGCGCTGGGAGGCGCTGAGCGCATTGGCGCAACTGGTCGACGACGAGGTGGCGCAGCGACCGCACCTGCAGCTTGCCGGATTGCTCGCCGAGCTTCGAGCGCGCGCCGACGCACGCCATCCACCGGTGGTGCAGGGCGTCACCCTCGCCTCACTGCACGCGGCCAAGGGTCTGGAGTGGGACGCGGTGTTCCTCGTTGGCTTGGCCGACGGCACGCTGCCGATCTCGCACGCGTTGGCGCATGGCCCCGAGAGCGAACAAGTCGAAGAGGAACGCCGGCTGCTTTATGTCGGAGTCACCAGGGCCCGAGTGCATTTGGCGCTGACCTGGGCGCTGGCCCGGTCCCCGGGCGGGCGTCAGGGTCGCAAGCCGTCGCGCTTTCTCAACGGCATTGCGCCGCAGACGCGTGCCGATCCGGGGCCGGCCAAGAACCGGCGCAACCGCGGCCCAGTGCGCTGCCGGATCTGCAACAAGGAGCTGACCACGCCGGCCGCCGTGATGCTGCGCCGGTGCGAAACGTGTGCCGGCGACGTCAATGAGGAATTGCTGCTGCAGCTCAAGTCCTGGCGGCTCAACACCGCCAAGGAACAGAACGTGCCCGCCTACGTCGTCTTCACCGACAACACGCTCATCGCGATCGCCGAGCTGCTTCCCGCCGATGATGCATCCCTGATCGCGATACCAGGCATTGGCGCCCGAAAGCTGGAGCAGTACGGGGCCGATGTGCTCGAGCTGGTGCGCCAAGCACGGTAAGCGGCAAAACCGCTGGTCAAAAAATCGGTTGTGATGTTCGGCCGCGACGGTTTAACCTCTAACAGGCTTATAGGTGCCGGCACTGAACGCTGGCATGGCGGCGAGCAACACGAAAGGAGGCGGCCACGATGATGAACATGAATACGTTCGGTGTAGGCGTGGCTGCCGCCGTGTGGTACCCGGCCGCCCGTCATGCCACCCGCACCGCCATCCCGGCGGCAGCGGGTAAGCACCGCGTCGCCGCCGCGACTGACTCGTCCGTGGATCGGAGCCCAACGTAGGCACTACGTAAGCCCGATTTTCGCCCAAGTGGCCACGGACCTCAGTCACCAGGATCCGTGGCCAATTTTTTTTTTGGGTCAACAGCCCGCCGCCTGGTCCGGATCACTTCGAACGAAAGCCCCTAGACCAGGAAGCAGGTGAGCATGGACATGTCGGCACTGACCGTCCCTAGACAGACGCTGCCGGTGTTGCCCTGTCATGTCGGTAATCCGGACTTGTGGTTCGCCGAGACCCCGGCCGATCTCGAGCAGGCCAAGGAACTCTGCGCGAGCTGCCCGATTCGCCCCCAGTGCTTGGCCGCTGCGCTTGAACGCGCCGAGCCGTGGGGAGTATGGGGTGGCGAGATCTTCGAGCGTGGCTCGATAGTGAACCGCAAGCGCCCGCGCGGGCGTCCGCCCAAGGTTGCCGCCTAGCAACCGCCCGAATCGCCGGGGCGCGGCCATCGCACCGATTCTCGATGGCCGCACCCTGGCGATCCTTACGCGGAACCCGGATCCCGCGGCCCGGGCGCCCGCTCAGACCGCGGCGGTATCGGGCTCGGCAAAACCGGGGATCAGCTCTTCGGACAGCGCCTTGATCGGCACATGCGCATCCAGCTGGCACAAAATGGCGGCCACCGACGCGATGACACGCATCGGAATGGCCAGCTTGGGCGGCAGATCCATTTGCCGAGCCGCTTTGATCTGCGCGACCGAGCGGTCAATCTGGCTCACGGTCATCCGCTGCAGCCACCTACGCGTGTAGTGGAAGACCTCGACCTGGATGGGTTCGACGTACTGGCGCAGCATCTCGTCGATCTCTCGCACCGAGACCTGTTGACCCCGCTGGATGAGCCCGGCTTTCTCCATCGTCGGCAACAGCAGGTCATAGTTCTTGTCACGAGCCAACCGAATGGTCATCCCGAGCTCGATGGGGTAGCCGCCGGGCATGGGCGCCACCGCGCCGAAGTCGATGACTCCCATCCGACCGTCGGGCAGCAGCATGAAGTTTCCCGGGTGCGCATCGCCGTGCAGCATCTCCAGCCGCCGCGGCGCGTCGAAGGTGAGCTCGAGCAGCAGCGTGCCCATGAGGTCGCGCTCCTGCTGGGTCCCGTTGCGGATGATCTGCGACATCGGCACGCCGTCGATCCACTCCTGGATCACCACCTTTGGCGCACTGGCCACGATGTGCGGTACCAGGAAGCGTGGGTGACCCGCGTAGGCCTTGGCGAAGGCACGCTGGTTATCGGCTTCGAGCCGGTAGTCGAGCTCCATTTCGGTCCGCTCGATCAGCTCGTCGACGACGCCCTGCACGTCGGCACCCGGCGAGAGTTGCTTGAAGACACCGACCATTCGCTGCATCGTCTTCAGATCGGCCTTCAACGCCTCATCGGCGCCGGGGTATTGGATCTTGACCGCCACTTCCCGGCCATCCGACCAGATCGCCTTGTGCACCTGGCCGATGCTCGCCGAAGCGACCGGGGTGTCGTCGAACGAGCCGAACCGGTCGCGCCATTTAGTGCCCAGCTGCGCGTCCAGCACTCGGTGCACCTTGGCCGCCGGCAACGGTGGTGCGTCTTTTTGTAGCTTGGTCAGTGCCTCGCGGTACGGTTCGCCAAATTGCTCGGGAATGGCCGCTTCCATCACGGACAACGCCTGTCCGACTTTCATCGCTCCGCCCTTGAGCTCACCCAAGACCGTGAAGAGCTGGTTGGCCGCCTTCTCCATCAGCTCGGCGTTGACCTCGTCTTTTGACTTGCCGGCCAGTCGCTTGCCGACCCCTAGCGCTGCCCTGCCAGCAAAGCCGACCGGAATGCTGGCCAGCTTTGCGTTGCGCGCGGCCCGGCCGCGTTTGATGTCCGACACACCCCCATCATCCATTATGGACCTGTGCGCAGGGTATTGATCTGGCTACAACTGATTTCAATTGATTCAATCGCAATTGGTGCCGCCGTCCCAGCGCTGACGTTGCGTCGAGACCGGCGCGATCAGCAGCGCATATGTAATCTCTTGCAGGTCGCAATGGTGTGACTCATCGAAACCCACGTCCGGAGGGTGGACCCCGAGAAGCCATGTCAGCAAAACAGACGCAGCACGAGGCCGCAGATGCCCTGTTCAGGGCGATCATCGAAACGTTGGACAAGCACCGCAAAGATTGCACCTTGACCGAGGGCGTACTGGACGACTTGGCCAGGGCGTATGCGGCGATCTCCACCAACGTTCCCGAGCAGGGGCGCCTGGGCTAGCAGGCCCGCGGGGCCGGAGTCAGCACGAGCACAACGGGTGCCTGGCCCAATACCGCGCCACGACGGAGCCCGCCTCGAGGTCGAATTCCAGCGTGGCATTGAGCGCCGACGGCGGATCGGACGGGTTTTCCTGATCTCGGACCGCGGCGATCACACCGTTGACTTGGCGCAGCGCCAGCGCCGCTGTTGCCAGCACGGTGGCCCGATCGGCCACCCCCACGGTGTCACGAAGCTGCGCTGCGATGGCCGGCCAGGCCGGGTCGCGGTCGCTGCGATGTAAGTCGGCGCACCGCAGGCAGCTGGTCACACCGGGAATCACCAACGGTCCGACCAGCCCGGTGCCGTCGCGAACCCGAACCGGCAGGTGCGCGATGCCCTCCCTTTGCAGGTCGCGTACCAGGCGCGGCTCGGCCACCAGGTTGTCGGACAACACCACCAGATCCACGGCGCTGCGGGTGACCGCCGCGTGTGGCTGACTGCTTTGGCCGATTCGTGCCCCCGAGCAACGCAGCGCCTGCACCAGCAGGTCGGACAACGGCCCGCGGCCGTGGATCCGGATTGACGCCGTTCGGCCGGTCCGATCCCGGTGCCGGCGGGTCGCGACGCCGGCGCCGACCAGTTGGCTGACCAGGTTGGCCACGTCACCGGGCACCCATCCGCGGCCGGTGGCGTGGCGTTGCAGTTCGGTGATCGGTATCGGTGATCGCATGGACCGCAGCAGTTCGGCGACCGCCGTCGTCGTCAGCCCCTCTGGCGGGCGGATCAGCACGGCCCGTTGCGGATCCCAGCCCACCTGCACCGCACCGTCGGGACGCAGCAGCACCGGCATCGCCGGATCCAGCGAGTACAAGGCGGGCATGACCCGAGACTGTGCCAGGCCGGCCGGGCAGACCCCGCTCAGTTATCCACAGGACCGGAGCCCGGGTCCTCCCGGTTGCGCATGTCGCGGTCGAGCTCGGCTTTCAGGTCGGAAAGTGCCTCGTCGATACCGGAGGTGTCGCCCCCGATGGTCCGATCGATGAATGCCGCCGGGTCATCGAGGTCCTCGATGGAGGGCAGCAGGTCGGGGTGCTGCCAGACCGCGTCGCGCGCGTCGATACCGGCGCCCTGAGTCAGCCGGTCCCATAGGGCCGCGGCCTCGCGCAGTTTGCGGGGCCGAAGTTCCAAACCGACCAGTGTCGTGAAGGTCTGCTCGGCGGGCCCGCCACTGGCCCGGCGGCGACGAAGTGTCTCGCTGAGCGCGGCGGTGCCCGGAATCCGGTCACCGAGTGCATCGGTCACCACGGTCTGGACCCAGCCTTCGATCAAGGCCAGCAGTGTTTCCAGACGCTCGAGCGCCTGGGTCTGCGCCGGGGTTGCCTGCGGCTCGAACACCCCTTGGCTCAACAACTGCTCCATGGCCGCCGGATCGCCCAGCGTGGCCGGGTTGAAGTCGCGGGCCAACTCCTCGATGCCGCTCATGTCGATCTTCATGCCCGCCGCGTAGGCCTCGACCGCGCCCAGCAACTGGCTGGACAGCCAGGGAACATGGCTGAACAGACGATGATGCGCCGCCTCCCGGGCGGCCAGGAAGGTCATGATCTCGCTGCGCGGCTGTTCGAGGCCGGAGGCAAACGATTCGACGGCCTCGGGAAGGATCGCCGCCACGCCCTTGGGGCCCAACGGCAGACCGATGTCGGTGGAGGTCAGCACCTCACGGGACAACCGGCCCAACGCCTGGCCCAGCTGCGAACCGAACGCCATGCCGCCCATCTGCGACATCATCGACAGCAGCGGTCCGGCCATGCTCTTGGCTTCCTCCGGCAGCGAGGATGCCCACACCGACGAGATCTGCTGGGCCATGGGATCGCACAGCCGCTTCCAGACGTCCATGGTGTTGTCGACCCAGTCGGTGGGGCTCCAGCCCACCGCCTTGGCGGTACCGGCGGGCAGCGAGGTCGCCCCGTTGAGCCAGGTCTCAGCCAGGTGTACCGCATCGGAGATAGCAGAGTTGGTCGCGTCGGGGATGGGCGCGATGAAGCCGATCGAGCTGGCGGCGACTTGCCGGGCCAGCTGGTAGTTGACCGGGCCCGAGCTCTGGCCCGAGGTCATGGCGCTGCCGACGCCGCCGAACATTTCGCCCAGGCGGGTGAAGATCTGGCCCAGATCGGCCATGCCAAAATCCCCGCCGATGCCGAAGGCGCCCAGCGGGTTGGCGTCCGACCCAGACTCGGGATCGTTGTTACCGGGCTTGTCGCGCCCAGATCGATCGTCGCGGGGGTCGTCTCCGGAGGAGAAGCCGAAAGGCAGGTCAGCCATAACCCCAACGGTACCTACCAGGGGAACAGAAAGCGCGAGGCACCGTCATGCTTGTAGCTGAACCGGCACCTGCTAAGTCCGTCTAGTGTATGCGGCGTGAACAGGCGGATATTGACGTTGATGGTGGCGCTGGTACCGATTGTGGTGTTCGGGGTGCTGCTAGCGGTGGTGACGGTGCCGTTTGTGTCACTGGGCCCCGGCCCCACCTTCGACACCCTCGGCGAGGTCGACGGCAAGCAGGTTGTCCAGATCGAAGGTACCCAAACGCACCCGACAACGGGTCACCTCAATATGACGACCGTGTCGCAACGCGATGGGCTGAGCCTGGGTGAGGCCCTAACCCTGTGGTTGTCCGGGCAAGAGCAGCTGGTGCCGCGCGACCTGGTGTATCCGCCGGGTAAGTCGCGCGAAGAGGTCGACAACGCCAACAGTGCGGATTTCAAGAACTCCGAGGAAAGCGCCGAGTACGCGGCCCTGGAGTACCTGAAGTACCCCGACGCGGTGACGGTGGCCACCGTGAGCGAGCCCGGTCCGTCCGCGGGCAAGTTGAAGGCCGGCGATGCCATCGACGCGGTCAACGGCACCGCGGTGGCCAATGTCGAGCAGTTCACCTCGATCTTGAAGGAGACCAAGCCCGGCGATGTCGTGGTGATCGATTTCCGCCGGAAGAACGAGGCGCCGGGCGTCGCGCAGATCACGCTGGGCACCAACAAGGATCGCGACTACGGCTTCATGGGCGTCGCGGTGCTCGATGCGCCGTGGGCGCCGTTCGTGGTCGATTTCCACCTCGCCAACGTGGGCGGCCCCTCGGCCGGGTTGATGTTCAGTCTGGCCGTGGTGGACAAACTGACCACCGGCGACCTGGTCGGTTCAACCTTCGTGGCCGGCACCGGAACGATCACCGCCGACGGCAAGGTAGGCCCCATCGGCGGCATCACCCACAAGATGGCGGCCGCCCGGGCCGCTGGTGCCTCGGTATTCCTGGTGCCGGCCAAAAACTGCTACGAGGCGGCCTCTGATACGCCCAGCGGCCTGCGGTTGGTGAAGGTCGAAACGCTGGGCCAAGCGGTGGACGCGTTGCACGCCATGACCGCGGGGACTGCGACGCCGAGTTGCTAGCACCCGGGGGTGCGTAGAGTTGTGACCGTCTAGACAAATCTCTAGCAGCCGGTCGGGAAACGTCTCGTGGAACGACGGCCTTCAAAACGGCGCCAGCCAAACCGAGCAGGGAGCGTAGCTAGTGGGGATGCGGCCCACCGCAAGGATGCCGAAGCTGACTCGGCGCAGCCGGGTTTTGATCTTGATCGCTTTGGGTGTGATCGCGCTGTTGTTGGCGGGTCCGCGTCTGATCGACACCTACGTCGACTGGCTGTGGTTCGGCGAGCTTGGCTATCGCTCGGTGTTCACCACCGTGCTGGTCACCCGATTCCTGGTCTTTCTGGTGGCCGGAGTGCTGGTCGGAGGCATTGTCTTCGCCGGGCTGGCGCTGGCCTACCGCACCCGCCCGGTTTTCGTGCCGAACACCGACAACGATCCGGTGGCGCGCTATCGCACCGTCGTACTGGCTCGGCTGCGGCTGTTCGGGATCGGGATACCGGCGGCGATCGGCCTGTTGGCCGGGATTGTCGCCCAGAGCTACTGGGTTCGGATCCAGCTGTTCTTGCATGGCGGTGACTTCGGGATCACCGACCCGCAGTTCGGCAAAGACCTCGGCTTCTACGCCTTCGAGTTGCCCTTCTACCGGCTGCTGCTCAGCTACTTGTTTGTCGCGATCTTCCTGGCGTTTGTGGCCAACGTGGTGTCGCACTACCTGTTCGGCGGCATCCGGTTGACCGGCCGCAGCGGCGCCCTGAGCCGCTCGGCGCGCATTCAGTTGGTCAGCCTGGTCGGGGTGCTGGTGCTGCTCAAAGCGGTCGCCTACTGGTTGGACCGCTATGAGCTGCTGTCGCACACCCGCGGCGGCAAACCGTTCACCGGTGCCGGATACACCGACATCAATGCCGTGTTGCCGGCGAAGCTGATTCTGATGGCCATCGCCGTCATCTGCGCGGCGGCGGTGTTCTCGGCGATCGTGCTGCGCGACTTGCGGATCCCCGCCATCGGTTTGGTGCTGTTGCTGCTCTCGTCGCTGATCGTCGGCGCCGCCTGGCCGATGATCGTCGAGCAGATCAGCGTCAAACCCAATGCGGCGCAGAAGGAAAGCGAATACATCAGCCGAAGTATCACGGCAACGCGGCAAGCCTATGGGCTGACGTCGAATGTGGTGACGTATCGCAACTACACCGGCGACGGCGAAGCGACCGCACAGCAGGTCGCCGCCGACCGCGCCACCACCTCCAACATCCGGCTGCTCGACCCGACGATCGTCAGCCCGGCGTTCACCCAGTTCCAGCAGGGCAAGAACTTCTACTATTTCCCCGACCAGTTGTCGATCGACCGCTACTTCGACCGCAACAACAACCTGCGTGACTACGTGGTCGCGGCGCGCGAACTCAACCCGGACCGGCTGATCGACAACCAGCGGGACTGGATCAACCGGCACACCGTGTACACCCACGGCAACGGATTCATCGCCTCGCCGGCCAACACCGTTCGGGGCATCGCCAACGACCCGAACCAAAACGGCGGTTACCCCGAGTTCCTGGTTAACGTCGTGGGCGCCAACGGCACCGTCGTGTCCGACGGTCCGGCGCCGCTGGATCAGCCGCGGATCTACTACGGGCCGGTCATCTCCAACACCCCCGCCGACTACGCGATCGTGGGCAAGACCGGTGCCGACCGGGAATACGACTACGAGACCAGTGCGGACACCAAGAACTACACCTACACCGGAAGTGGGGGAGTGTCGGTCGGCAGCTGGATCTCCCGCACCGTGTTCGCGGCCAAGTTCGCCGAGCGTAACTTCCTGTTCTCCAACGTGATCGGCTCCAACAGCAAGATCCTGTTCAACCGTGATCCCGCGCAGCGGGTGGAGGCGGTGGCGCCGTGGCTGACCACCGACAGCGCGGTCTACCCGGCGATCGTCAACAAGCGGATGGTGTGGATCCTCGACGGCTACACCACCTTGGACAACTACCCGTACTCGCAGCTGACCTCGCTGTCGTCGGCGACCGCGGACTCCAACGAGGTCGCCTTTAACCGGCTGCTCCCGGACAAGCAGGTCTCCTACATCCGCAACTCGGTGAAGGCCACCGTCGACGCCTACGACGGCACCGTCACGCTGTACCAGCAGGACGAGCAGGATCCGGTGCTCAAAGCCTGGATGCAGGTCTTCCCCGGGACGGTCAAGCCCAAGGGTGACATCAGCCCCGAGCTCGCCGCGCACCTGCGCTACCCCGAAGACCTGTTCAAGGTGCAGCGCATGCTGCTGGCCAAGTACCACGTCAATGACCCGGTGACCTTCTTCTCCACCTCGGATTTCTGGGACGTGCCGCTGGACCCGAACCCGACCGCCAGCAGCTATCAGCCGCCGTACTACATCGTCGCGAAAAACATTGCGAAGAATGACAATTCGGCGTCATATCAGCTGATCAGCGCGATGAACAGGTTCAAGCGCGACTATCTGGCCGCCTACATCAGCGCCAGCTCGGATCCCGCGACGTACGGAAAGATCACCGTATTGACCATCCCGGGGCAGGTGAACGGTCCCAAACTGGCCAATAACGCGATCACCACCGACCCGGCGGTGTCCCAGGACCTGGGTGTGATCGGGCGAGATAACCAGAACCGCATCCGCTGGGGCAACTTGCTGACCCTCCCGGTGGGCCAGGGCGGGCTGCTCTACGTGGAACCGGTGTATGCATCCCCGGGTGCCAGCGACGCGGCCTCGTCGTACCCGCGCCTGATCCGGGTGGCGATGATGTACAACGACAAGATCGGCTACGGCCCCACCGTGCGCGATGCGCTCAACGGGCTGTTCGGGCCGGGTGCGGGTGATGCCGCCACCGGAATCCAGCCCACCGAGGGCGGAGCACCCGCCAATCTGCCGCCCAACAACGCGCCCTCGCCAGAGGCGTCACCGGGAACACCGCCATCACCGCCCACAGCGGTGCCGCCGGCTCCCGAGGCGTCGGTGACGCTGTCACCGGCCAAGGCCGCGGCCATGAAGGAGATTCAGTCGGCCATCGGCGCGGCGCGTGATGCGCAGAAGAAGGGCGACTTCGCCGCCTACGGGGCAGCGCTGCAACGGTTGGACGACGCCATCACGAAGTTCAACAACACCCAGTAGGGGCGAGCTGGGGCTTGCCCTTGTCGCCGCGAGCGTGCGTGTCTGTGCACTGACACGCCGCTTGGGCCGGCATTTTGCGCACGCTCGTGCTGGCCGTGGCCGACGTGGTGGTTGTCGTTACCCATGCATGCGGCGGGCCACTTCGCCGTAGCGCTCGAATCGCCCAGGGTCGCCCAGGGCGTTGTACATCACCAGGCGGGTGGCGATGCCCCCGTATTTGTCGATCAGCGCATCGGCCAGCCCATCCCAGCTGGAGTCGGTGGCAAAGGCATCGATGTGCTCATCGGAGATCTGGGCCATCATGGCGGGGAAATCCCCGGCTTTCTGCTTTTCCCGAATCCGCGCGGTGGTCCCCTCGAACCCGGCCTCGTCCCAGATGAACGCGTAATTGGGCGTGCTTCCGTAGAAGGCCATGCTGGCGCGCACCGACTCGCGTTCGATCGCACGCTCCTCGTCACTGTCGCCGACGATGGTCATCACCGGCACGATGACGGCGATGTCCGCCGGTGAGCGCCCGGCTTTCGCGGCGCCCTTGGCGACGTTGGGCACGACATGGCGGGTGAGGTAGCCAAGCTCGCCGAGCGGGTGGATGTGTACCCCGTCGGCCACCTCGCCCGCCATCCGCAGCATCCATGGATTCACCGCTGCGATATCGACTTTGGGGTCGGGGGCATCGATGGGGCCCGCGCTCCATTGGGGGGTGATGAAGTCGAGATCGTAGAAGTCGCCATGGTGGTCCAGCGTCCCCGTGCGGAAGGCGGAGAAACACGCCTTGACGGCGAGCACGTAGTCGCGCAGGCGCGGGCCGGGGCGTTCGAAGGCCATGCCGTAGCGCCGCACCACGTGGGTGCGTACCTGGGTGCCCAGACCGAGCCGGAACTTTCCGCCCGTCGCCTCCTGCAGCTCCCAGGCCGTGGCCGCGGTGACGAACGGACTGCGGGGAAAGGCCACCGCCACACCGGTGGACAGCTCCAGGCCGGGCGCGGCCTGTGAGGCGATAGCGGCGTTGAGATAGGCCGTGCGGCCGGTTTCGGTGAACAGCAGACCGGAGAACCCCGCGGCCTGGGTGCGACGGGCCAGATCGCCGATCTGAGCCAATGGTTGCGGGATCGTCATCACATCGATGTGCACGCCGTCACAGTATGCCCGCGAAGCCGTCGCTGGCGATGGCGCCGCGGGCGGTAGCGCCCAAGACGCCCAGTTGAGCGTCGCCGTCGGGCCGTCTTGCTGCGGGCCGGATTGTTTGTTCGGTGCTGGGCGCCGACGGCGCCGCGTTTCCAGGCGTTTTCGGGCCGCGCGGGCCGCTGAGCGTGCGATTTGGAGAGCCCCGTACGTGTTCGGTAACCTTGCATTCACCAACGCGGGGTGGAGCAGCTCGGTAGCTCGCTGGGCTCATAACCCAGAGGTCGCAGGTTCGAATCCTGTCCCCGCTACCAGGTGAAATGGCTCCCGGAGGACTCTCCGGGAGCCATTTTCATGCCCGATGGGAACACTTTTGGGAACATTAGGGTCGCTAACGGGTTGTGCGATTCCGGTTCATGCTTGACGTTTGGGTTCCGGTTGCTGTTTGACGGTTTGGGGACGCGGTTTCGGTAGGTGTGCAGCCGATGCGTTTGATCAGCTTGTTTGCATATTGAGCGAGTGCAACCGCGCGTCTCCCGCGCCAGAGCAACTCGCGACGGCACCCGCCGGCAAGTCCACCGGCGACCATCTGCCAGTGTGGTGGGCATGACTGCAAAGAAGCCTGAGATCGACTTTCCCGGCGGGGAGCCGCCCACCGACCTGGTCATCACCGACGTCGTGGAGGGTGACGGTGCGGAGGCCACCTCCGGCAAGACGGTGGTCGTGCACTACGTCGGGGTGGCCCACTCCACCGGCGAGGAGTTCGACGCTTCCTACAACCGCGGTGACCCGTTGATGTTCAAACTCGGCGTCGGCCAGGTCATCCAGGGTTGGGACCAAGGCGTGCAGGGCATGAAGGTCGGCGGCCGCCGACAGCTGCATATCCCCGCCCACCTCGCTTACGGCGACCGTGGCGCCGGAGGCGTCATCAAGCCCGGCGAGTCGCTGATCTTCGTGGTGGACCTGCTCGATGTCAGATAGCAAATGAGACCAGGCGAACATTCGAAAGCCCCTGGCCGCTAGCCCAGCGGCCGCAGGTTCGAATTCGGTCCTCGCTACCAGCGAAGATGGCCCTCGGAGGAGACTCCGGGGGCCATCTTCATGCGTTCTGCGAGCGTGACCCCGGTGCATTCGCGCCGGCGAGCGCGCCTGACCCCGCAGCGGCGCGGCCGCTACCTACAATTGCCCAAGCCCGCCGACGGCATGTCCAAGAGCGCCAGCGGGCGTGAGTGGCGCGTAGGTCATCAGCTCGATCGACGGTGAAGTGGAGGGCCGCGATGGCGCATGACGCGACGGCGCATGACCCGGGCGAAAACCTGGACCGAACCCGACTGCCGCTGCCGGATACACCTACCGGCGGCTATTCCGGCAAGACGGTCGCCGAGTCGAAGATGGCGACCATCACCCCCATCCGGCCCCCGCAGGGGGCGCCGAACGTGGTGATCGTGCTGCTCGACGACGTCGGCTTCGGCGCCACCGCAACATTTGGTGGGCCGGTTGAAACCCCGGCCGGTGACGCGTTGGCCCAGGAAGGGCTGCGGTACAACCGTTTCCACACCACGGCGCTGTGTTCGCCCACCCGGGCCGCGTTGCTGACCGGTCGCAACCACCACGTCGTCAACACCGGAACCATCACCGAGTTTGCCACCGGCTACGACGGCTACAACTGCATCATCCCGAAATCGGCGGCGACCGTAGCCGAGACGTTGCGACAGAACGGCTACAGCACAGCGGCTTTCGGTAAATGGCACAACACTCCGGTATGGGAAGTCAGCGCGGCCGGACCGTTCGATCGGTGGCCCACGGGCATGGGCTTCGAAGAGTTCTACGGGTTCATGGGGGGTGAAGCCCACCAGTACAACCCGGGTCTGTATCACGGCACCACGCCGATCGAACGGCCCGAAGACGCCGAGGACTATCACCTGAGCACCGATCTCGCCGATCGCATGATCGAGTGGGTCCACCGGCAGCAGGTCATGGCGCCGGACCGGCCATTCTTTGTCTACTGGGCGCCCGGCGCGACCCACGCGCCCCACCATGTGGCGCCGGAGTGGAGCGATCCGTTCCGGGGCCGCTTCGACCAGGGCTGGGACGTGCTGCGCGAGGAGATCTTCGCCCGGCAGAAGCGGTTGGGGGTGATTCCCGCCGATGCCGAGCTGACCGAGCGCCACGAGTCGCTTCCCGCGTGGGACTCGCTGCCCGAGCAGCGCCAGCGCATCGCATCGCGACTGATGGAGGTATATGCCGGGTTTCTGGCCCACACCGACCATGAGGTCGGGCGAATCATGGACGCCCTCAAAGAGATTGACGTATGGGACAACACGCTGTTCATCTACATCATCGGTGACAACGGCGCCGCCCCCGGGGGCGGGCTCGGTGGCGTCTTCAACGAAATGGTCACCCTCAACGGCCTCCAGGAGGACGTCGATGTGGTGCTGTCGAAGATGGACGAGATCGGCGGGCCGAGGGCCAGCAACGAGTATCCGGTCGGATTCGCCTGGGCCATGTGCACGCCGTTTCAGTTCACCAAGCAGTTCGCCAGCCATTTCGGCGGCACCCGCAACCCGATGATCGTGAGCTGGCCCGCGCGGATCACCGACCGCGGCGGGCTCCGTTCGCAGTTTCACCACGTCGTGGACATCGCACCCACCATCTTGGAGGCCGCGGGCATCCCCGCGCCCGAGATCGTCAACGGGGTGGCGCAAAAGCCCCACGACGGGATCAGCCTGATGTACACGTTCGACGACGCGGAAGCCGCCGATCGTCGCCGCACTCAATACTTCGAGATCGGCGGTCTGCGCGGGATCTACCACGAGGACTGGATGGCCTGCACCTACCACGGTCGCATCCTGTGGCGACCGGGGGCGCTGCCCGCGTTCTCCGACGATCGCTGGGAGCTCTATGACCTGTCGCGCGACTACAGCCAGGCCGTGGACCTTTCGGCGCAGTTCCCCGACAAGCTCGACCAACTCAAGGCGCTGTTTGACGCCGAAGGCGTGAAGAACAACGTCTTTCCGCTCGATGACCGGGGCCGCCTCGCCCGCGCGCTGGAGCCCCGGCCCACGATCTTGGGATCGCGGACCTCGATCTCATTCCGCCAGGGCGTCACCCGCATCCCCGAAGACATCATCCGCAGCGCCTTCAATCGGTCGTATTCGATCACCGCGGTCATCGACACCCCCGGCGGCAGCGCGGTCGAAGGGGTGCTGCTGGCGGCCGGGGGATACTTCGCCGGCTTGTCGCTGTATGTGCAGCACGGGATCCCCAAGTTCACCTACAACTATTTCGGGTCGACCTACACCACCGTCGCGGCCACCGAGGCCCTGCCCGCCGGCAAAGCCACCGTGGCGATGGAATTCGACTACGACGGCGGCGGTCTGGGCAAGGGGGGACTGGTCAGACTGCTGCTCAACGGACGTGACGTCGGGCAATCTCGCATCGAACGGACCGTGCCGCTGGGCTTCAGCGCCGACGAGGGCGTCGACATCGGCATGGACTGCGGGACCCCGGCCGCGGACACCTACGAAGGCACCTTCGTGTTCAACGCCACGATCGAGCAGGTGACCATCCAGTTGCGCTGATCCGCCGCCCGATGCGGCCACGCCGGCGCGACTGTTGCCGAGTCCGCCCCGGCCCGCAGGCCTGGGCGGTATTGTCGACGGCGTCCCTTTCCCGGTTGGCTTTGGCATGCAGATGGATATCTCGACGGCAATTCCCAGTCCCGAGCTCGAAGCGCTGTCCCGCCGATACGCGGCAGCGGTCGATCACCGAGACAGTGCTGCCCTCATCGAGGTGTTCACCCCCGATGCGACGATGCGAATCCACCGCCCCGGACGTGAACCCGCACTGCTCACCGGTCACAGCGAGCTAGCGGGGATCATCACCATCGTGGCACGCTTCCCGCGCACCGTACACCTGGTGGCGCAAAGCCTCTACGTCATCGAAGGGCAGACGGCCAGCGGCGAAGTCTATTGCACCGCGAACCATTTCAGTGAGAAGCAGGGTGCCTGGCGTAACCACGTGATGTACATCCGCTACCTGGACCGGTATCTGCTCGGCGGCGACGGGGCGTGGCGGATCTCGCACCGCACCGTCGCCATCGATGCCACCGAGGACCGTCCCGTGTCGATCACCGAAGGCGGGGCATGACTTCGGTGCAGCTGTCGATGGGGATCCCCTCATTTTCGGCCGAGGCGCCACCGAGCTGGGAACACCTGACCGACTGGGCGCAACTTCTCGAGGGCTGTGGGTTTGATCGAGTGCTGGTTTCCGAGCACATCGCGTTCGGCACGCACATGGACGCCTACGCAAATCCCGCGACGGGGGGAACCGCCGGTGGCCGCCAGCCCACCGGCCCGGACGGCCACTGGTTGGAGCCGTTGACCACGCTGACTTATCTTGCCGCTCGCACCGAACGAATCCGGTTGGGCACCAACATCCTGCTCGCCGCGCTGCGGCCCGCGGCGGTGCTGGCGAAAACCCTGGCCACCATGGATGTGCTGTCAGGTGGGCGCATCGACATCGGTGTGGGCGTGGGCTGGCAGCGCGAGGAATACGAGGCCGCCGGTGTCGACTTCGACCGCCGCGGGGCGGTTCTGGATCAGACCCTGGAAGTGTGTCAGCGCTTGTGGCGGGAGAACGAGGTCAGCTTTGAGTCTGCGGGGCTGAATTTCGAGCGGATCCATCAGATGCCCAAGCCCGCGCAGCCGGGGGGAGTGCCGATCTGGGTGAGTGGGACGGTCAACCGGGCCGTCGCCCGCCGGCTGGCGCGCTTCGGAGCGGGCTGGATTCCCTGGGGTCCCGACGCGCGCGATGTCGCCGCGGGAATCGCGCGGATGCGCGCGGCGGTGGCACATGCCGGTGGCGACCCGAACGGTTTCGGCGTAGCGGGCGCGCTGCGGGTCAAAGCTGATGCGGATGGCCGACCCGACCTGGCCGACGTGGCCGAGCGGGCAAAAACGCTGCGGGACGCGGGCGTCACCGAGCTGAGGATGACCCACTGGCCACTCGCGCCGGAAAACCGCGAACGCGACATCAACGCCGTCGTCGAAGCGGTGCGCGCCGCCACCGGCGGCTGAGGCCACTTGCGCCGGGGCCCAACGTTCGTCGCCTCAGCCGAGAGGGCACCCTAGCGCTCTGTGCTGATCGCCGGCGGATAAGGCAGATCGGTGCTGGTGTGCGGATCCACCCGCACCGGGCGGCCCAGGTAGGGGAAAGCGCGTTGCGGGCAGGAGGGGCGATCGCAGATCTTGCAGCCCGCGCCGATGGCGGCGATCGCCTCGGTGTCGGTCAGGTCGACCCCGACGGAGTAGATCAGCTTGTCGGCGTGGGCCAGGTCGCATCCCAGGCCGATGGCAAAGCTCTTCCCGGGGCCGAGGTAGCGGCTGGGCTCGGCGGTGGTGGTTCGGGCGATCCAGAAATAGGTCCGCTCATCGGGCATCTGGGCCACCTGGGTCAGGAACTGACCGGGCCGGGCGAACGCTTGGTGAATCACCCACAGCGGACAGTTCCCGCCGACTCGGGAGAAGTGAAATGCCGTGGCGGATTGGCGTTTGGAGATGTTTCCGGCACTGTCGGTGCGGACGAAGATGAACGGGACCCCGCGGGCGTTGGGGCGCTGCAGGGTGGACAGCCGGTGACAGATGGTCTCGAAGCCGACCTCGAATCGGCGTGCCAGTTGATCGATGTCATAGCGCGTGCTTGCGGCCGCGTCCAGAAACGGCCGGTAGGGCAGCAGCAACGCTCCGGCGAAGTAGTTGGCCAGACCGATGCGGGCCACCCCCCGCGCCTCATCGCTGAGCTGATCGTCACCGGCGATGATGCCGGTGATCAGGTCGGCCTGGGTCAGCAGCGCGATCTGCGTGGCCAGCTGAAAGGCGCGCTGGCCGGAATGCAGCCAGCGAGCCAGGTAAAGCGTCTTGGACTCTGGCTGAAACATGCGCTTGGAGTTGGGGTTTAGCGACTGCCCATCGTCGAGCACCACGGTGACGCCGAGGTTGTCGCCGAGCAGCCGCGCCAATTGCGCGTCAAGCCCCCCGAGGTGCAGCCCGTGGCGGCCGAACATCTCCTCCGCGGCGATGTCCAACTCGCCGATGTAGTTCTTTCGGTCATAGAAAAAGTCGCGGACTTCTTCGAACGGCATCGGCTGCCCGGACACCGCCGAAACGTCGGCGGTGGCGCGACTGTGCAGCGCTTCGAGCTCGGCGGTGGCGTCGTAGAGCCGTCGATGCAGGTTGACCAGCGTCTGTCCCACCGCTGGCATCCGGGCCACCAGTTCCTCGATCTGCGCCGGGGTGGCGGGCCCCTCGGCGAAGACCTCACGCAAGTCCGAGACCAGCCGTGCATCGGAGTCCGGCGCGAAATAGTGGGTCGGCAAGTCGAAACGTTCGGCAAGAGCGAGCAGCACCGAGACCGTGATCGGGCGCTGGTCGTTTTCCAGCTGATTGACGTAGCTGGTTGACAGGCCCAGCGCGCGTGCCAGCGCCACCTGGGTCAGCCCGTGGTCCTCGCGGAGTCGCCTCAGCCGCGCCCCGGCGAAGGTCTTTGGCACGTGTGACACCCTACGCGCACCGCCTTTCACAAGATTTGCAAAATCGCGCCGGTGAGGACACAAAATTACGCCCTTATAGGGCATTTACCCCGAATGTGTGGCTGCGTACTGTGCGGTTTATGCGGATGCATGACGTTCGAACCAGGCGCAGCGCCGAAGACTTCCCATGCCGTGAACACCTGGCGTACCAGATCGCCGAGGTGGCGGCGGACCCGGTCGCGGTGCCCGCCGAAACCGAGGCGATGGTGATCAACCGGATCATCGACAACGCTGCGGTGTCGGCAGCCTCGCTCACCCGCCGCCCGGTGGCCGTGGCCCGGGCGCAGGCACGAGCGTATCCGCGGTCAGACAGGGGCGCAAAGGTTTTCGGTATCACTGGGAACCATGCGCCGGAGTGGGCGGCCTGGGCCAACGGAGTCGCGGTGCGCGAGTTGGATTTTCATGACACCTTTCTGGCTGCCGAATACTCCCACCCGGGCGACAACATCGCACCCTTGGTCGCCGTCGCCCAGCACCTCGGCCTGGATGGCACCGACCTGATCCGAGGCATCGCCACCGGCTACGAGATCCAGATGGCCCTGGTCCGCGGAATCTGCTTGCACGAGCACAAGATCGACCACGTGGCACACCTGGGCCCCTCGGTGGCGGCCGGGCTGGGCACCATGCTCGGGCTGGACCCCGACACCATCTACTCCGCGGTCGGCCAGGCCCTGCACCTGACGACGTCCACCCGGCAGTCGCGCAAGGGATTGATCTCCAGCTGGAAGGCGTTCGCACCCGCCTGGGCGGGCAAGGTCGCCATCGAAGCGGTTGACCGCGCCATGCGCGGGGAAGGGGCGCCGGCACCGATCTGGGAGGGCGAGGACGGCGTGATCGCCTGGCTACTGTCGGGCCCCGAGCACACCTACCACGTCGCACTGCCCGACCGCGGTGAACCAAAGCGGGCCATTCTGGACAGCTACACCAAAGAGCATTCGGCCGAATATCAGAGCCAGGCCCTCATCGATCTGGCCCGGCGGATGCGCGGGCGCATCGGTGACTCAGACCAGATCGAGACCATCGTGCTGCACACCAGCCATCACACGCACGTGGTGATAGGCACCGGCTCCAACGACCCGCAAAAGTTCGACCCGGATGCCTCTCGGGAAACCCTCGACCACTCGGTGATGTACATCTTTGCGGTCGCCTTGCAGGACGGCAGCTGGCATCATGTGCGCTCCTACGCGCCGCAGCGGGCGCACCGACCCGACACGGTGGCGCTGTGGCACAAGATCTCCACGGTCGAAGATCCGGAGTGGACCCGGCGCTACCACAGCGCCGATCCGGCGGAAAAGGCATTCGGTGCGCGCGCGGAAATCACCCTCAACACTGGCCAGGTGATCGTCGACGAGCTGGCCGTCGCGGACGCTCATCCGCTGGGGGCCCGTCCTTTTGAGCGCAAGCAGTACGTGGCCAAGTTCCTCGGCCTGTCCGACGGGGTGATCGGTGAAACCGAGCAGCGTCGGTTCCTCTCGACGGCCGAGGGCCTGTCGAGCCTGCCGGCGGGCTCGCTGGGTGGGCTCAACCCGATCGCCGATGCGGGGGTGCTGGACCGGTCCCCGACGATTCCGCCCGGGATCTTGTGATGAAAACGGTGTTGGGCACCGCGGTGTCGGCGACCGAGAAGCGCACCGGGTTTCGCGCTGCGTTGGAAAGTGGCCGGCTGCTGCGATTCCCGGGAGCCTTTTCGCCGCTCGTGGCCCGATTGGTCGCCGAGATCGGCTTCGACGGGGTGTACGTATCCGGTGCTGCGCTCTCGGCCGACCTGGGGTTGCCCGACATCGGCTTGACCACCCTGACCGAGGTCAGCGCGCGGGGAGCGCAGATCGCGGCCGCCAGCGAGCTGCCCACTTTCATCGATGCCGACACCGGTTTCGGTGAACCGATGAGCGCGGCCCGCACGGTGGCCGTGCTCGAAGATGCCGGGCTGGCCGGCTGCCACCTGGAAGATCAAGTTAACCCCAAGCGGTGTGGGCACCTCGACGGCAAGGCGGTGGTGCCCGTCGGCGTGATGGTCAGTCGGCTGCGAGCCGCGGTATCGGCGCGGCGCGACCCCAATTTCATCGTCTGCGCACGCACCGACGCCGCGGCGGTCGAAGGGTCCTCCGCTGCGATCGATCGGGCCAAGGCCTACGCCGACGCGGGCGCCGACCTGATCTTCACCGAGGCGCTGCGCACCCCCGCGGAGTTCGAACAGTTTCGCGCTGCGGTGAATACACCGTTGCTGGCCAACATGACCGAGTTCGGAAAGTCTGGGCTGCTGAGCACCGATCAGCTCCGCGAGATCGGCTACAACGTCGTGATCTATCCGGTGACCACCCTGCGACTAGCCATGTACGCCGTCGAGGTCGGTCTTCGCGAAATCGCCGATGCGGGAACTCAATCCGGACTTCTGAACCGCATGCAGCAGCGCAGCCGGCTCTACGAGCTACTGCGATACGCCGACTACCAGCAGTTCGACTCCAGCATCTACAACTTCGTCCGCCAAGGAGATCGGCCATGAGCACCCTCGACGACACACCGCGAATCTGTAAGGGCCTGGCCGGCGTCGTGGTCGACAACACCGCCATCTCCAAGGTTGTTGCCGAGACCAACTCGCTCACCTATCGCGGATATCCGGTTGAGGACCTCGCTGAGCAATGCAGCTTCGAGCAGGTGGCCTACTTGCTGTGGCACGGCGAGCTTCCCGACGACCAGCAGCTGGCATTGTTCATGCAGCGCGAGCGCGCCGCCCGCCGGTTGAACCGGTCCATGTTGTCGCTGTTGGCGAAACTGCCCGATACCTGCCATCCGATGGACGTGGTGCGGACATTGATCAGCTACCTGGGGGCCGAAGACCCCGACGAGGACGACAGCAGCCCGAGGTCCAACTACGCCAAGTCGCTGCGGATGTTTGCGGTACTGCCCACCATCGTTGCGGCCGATATGCGGCGTCGGCGCGGGTTGTCGCCCATCGCGCCGCACAGCCACATGAGTTACGCGCAGAATTTCTTGCACATGTGTTTCGGCGATGTCCCCGCGAGTGCGGTTGTGGATGCCTTCGAGCAATCCCTGGTGCTCTACGCCGAACACAGCTTCAACGCTTCCACGTTCGCCGCCCGGGTCGTCACCTCCACCCGATCCGACATCTACAGCGCGGTAGCGGCGGCGATCGGTGCGCTCAAGGGGACGCTGCACGGCGGGGCAAACGAAGCGGTGATGCGCGACATGCTCGAGATCGGTTCGGCGGACCAGGCATCGGAATGGTTGCGGCGCAAGCTGGCCCGCAAGGAAAAGGTGATGGGCTTTGGCCATCGGGTGTATCGCAACGGCGATTCCCGGGTCCCGACCATGAAGCGGGCCCTCGAGCGGGTGGCTGGCGTGCGTGATGGCCAGCGGTGGCTGGACATCTACCAGGTCTTGGAGCGGGACATGCTCGCCGTCACGGGAATCATGCCGAATCTGGACTTTCCCACCGGTCCCGCCTACCACTTGATGGGATTCGATATCGGCTCCTTTACCCCGATCTTCGTGATGAGCCGTATTACCGGGTGGACCGCACACATCATCGAGCAGACCGCGTCCAACGCGTTGATCCGTCCGCTCAGCGAATATGTGGGTCCGGCCCAACGCACGCTGAAATTCGCCCGACAGAGACGTTGCTAGGCGGTTCGGCCGAATGCGGGTGACCGTTGCGGCGCCGTACCACGTCAATGCCGGTACCGGCGCTGTCGCAGCTGGCGACGGTGTAACGTCAATCATGAATCCAGTAGCCAGGGCTGACTGGGATGCTTGTGCATTACTAAAGCGCCAGTCTGGGCTTGGTTTTGTTTGTCGATCCTCACATGCGTGTGCCGGGTCTACCCGAAGCGAAGGGACCGCGGATGGATCGCCAATTGTCTTGGCTGGACAAACGGGAGGCGGTACCCGTTCCTTGGTCGCCAATCTTGCCGCGGCAAATTGGGCGCCAAGGTTTTGACCGCACAAAGTGTGCTGTCGCAGGCGCGACGTTGTTGACGCCATGAGCACAACTGCGGCAGCTCGGCGCTTGGCCAGCCCGGTGCGGGTCGCCGTGGCGATCGATCTGGGTGCGCTCCTTGACGGGGCATGGTGGCCACGTACAGCCTCGATATCGCGCGAATTGCCCGAGCTGGTCGACGCCCTGTCCGCACGCCTGGGCAAGATCATCGAGATAAGTGTCAACTGGTCTTCGCTGGACGGCTCACCGGATCTCGACGCGCTGAACCCGCTCAAGAGCGGTGAACCCGGTCGGCCCGCCGGACGCCAGCGGCTGATGAAGATCACTGGTAGTCGGGCCTCGGCAAACCTGCTGGTCGTACCGTGCAGAACCTCGGTTGGCCTGGCGAAGATGATCCTGCGCACGGCCGCGCGGCTGCCCATCATGCCCATCGAACGCGACACCCAGGAATTCCGGACCAGCGACGACGTGGTGCGAGCCGCGCGTGCACAGAGCGCCTTGGGTGGGCAACATCCGCCCGATTGCGAACCTGACCCCGCTGCTCCAGCGATTCCCGATTGATCAATCCGCCCGAACCCCGGGGCGTCGGCGAGCTTACGTGCGGGTACCACAAACTCCGGTCCGCCCAATCCGAGCGACCGTATCGGCAACGCGTCACCTTTGGCGCGCAGTGAGAAAAGGATGGGTGCTATGGCCATGCAGGACAGGTGTGATGCACCACAGGTTCATCCATCCGAGATTCGGATCGGAGACACCATCGGCACCATGGACGACGAACAACTTCCGTTCCTGGTCAAGCTGATCAGCGAGCCGCAGCGAAGTCCGCAGCGGTGGACATTTTTTGGCAGCGACGACCGAGGTCTGCAGCACGTGAGCACCTGTAGCGAGAACCAATTGGTTCGCCGATATGGCAAGGCGTCGTGACGGAGCCGTTATCACCCGATTGCCAGTGCCCCTACCTCGACCGGGATTGAGTCACTAAACTCCGGAGTTCATGGCCATTCGTCGCGCTGTGCTCGCCATCGCCGACATCGGCGGATACACCAACTACATGAATTGGAACCGGATGCACCTGGCCCACGCGCAGTGGGCGGTGGCCGAACTGCTCGAGGCGGTCATCGACGCCGGCAAAGGTCTCAAGCTTGCCAAGCTGGAGGGGGACGCGGCATTCTTCTGGGCCCCCGGCGGAGACGCGAAAGTCGTTGTTTGTGAACGTATCGCGGCCATGCGGCAAGCATTTATGGAACGACGGGAACGGATCAAGAAGGACATCTCCTGCGACTGCAAGAGCTGCGCACAGCTCGATGATCTGTCGCTGAAGTTCGTCGCGCATGAGGGCGAGGTTGCCGAGCAAAAGGTCAAGCGCCGACTTGAATTGGCCGGTGTCGACGTCATCCTGGTGCACCGGATGCTGAAAAACTCGGTGCCGGTGTCGGAGTATGTGCTGATGACCGAGTCCGTTGCGGAATGCCTTGATGAGTCGGTACGCGGCCTCTCGATGCCGCTGACCCACGATTTCGAAGGCATTGGTCAAACGCCGACGTACTACATCGATCTGGCCACCGCCGAGGTGCGCCCCGTGGTGCCCGAACGCGGTTTCGTGAGCCGGTTTTCGGAGATGTTCAAGTTCGAGCTGAAGTCGCTGCCATTCATCCTGGGCGCCAAGCAGGCGTGCGCGGGCTTCCGCAACCTCGATCGCGGCCGAGTCGAGGGACTGCCGGCGGCCTGACGTGGCGCCGCGGTCGTAAGCCCACCCGAGCCTGGCTAGGATCACGGGGTGTCGATTGCGCTGCTTCGTGAGATGTTCGAGAAGATGGTCGTTGCCAAGAACGCCGAGTTGATCGGGCATTACTACGACCCCGATTTCGTGATGTATTCCGACGGGCTGCGCCAGGAATTCGCCGAGTTCAGCGAGGGACACCGCAAGATCTATGCGAGCGCCATCAGCTACGCGATCGAATACGACGAGGACGCGTGGGTGCAAGCCCCCGACCGGGTCGCCGGACGCGTGTGGATCACCACATCGCGGCCCGGGGAAAAGCCGACGCGAATCGAAGTCATACTCATCGCAGCATACCGAGACGGCCGCATCCACCGAATCTGGGAGACAACATGGCCGAGTTGGCGCAACGTGGCCGCGCTCGAAGACTACTGATCGGCTCATCCGGTAGCACCGCGACGACCTGATGCGCGCGCCAGCGACCACCGATCGGGCGGTGGGGGATGAGGCCTGAACCTGCGGCGGTCGCCCGGGACTTCATTGCGGCGTTCTCGGCGGCGGACTTTGGCGCGATGCGAGGTCTGCTCGCCGCCGACCTGATTGCGCACATCACCAACGCCGATGGCGGTGCGGACGTAGTCAACGGACGCGAAGACTATCTGCGCCGTATCGCGGCAATGGATCTGGATGCGGCGCAGTTCCGGGTCGAGTTGACCCAGCCGCCCCAGCCCGTCGATACCGATCGTGTCTTGGTCATGGTCGAGGTCCGTGCCCGTAAGGGCGACAGTGACCAGCTCCAAGACCTGCACAACTACGCGGCCCACTTGTTGCGGGTCGTGCGCGGACAGATCGCAGAACTCCACATGGTCGACGCGAAACCCGCTGAAAGCGCCAGGTTTTGGGTCTAGCGTGGCGTCGTCACTGCAGCTGGCGCATCAACTCGGCGGCCGCGGATCGGCCGCTGATCAGCGCTCCGTGTACGGTGGCGGGATTGTCGACCCCCACGGCCTCACCGGCCAGGTAGAGCCGATCGCTGATCGGTTCCTGCAGCTGGCGGCGATCGTCGAGACCGGATCCCGGTGCGTGAAAGGAATACGAGCCGAGGGCAAGGGGATCGGTGCTCCAACCCGACGATCGGACCTCGGCGGGGGCGATGTCGTTGCCGAACAGCTGCCGGGCGATCGGTAGCGCGCCAGACATCAACTCACTGGGGGAGCAGGACTCCACGTGCCGGCCACGACGGCCGGCGTTGAAGGCCAGCACAATCGGGCCCGCGGCGGCCGGCAGGGTAAGCCACTGTGACCACATGCTGCCCGGGGGGCCGAGGAACTGGTAGAAGGCGTTGTCCGCATCCCAGGTGCGTCTGTCGAACCGGAAGTAGCTCTTGGACAGGACGCCAAATCCCAACGCGGCTATGGCGCGACGGTGGTCATCGGGCAGGGGAGGATCAAAGGTGATGGCGCCGGATTTCAGGACGCCCAGTGGGGCGGTGACTATTGCCGCGGGCCCCTGGAATGTTCGGTCCGCCGCCCGCACCAACACCGAGTCATCCTTGTGCACAATGGAATCGACCTTCGTGCCGAAGACGATCGGCAGCCCGTCGGCGAGGCGCCGCGGCAATGCGTCGTAGCCGCTGGTGATGACGACCTGTGGCCCGCTCGAATACGTGCCCTGGTCGTAAGTCGTCGCGGAGAGCTGATCCGCGTCGGCGGCGTACTCGTCTTCGATCACGGTGTTGACGTAGTAGGCCAACTCGGCGCGCTCCCGGTCGGACAGGTCGTCCCGGGCGTCCTGATCGTCCAGCGCCGCGGCCAGACTCCCGTCGTCGACATTGCGGCGAGCCTGGGCCACCATCCGCCGCCAGGTGTCGTCGTCGTAGCTGATCGGCGCGAGGCGTGGGTCAACCGCCAGCTTGGCCGGGGTGTCATAGTCGGTTGGCGCAAGCCGTGCCTCGACTTGGCCGGCCAGCTCGAGGAGCGGATTGTCGGTCGTGCCGTGGATCCAGGAGGCGCCCATTTCCAGCGGCACGCCCCAGTCTCGGACGGTATTGACCCGGCCGCCGACCCGATCGCGGGCCTCGATCAGCCGCACCGGCCATCCGGCATCGGCAAGTGCACGCGCGGCGCCCAGACCGGCCATCCCGGCGCCGATGACCAGAATCGACCGCGTATCCGTTTTATCCGCCGGCGTTGCGGGGGCGCTCGGCCGGGCCGCGCGATCCGACGCGCATCCGGCGCCCAACCCGGCAGCGGCGCCGCAGCTCAGGCCCGCTGTCGCCGCCAGGAATTTCCTGCGGGGTACCCGGGACACGTCGTCAGCGTCTCACACTTCACCCGATCGCGGCCGGTCCGCGGCCCGGGGGTCGTTATCGGACCGTGTTCGGGGATTGTGACCGGCGGCACATTGCGCTCATGTAAACTTGCGCCCATCCAGAAGGCGGCAACGGGGCCGCGTTGAAGGGGGAGCGGCGATGAGTGCTCGGAAGGCCACCGACGGCAAGGCGCATACCAAGGCGCCCGCTGCATTGCCGGACGTCCTACCCCCGAGTCGCAGCCTGACCGTCCGCGCGGCGGACGGCACCGCACTGCACACCCAGGTCTTCGGGCCGGCCGATGGCTACCCGATCGTGTTGACGCATGGTTTCGTCTGCTCCATCCGGGCCTGGGCCTACCAGATCGCCGACCTGGCGACCGACTACCGGGTGATTGCTTTCGACCATCGCGGTCACGGGCGCAGCGGCATCCCGCGGCGCGGCGGCTACACCCTCGAACACCTTGCCTCCGACCTGGATTCGGTATTGGATGCGACGTTGGCCCCGCACGAGCGGGCGCTGATCGCCGGACATTCGATGGGCGGCATCGCCATCTCCGCTTGGTCCGAGCGCTACCGGCACAAGGTGCATCGGCGTGCCGACGCCGTCGCATTGATCAACACCGCCACCGGCGACTTGCTGCGCAAGATCAGAATGCTGTCGGTGCCGCGGGAATTGTCGGTGGCTCGAGACTTTGCGGGCCGGGGCCTGATCAACGCGTTCGGCGGGTTTCCGCTCCCGAGCGCAGTCCGGATTCCCACCCAGTACTTGATCGCGATGATGGCGGTCGGGGCCGACGCCCATCCAACCGCGGCACGACTGCTCTACGAACTGTTCGCGCAGACGTCAGCGGCGGGCCGCGGCGGCTGCGCGCGGATGCTGGTCGGCGAGGTCGGATCGCGCCACATCAGTCTGGACGGTTTGACGGTGCCGACGCTGGTGATCGGCAGCGAGCGTGATCGGCTCACGCCGATCAGCCAGGCCCGCAAGATCGCAAGCACTGCGCCCAACGTCTTCGATTTGGTCGAATTGCCGGGCGGGCATTGCTCGATGCTGGAACAGCACCACGAGGTGAACCGGCACTTGCGGGCACTCGTCGATTCGGTCGGCGGCCGCTCCCGGGCCCGCATCAGCTCATAGCAGGGCGGCGACCTCCGCGGCAGCGCGTTGGCCCGACCTGACCGCCCCGTCGAAGTAGCCGGTCCATTCGTCTGCGGTCTCGGTACCGGCCCAGTGAATCGGCCCGACCGGTTTTCGCAATAACTGGCCGTATCTGGTCCACGACCCTGGCGGCACCGCGGCGGTGGGTCCTCCTGGCGCGAATTGTTCTGTGCCCCAGCAGTAATCGACGTAGTCGAGGGGCTCGAGCGCGTCATCTCCGAACAGCGAGGCGAAACAGCGCAGCGTCCGGTCGCGACGCCGGTCGGCAGACAGCGAGTCGAATTCACGGGCATCGACGAAGCCCATCAGAATGCCGGGACCGTCGTCGTGCGGACTGGCATCGAAGGTGATGAAAACGGGGCCCATGTCTGACAACGACTGCCCGGTGAAACCGTTGACGCGCCAAAACGGCGTCGAATACGCCGCGTAGGCCTTGCTCAACCGGCCCTGCGGCCAGTTGTCGGCGAGTTCCTGGTACCCGGTGGGCAGCGGGGGATTGAACTCGATGGCGGCGCGATGCGCGGGCGGAATCGCGACAATGACGAAGCCCGCCTCGGCCTGGCCTTGATCGGAGGTGACGGTCACACCGGCACCGTGTCGGTCGATGCGACGAACGGGTGCGTCCAGCACGACATGGGTGCCCAGTTCGGCCGCGGCCAGTTCGGCGATCTGCTGGGTGCCGCCGGGGATGAGCTCCTGCTGGGCCCCGTTTTCCACATCGAGCAACCGGTCCAGCCCGCCGGCGGCCCGCACGTAGCGGGCCGCGTGCAGCATGGACACGTCGTCGGGCTCGCACCCCCAGGTCACCCGGGCCATGATCGCCATCAGGTCGTGCGAGGACGCAGAAGCGCGAACCGATCTCAACCATTGCCGCAGCGAGACACCGTCGAGGTCGGCGGCCCGGTTCGCAGCCCAGGGAGCCGATATCGGGATGCTGCGGGCGAGCCTCTCGAATTGCCAGCGTAGCCGCGCGATGTCGAGCAGCCCCGTCAGCGAAAGTCTGGGAATGGTGCCGCTGTAGGGGCGGACCCCGCCGCGCCAGCGGATCACGTTCTTGCCGTCGTGGAAGGTCGGAACGGTGGGAACACCCAACTCGGCGGCCAGCGCCAGGACCGCGTCCTGGGTGGGGCCAACGAACGAGCCGCCCATATCCGCCGGCAATCCGGCGATGGAGCCGGTGAAAGAGCGGCCGCCAACGCGATCGCGACCTTCTAGTACCAGCACATCATGACCTTGACGCGCCAGGTCGCGGGCTGCGGCCAGACCGGCAAAGCCGGCGCCCACTATCACCACGTCGACAATCCACGATGGGTTTGTCACGCCCTCCAGTGAACAGCATCTCAGCCAATCCGTACGCTAAATTTCGATTGCCCGAAATTCCGGCGGGCGGCGGCGCTGCCCACATTGTCGACAGGCAGGTGCGTTGAGGGTCTTCACCGCGTTGTACGGATTAGCCGATGCGGCCGAGCGGGCCCGGGAGCTGCGGGACGCAGGTGCGACTGGCGTGGCCACCTTTGAGGGCCCACACGACGTATTCGCTCCACTGACCCTCGCCGCCACGGTAGGCGGCCTGGATCTGATGACCAACGTGGCGATCGCTTTTCCGCGCAATCCGATACACCTGGCCCATCAGGCCTATGACCACCAGCTGCTCAGCGGCGGCCGATTCATCCTGGGCCTTGGCACCCAGGTGCGCGCCCAGATCGAGAATCGGTTCGGCGCCGCGTTCGACCACCCGGTCGCCCGGATGACCGAGCTGATCGCTGCCTTGCGGGCAATCTTTGCTGCCTGGAATTGCGGTGACCGCTTGAACTTTCGCGGACAGTTCTACCGGCACACGCTGATGACACCGACTTTCAACCCCGGCCCAATTCCCTTTGGCCCGCCCCCGATATACGTCGGTGCGCTCGGGCCCAGGCTGACCCGGGCCGTCGCCCAGCATGCCGACGGTCTGCTGGTAATGCCGTTTGGCTCCAAGCGTTTTCTGCATGCCAACACAATGCCGGCGGTGCACGAGGGGTTGCGCGCCGGCGGGCGTCAGGCCGACGAATTCACGATTATTCCGGAGATCATCGTGTCGGCCGGCGACACCGAGGCCGACCGGGAACAGGCCGCCGCGGGCACCCGACGGCTGCTGGCCTTCTACGGGTCTACCCCCGCCTACCGGCCGGTGCTGGCGGCGCACGGCTGGGAAGACCTGCAGCCCGAACTCAACGCGCTGTCCAAGCGGGGGCGCTGGCAGGAAATGGGCGCGCTGATCGACGACACCATGATGCACACCTTGGCGGCCTGCGGCACACCCGCCGACGTTGCGGCGCACATCCGCGATCGGGTGGATGGGATCTCTGACACCGTGTGCCTGTATCAGGCCGCACCCATTGGGCTTTGCACGCTCGCTGCGATCATCGACGAGCTGCGCTGAACCAATTGGGTTGTCTGTCAAGCGCTTCGGGGCCCTGATGGATTCGGGGGCGGGCGCATCGGCTAGGGCAGGCCGTCGCTTCCGTCTTGGCCGAGCAGCAGCCCACCGGAGCCGCCGGCGCCGCGAGTGCCGGTGCTGGTGCCCACGCCGCCGTTGCCGCCGTTGCCGCCGGTGCCGATCAGCACGGCGTTGCCGCCCATGCCACCGGCCCCGCCGCTATCGCCGACGCTCAACGATTCTGCGCCGGAACCGCCGGCCCCGCCGGTACCCAGCAGTATTCCGCCGGTGCCGCCGGCCCCGCCGGAGCCGCCGGTTCCGGCGATACCGAGCCCGCCGAACCCGCCGGCCCCGCCGCAGCCCAGCAAGCCGGCATTGCCGCCGGCACCGCCGGAGCCGCCGCCGTTGGCGACACCGAATCCGCCGAAGCCACCGGCCCCGGCGCTGGAGAACAACAACCCGGCATTCCCGCCGGCCCCGCCGGCACCGCCAGTGTTGCTGCCGAACCCGCCGTCGCCGCCGATCCCGCCGCTGCCGAACAGCAACCCGGCGCTGCCGCCGGCCCCACCGACACCGCCGTCGGCGACGGCGCCCGCCCCGCCCGTTCCGCCGGATCCACCCGGGCCGCTGAGCAGCCCGGAATTGCCGCCGGCCCCGCCGGCGCCACCAGCACCGGTAAGGCCGTAACCGCCGGCCCCACCGTCACCGCCGCCGGCTCCGACCAGCCCGCCCAGCAGCCCGCCGGCTCCGCCAACACCACCGGCCGCGCCGTCCAACGCGCCGAAGCCGCCAGTCCCGCCGATCCCTCCGCCGCCCCACAGCCCGCCGGCGCCGCCGGCCCCGCCGACGCCGCCATCCGCGGTCGATGAGTAGCCGCCGGAACCGCCGGCCCCGCCGGTGCCGGTCAGCCATCCGCCGGCGCCGCCAGCCCCGCCGGCGCCGCCGGTAAGACCACCGCCGATCCCGGCGGAGCCGTTCCCGCCGGACCCGCCGGTGCCCCACATGCCGGCCGCACCGCCGGCCCCGCCATCGGCACCGGTGCTCATCGCGCCGGACCCGCCGGCCCCGCCGTCACCGAACACCCATCCGCCCGCGGTCCCGGCGGCGCCGCTGCCCGCGGCCCCGGGGGTGCCGTTGCCGATCAGCGGGCGCCCGGTGAGGGTCTGGACGGGCGCGTTGACCGCGCCCAGTGCCTGCTGTTGGAAGGTATGCAGTGGCGAGGTGCTGGTTGGCGCGTTGAATCCGTCCAGCCCCAGCAACAGCCCGCTGGTCCCGCCGACCCCCGTCGCGCCGGCCGCCGGGCCGGTCCCGCCGACACCGGCATTGCCGCCGTTGCCGATGAGCACCCCAGTGCCCCCCGCACCACCGTCCCCGCCGGTGGTGGCGCCCTCGCCGCCGGCCCCGCCGGCCCCACCGCCGCCGATCGCCAGGCCGGCCCTGCCGCCGGCCCCGCCGGCACCACCGGCGGCGGCAGCGCCGTACCCGCCGGTCCCGCCGACCCCGCCGTTGGAGTACAGCAGCCCGCCGTTGCCGCCGGCCCCGCCCGCGCCGCCGTCGGAGGAGCCGTACCCGCCGGCACCGCCGACGCCGCCGGCCGAGAACAGCAACCCGGCGTTGCCACCGGCCCCGCCGACCCCGCCGGCGCCGGCAACTCCGCTGCCACCGGCCCCACCGGCCCCGCCCGTGCCGAACAGCGTGCCGGCGTTGCCGCCGGCCCCACCATTGCCCCCGTCCCCGCCGGTACCGACTCCGCCCGTGCCGCCGGCCCCACCCGGGCCACCGAACAGTCCGGCGTTGCCGCCCGCCCCGCCATCGCCCCCGGTCCCACCGGCACCGAACCCGCCGGTCCCGCCATGGCCGCCGCCGGCACCGACCAGCCCGGCCAGCAGCCCGCCGGCGCCACCGGCCCCACCGGTCCCGCCGACCCCGCCGGGGCCGTACCCGCCGGCACCCCCGAGGCCCCCGGCACCCAACAGTCCGCCGGCCCCGCCGGCCCCACCGGCGCCGCCGGTGAAGCCGAACAAGCCGGGCCCGCCGGCCCCGCCGGCCCCGGCGTTACCCGACAACCATCCGCCGGCTCCGCCGACCCCGCCGGCACCTCCGTCGCCCAACGGCGAGCTCCCGCCGGCCCCGCCGGCGCCTCCCGAGCCCAAGAGTCCCGCCGCCCCGCCAGCCCCGCCGACCCCGCCGGTCGGGTTGGCGACGGTGCCCGGTGTGCCCGAGCCGCCGATCCCGCCGTCACCGAGCAACCAGCCGCCATCGCCACCGTTGGCTCCGGTCCCCGGGGCCCCGTTGGCGCCGTTGCCGATCAGCGGGCGCCCCGTGGCCGCCAGCAACGGCGCGTTGACGATGGTCAACAGCTGCTGCAGCGGGCCGGTGTTGGCCGCTTCCGCGGCGGAATAGCCGCTGGCGCTGGCGCTCAGGGCCGCCACGAACTGGTCGGAAAAGACCCCCACCTGGGTACTGAGCTGCTGATAGGCCAGGCCATGGCCGGAAAACTGCGCCGCGATCGCCGCCGACACCTCGTCTTGGGCCGCGGCCACGACCGTTGTTATCCGGGTAGCGGCGGCCGCATTGGCCGCATTAAGGGTCGAATTCAGGCCTGCCAGATCGTTTGCGGCGGCCTGCACCATGCCGGGCACCACGTCAACAAGCGTCATGTCACACCTCCGCTGGGTCGTTACACCCGGGCTGCGGCTCGGATCTCCATCGATACGCTCGGCAAACTGGATCCTACTGCGGATGCGGTGTGAAATACCAGGTTCTTGGCGCTCTGATCGCGTACGCCGGGCGTCGAGCAACGCGCGGTGCGGTCAGGGCGCAACCGTGAGCCAGTCGGAGAATCCCGACGGGTCGTGGCGTCCCAGCGCCCCGTGCTCGTAGAGGCCCCAGCCTTCCACCGGATCCGTGTCGCCGTCACGGCATACCGCGCGGCCCACGTGGTCGATGACGCCGAAGCCGGACCGCGCGATGATCGCCGGATCGGTCATGCCGTAGGTCAGCCGCTCGACGAACTTCTCGCCCTTCCACATGCCGTGCAGCCAGTCCGAATCGCCGCCGTAGCCACCGCCGACATGAATCGGAACCGCCAGCTTGGATTCCACATCGAAGTGCACCGGCGTGCCATCGGGTCTGGTGGCGTCGATGGTTGCCCCGGTCGGGATGCGGGTGCCCGAGCGGTAGTGAATCTTTACCCGCGGCCAGCCCAGCTGTTCGACGCGGCCATCACGCCAGATCCGGGTGCAGTCATTGAGCGAGCGGAATCCGCTGGGCTCCTCTTGAATGATCAGCACGATCGCGAAGTCGTCGAACGCCATGGGGACATACAGCCACCACATGCCCTCAAACGGCGGGTCAGCGGGTCGCCCAGCCGGCTCGGGCTCGCCGACCGGCCGGATGCCCCACGATCGGTCCCGACTACCGATCCAGGTCGCCGGGTCGACGTCGATCTGCTGCCCCTCGACCTGGATTTGGCCGCTCCAGGTGCCCAGCTGGGCGAAGCGCTGCGCATCCAGGGTCACCCGGTTGCCGGACCGCAGCAGATGCGGCTGCTCCGCAACGACGTCGAACAACCCCTCCCAGGTGAGATCGGCTGACACGCCTTCGGTTTCGTCCAGCACCAGGCGCAGCTTGCGCAGCGGCTCTATCACGTCGATCCGGTAGCCGTTGACATGCTGGTGCAGCCGGTCCTGATCGATCGCGTCCGAAAGGTGCACCGCGGTTTGGGTATCCCCGCGCCTGATCAGCAGGAACGCGTCCTTGACGCCGAGGTTGGGGTAGTAGCCGATACCGCTGATCACAAAGATGTTTCCGGTGCGGTCATGGGCGTTGAAGTAGGAGCGGTCGTAGAAATTGCGGTCGGAGGAGCCGGGCCAGGCGATCGGTTGGGGAAGTTGATGTACCGGGTACTCGTCGAGGGGGCCAAGTGGTTGCGGCATCAGCGCTCATCTCCGATCAGACGTTTCATCAATCCAGCGTGGTAGAAAAGTGATTCGACATCGTCGGGCTTTTCCACTTCACCGAAATGCACCCGACGCGCCCCGGTGCGCATGAAGACGCAGGCCCACATGACTCCGGAATAGACGTAAAACCAGTGCAGGTCACCAAGTTGGGTACCGGTGAGTCGCTGGTAGGTGCGGCGTACGTCGTCCTCGCGCATCACCGTGGGTAGCCCGGGCAACGTCGCCAATCCGGCAAGTTCTTCAAAAACCATGTGCGCAAATATCATCCACGCGACATCGAGTTCGCGGGGTCCCAACGTGACCATCTCCCAGTCCAGTACCGCCACGGGCCGAAAGTCGCGGTACAAGACGTTGCCCACCCGGGCGTCGCCCCAAAGCAGCACCGGTTCGCGTGCGGCCACCTCGCTGGGCCAGTGCTCTTGCAGCCACTGGAAGGTCCGCTCTATCAGCGCGGATTTGCCGATGCCAGGTACCGCGAAGTCGTACCACGAGCGCACCCAGTCGAAATGCCTGCGCAGCGCGGTGTCACCGGACGGACCGTCGGACAGGAAGCCAAATGTGTCTTGCGGGTTCGGTATTGAATGCAGCATGGCCAACAGTCCGACGGTGGCGTCCTGTAGCTCACGCTGCCGTTCGGCCGGCGCATCGGCGAACCAGTTGTTGCCGAACGTGTAGGGCATCACGTCGGGCGGTACCAGGCCCTCGACGTAGTCCATCAGAAAAAACGGCGTCCCCAGCACTTCTCCGGTGGGTTCCATCCAGCGCACTCGGGGCACCGGGACGTCGCTGAGTTCACCCACCAGCTTGATGACTTCGAATTGGTGGTCGAGTCGATAGCTGGGGAACACGGGCACGTCGCCGGCGGCCGGCGCCACCCGGGCCACCAGCTTCTGCTGCACCGGCCGGTGATCCTCGTGCCAACGTGCGGTCAAGATGATCGTTTCCGAAGACATCCCCGTCGAGTCGACACCGCTTTCCACGGTCACCTCGGGTGCCGCGTTGCCGGGCAGCACGCCCGCCAGCCACCGTGCCATCACTGCCGGCAAAGTCGTCATGTCGCGGCTGGAGCGCTGTAGGTGGGCTACATCTTCGACCGGCGTTTCATTGGCCACAGCTGCTTCCTTCAAGAGGCAATTACGATACGGTAGGTAGCGTTATGAAAGCAGACCCCTCTTCCCTTGACAAGGCCCCCGGCGCCGGGCGGCCGCGGGATCCCCGCATCGACTTTGCCATTTTGAGCGCGACCATGGAACTGCTTGTGCAAATCGGCTATTCCAACCTCAGCCTGGCTGCTGTCGCGGAGCGGGCGGGCACCACCAAGTCTGCGTTGTACCGGCGGTGGTCGAGCAAGGCCGAGCTGGTCCATGAGGCCGCGTTTCCGGTGACGCCCAGCGCGCTGTCGGCTCCGGCCGGCGACTTCGCCGGGGATATCAGGATGATGGTCGCGGCGACGCGCGATGTCTTCACCACCCCGGTGGTTCGAGCCGCATTGCCGGGGCTGGTCGCCGACATGACCGCGGACGCCGACCTCAACGCCCGGGTGCTGTCGCGTTTCACCGAGTTGTTCGCCACGGTGCGTATCCGGCTGCAGGAGGCCGTCGACCGTGGCGAGGCGCATCCCGACGTGGATCCGAACCGGATGATCGAATTGATCGGGGGAGCCACGATGCTGCGGGTGCTGCTGTACCCGGACCAGATGCTCGACGAGGCGTGGGTGGATCAGACCACCGCGATACTCGTGCATGGTGTGACCCGGTGACGGGTGCGCTCGCCGGGCGGGCGGCCATCGTCACCGGCGCCAGCCGTGGGCTGGGGCGCGCCATTGCGCTTGCCTTGGCCGCCGAAGGGGCCGCCGTTGTCGTGGCCGGGCGTACCGAGCAGGTGTGGGACAGCCGCTTGCCCGGAACCATCGGTGACACCGTCGCCCAGATCGAGGCGGCAGGGGGACGTGCGGTGGCGGTGCGCGCCGATCTGACCGACCGCGACGACGTCGCGGCGCTGGTGACGGCGGCGCGGGACAGCCTGGGCCCCATCACAATTCTGGTGAACAACGCCGCGTTCACCGCCCCCGGACGGCCACCGGTGCCCGGTGCGGCACCGCGCGCCAAATCCAGCAGAGCCGCGGTCGGCAAGCCGGGCTGGCCCGGATTCGTCAGCGTCCCGTTGGCGGCGTACCGCCGGCACTTCGAGACTTCGGTTTTTGCCGCATACGAGTTGATGCAACTGAGCTGCCCCGACATGATCGCGGCCGGGGCCGGCTCGATCATCAACATCACTTCGGTGGCATCCCGGCTACCCGGCGACGGGCCCTATCCCGACCGCAGCGGCGGCGTCCTGCCCGGATACGGCGGCTCCAAAGCCGCGCTCGAACACCTGACCCAATGTGCGGCTTTCGATCTCGCCGACCACCACATCGCGGTGAACGCGCTGGCGCCTTCGAAGCCGATTCCGACCCCGGGGCTGTCCTATTACGCACGCGAATTCGATGACACCGCTTCGGCGGAGGAATTCGCGCGAGCGGCCGTGGTGCTGGCGTCGGTGGATGCCGACCTGGTCACCGGGCGCACCATCGGCCATCACGAAGTCCTCGACGGTAGCTTTCGGGCGTTCGGGCGCGACTAGCGCCCAGGGCGCCGAGGCGGCCAGCGATAGTGTGCGTGTTCCTGGCGGCGCGGACTCCTGACGTGCAACTATGAACAAAGACCATGCCGCAGATGGCGGCAGGCAGGTGTGTGCCGATGCCCGGAATTGACAAGCCGACGGGACGCGTTGTTGCGCTGATCGTGTTGCTGATTCTGGTTGCCGCTGCCCTGCGCGGCTATCTCCCGGACGACGATGGCACCTCGCACACCGAACCGGCCACCAGCCGTCCGGCGCTGGTATTCGTCATAGCGGTCTTGAGCGGCAGTGTCGCCTTGATGGCATTCGCCATCATTGCGCGGCTGCGGGATCCGCGCGCAGTGGTGCCCAGCGCGGGGGACCTCGCCCAAATGCTTGGCGGCGGACACCGACGAACCAGTTGGCGGGTGTTGCTGATCGGACTAGCGGTGATTGCCGCCTATCTACTGCTCACGCTGCTGCTGTCGCGCCTGTTTACCCCGGACGAAGTCGTGCAGTCGGCGCCCGTTTCCGATCCCGGCGTGCCGGCGCCGACCGGCGACGGTGCGCCCAGGCCGCAACACCCACAACAGCCTTCCGACGACAACATCAATACCCTCGAAATTCTGCTCGCAGCAACAGCCCCGTTGCTCATGACCATCCTGGCTGCGGTGGCGGTTCTGTGGCGGCGCCGATGGCGTGCCGAGACCTCCAATACCCACACCGACGTTGCCGGCGAATCCCCGGACCCGCCGCAACGTTCGCAGCTGCTGGTGCGGGCGGCCAAAGTCGGACTGGCCGAGATGGCCGACCTCGAGCGCGATCCACGCGAGGCGATCATCGCCTGCTATGCGGCCATGGAACGCGAACTGGCCAATGTCCCCGCGGCCGCGCCGCAGGACTTCGACACCCCAACCGAGGTGTTGGCGCGCGCAGTGCAACATCATGCGCTGCAGGCCGATAACGCCGTACAGCTGGTGAACCTGTTCGCTGAAGCGCGGTTCAGCACGCATGTCATGAACGAGGGCCACCGCGAGCTGGCGGTGCGCGTTCTGCGGCTAGTGCTCGACGAACTCGCGGCGCCCGTGGGTGCCTCGACCGGCCGAGGCGATGAAATGTGAAAAGGCTTATTGTGCTGGGCGTTTTGCTCATTGTCGCGGTGGAGTTGCTGACGCTGGCCGTGCGTGACCACCGACTGGTCCTGGCGGCATCGGGGGTGGCCGTCGCCCTGGTGCTGCTCAACATTCGTCGAGTGGTAGGGCACGCAATGGCGCCGCCGGCCGAGACGGACCCCGATGACGTGGGCGACGGACTGCGTCGCTGGCTGTCGGGTACCGAGACCACGATCCGTAGGTCGGAATCCACCCGGGCGGACTGGGACCGGCATTTGCGTCCGATGCTGGCGCGACGATACGAAATCGCGACCGGGCAGCGGCAAGCCAAAGATCCGGCGGCATTTCACGCCACCGGGCGCATGCTGTTCGGGGAGGACCTGTGGGAGTGGGTCAATCCGAACAATGTCGCGCGCACCGGGGATCGCCAGCCCGGTCCCGGCCGTGCGACCCTCGAAGCGATACTGCAGCGGTTGGAGCAGGTGTGACAGGCCCTTGGCATCGGGAGTTGAAGCGGGAGCGGATGTGAGCCGAACATGACCATGCCGGCCGCGCTGACGACCGCTGCCTGCGAGGCGGTGATCGACGAGATCGAACGCGTCGTGGTCGGCAAACGCGCGGCACTGACCCTGATACTCACCGCGGTACTGGCTCGGGGCCACGTTCTCATCGAAGACCTCCCCGGCCTGGGTAAGACGTTGATCGCGCGCTCGTTTGCCGCCGCGTTGGGGCTGGAGTTCAAACGGGTGCAGTTCACTCCCGATCTGCTGCCGGCAGACCTGCTCGGCTCCACCATCTACGACATGCAATCGGGTCGCTTCGAGTTTCGGGCGGGGCCGATCTTCACCAACCTGCTGATGGCCGACGAGATCAATCGCACGCCGCCCAAGACCCAGGCAGCGCTGCTGGAGGCGATGGCCGAAGGACAGGTCAGTATCGACGGCCAAACGCACAAGTTGCCCATGCCGTTCATCGTGTTGGCCACGGACAACCCGATCGAGTACGAGGGCACCTATCCACTGCCGGAGGCGCAGCTGGACCGGTTCGCCATCCGGCTCGAACTGCGCTACCTCTCCGAACAGGATGAGACGGCGATGCTGCGGCGCCGGCTCGAACGCGGGTCAGCCGAGGCGACGGTGAACCAGGTGGTGGACCTGCACGACCTGTTGGCCATGCGGGAATCGGTCGAGCAGGTGACCGTTCACGACGATGTCTTGCACTACGTGGTGTCGCTGGCCACCGCGACCCGCAACCATCCGCAGGTCGCCGTCGGTGCCAGCCCTCGGGCCGAACTCGACCTGGTCCAGCTCTCCCGTGCCCGGGCGCTGCTACTCGGGCGCGACTATGTGATCCCCGAAGACGTCAAAGCGCTTGCTACCGCGTCAATCGCGCACCGGATCACCTTGCGTCCGGAGATGTGGGTGCGCAAGATCCAGGGAGCCGATGTCATCGCAGAACTGTTGCGGCGCTTGCCCGTTCCGCGCACCAATGCGGGAAGCCGATGAGCGACGGCGCGATGTGATCCAAACTCGTGATGTCGAGTTGCGCTGGCGTGCTTCGCCACTGACGCTGTCCGTCGCCACGTGCGCCGGAGTGGCCCTGGCCGCCGCCGTCATTGCCGGCCGGTGGCAACTGATCGCGTTCGCGGCGCCACTGCTCGGCGTGCTGTGCTCGATCTACTGGCAGCGGCCGGTCCCGACCGTTCATGTGCACGCCGAGCCCGATCTGCAGCGTTGCTTTGAAGACGAGCGGGTGAGCGTGAAGGTTTGGGCAACAGTGGATTCGGCGGCCGGGGAGGGGAGCGAGGCGGTCCTGGTCACCGTCCGGGCGCCGGCCGGCATGCAGCTCGACATCGACGAGTCGAGTTCACGCCAGGCAAAAAGCGTTGAGGTGGTGACACAGCGGTGGGGCCGCTATCCCATCGAGGCGCGCGTCGATGTCGTCGCGCGCGGCGGGCTGTTGATGGGCGATGGGACGGTCGAGGCCGCCCAGGTGGTCGTCTTTCCGCTCACACCGCCGCAGCCGACGGCCATTCCACAGACCGAGCTGCTCGACCGGTTGGGTGCCCACCTCACCCGGTACATCGGCCCAGGCGTCGAATACGCCGACATTCGCCCCTACGTTCCGGGGGACCAGCTGCGGGCGGTGAACTGGGCGGTCAGCGCGCGGCGCGGACGTTTGCATGTGACGCAGCGGTTGACCGACCGTGCCGCCGACGTCATCGTGCTGATCGACACTTACCGGCAGCCGCCGGGCCCGGCCAGCGAAGCCACCGAGCGAGTAGCGCGCGGGGCGGCTCAGGTGGTTCAGACCGCCCTGCGCAATGGTGATCGGGCCGGGATCATCGCGCTGGGCGGCAATCGCCCGCGGTGGATGGGAGCCGACATCGGCCAACGCCAGTTCTATCGGGTGCTCGACACCGTGCTCGGTAGCGGCGACCGGTTCGAGAAGACGACCGGGACACTCGCTCCGCGTGCCGCCGTTCCGGCCGGGGCCATTGTCATCGCGTTCTCCACGTTGCTGGACACCGAATTCGCGCTGGCGCTGATCGACTTGCGTAAGCGGGGCCATGTCGTGGTTGCCGTGGACGTACTCGACAGCGCTCCTTTCGAGGGGGAGCAGGACCCGCTCGTGGTCCGGATGTGGGCGCTGCAGCGTGCCGGGATGTATCGGGACATGGCAACGGTGGGCGTCGACGTACTCGACTGGCCGGGAAACCGCGCACTCGAGCAGTCGATGGCGGCGTTGCCCGATCGCCGCCGTCGGATCCGCGGACGGCTGCGGGGGAGCGCCTGACATGGGATCGGTGGCCGGAACCGGCAGTCGAGTCCTTTGCCCGGTATTCGGGCTGCTGATGGTGGGCGCCGCCGGTGCCGGAGCTCACGGGCCGGTAATCGTCGCTCTGGCCGGAGCCGTCATTGCCTTGGTAGCGGGAATCTTGGTGCGTGCGGCGGCAACGGTTGCGGTATTGCTGACGGTGCTGGCGCTGGTGTTGTCGGCGCCGTCGCAATTGCTTGCCGCACTGTGTGGCCTTTGCGCCGTGGCCTACCTGGTGAGCCGGCACGCGGCCGGGGCTCCCGCCGGCGTCGCGATGGCTACCTGGCCGACTATCGTTGCCGCCCTTGGATTTGCGTTCGCAGGCCTGGCGGCCACCGCATTTCCGCTGCAGGTGCCGTGGTTGCCATTGGCGGCGCCGTTGGCGGTGCTGGCAATCTATGTATTGGCCACCCGTCCGTTTCTGCACTGAACGTTTTTGCGGCGCCGGCGAGGATGGCGGGCCGGCGCGGACCGGCGTATTTCCGGCACGTAAAAGAAATTTCGCGAAACCCCGGATATCGGACTCCGATTTTCCTAGAGTCCTGTTCTACAGGCTGGGTCCAGGGGCCGACCGTCTGAGCAGGGCCAGATATGGACGTGTCCGGGTGCGGGGCCGCGGTCTGTAGCGACTTCGAGAAAGGGATGGGCTGATGAGCTTTGCGGTGTTGCCTCCGGAGATCAATTCATTGCGAATCTTCGCTGGCGCGGGGTCCGCGCCGATGTTGGAGGCAGCGGTGGCCTGGGATGGGCTGTCGGCAGAGTTGGGGACGGCGGCGGAGTCGTTCGCATCGGTGACCTCGGGATTGACGGGTCAGGCGTGGCAGGGCGCGGCGGCGAAGGCGATGGCGGCGGTCGCGGCGCCCTACTCGAGTTGGTTGAGTGCGGCAGCGGCCCGGGCGGCGGGGGCGGCCGGGCAGGCCAAGATGGTGGCGTCTGCGTTTGAGGCGGCGCGGTCGGCGATGGTGCATCCGCTGGCGGTGGCGGCCAATCGCAACGTGTTTGTGCAGTTGGTGATGTCGAATCTGTTCGGTCAGAACGCGCCGGCGATCGCGGCGACCGAAGGCACGTATGAGGAGATGTGGGCCGCGGACGTGGCCGCGATGGTCGGGTATCACGGTGGCGCCTCGGCTGCCGCGGCGGGGCTGCCGTCGTGGCAGCAGGCGTTGTCGGGGTTGCCCGGCATAGGTCAAGCGGCGGCGGCGCCCGCGGCAGCGTTGTTCAACTTGCCTACCGTCAACACTGGCCTGGGCAACTCGGGCCAGTGGAATCTCGGCGGCGGAAACAACGGCTCGTTCAACCTGGGCAGCGGAAACTTCGGAAATCTGAACCTGGGCGGCGGCAACATCGGCAACCTCAACCTCGGTGGTGGGAACTTTGGTTTCGCCAACCTGGGCAATGGCAACATCGGCAATACCAACTTCGGTAGCGGCAACAACGGCAACCTCAACTTCGGCGGCGGAAACTTGGGGAACGGAAACTTCGGTCTCGGCAACCTTGGGAGCGGAAACTTCGGCAACGCCAACGGCATGGACCCCGTGTCGTTCAGCACCGGGAACAACATCGGTGACGCAAACCTCGGTGCCTTCAACCTCGGCAGCGCCAACATCGGTTTGTCCAACATCGGGTTGGCGAATATCGGAAATAACAACTTCGGATTCGGCAACGTGGGTAACAACAACATCGGTTTCGGTCTCACCGGAGATAACCAGGTCGGCATCGGTTCGTTGAACGCGGGCACCGGGAATTTCGGTTTCGGCAACTCCGGTGACAACAACATCGGATTCTTCAACTCCGGCAGCGGCAACGTCGGGGTGTTCAACTCCGGGGACGGCAACACCGGTTTTGGCAACTCCGGCGGCGTGAACTCCGGCTTCTGGAATTCAGGCGGGCTCAACACCGGTTTCGGTAACGCGGGCGCCAACAACCTCGGTTTCAGCAACGCGGGCTCCAGCAATGTGGGTGATAGCAATGCCGGTGGTTCAAACATGGGCTCCGGTAACGCCGGCTACAGCAACACCGGTTTCTTCAATTCCGGGGGCTCAGCCACGTTCATCGGTGGGAACACGGGATTCTTCAACTCGGGTGACCTCAACACTGGCGGCGGCAACGCCGGCAGCGTCAACACCGGCTTCCTCAACTCGGGTGACTTCAACACCACCGTGGGCAGCGCCGACACCCCAGCCGGTGCCACCCAGTCAGGCTTCGGGAATACCGGCGACAACGTGTCCGGCTTCAACAACACCAACGATGCGACGTTCGGCGGCGGCGTATCCGGCTTCCAGAACATGAACACGGGCTTCTTCAGCGTCGGCTCGGGCTTCGGGAACACAGGTGAGTATCAGGTCGGCTTCAACAATGCCGGGACCGGATTCAACACCGGAGTCGGGAATACCGGCTCGTTCAACACGGGCTTCAATGTGACGGGTTCGGGTAGTTCGGGCTTCGGGCACTCCGGCGACGGCAGCTCCGGTCTTGCCAACTCGGGTGATAGCTCATCAGGAGCGTTCAACGAAACCGACAACACGGCGGGCTTCTTCGGGCAGTCCTAGGGGCTCCCGTATCGGAAGATCCGTCCGGCGGCTCCGCGCCAGCCATTGGTCACGCCTGGTGGCGCCCAGCAATCTGCGCTGCCTAGTCGGTTGCTCATGAGGCGCGTGCCCGTGCACACGGTCGAAGCGGGCGCTGTTCACGTCGCCCACCGTCAACGCCGGCTGGGCAAACACTGGCGAATGGAACTTCGGCGGCGAAAGCATCGGCCCTTGAATTTTATTGGTTCACTGAACACCGGCGGCAGAAATATGGGTTCGGCAACCCTGGGAACAGCAATATTGGAGTTTCAACTCCGGAGACCAAATGTGGGCTTTTCCAATCCGGGAGATGGCCACCCAGTTTGCCGCAACGGTGGCGCGGAGAATGCGGGCCATGACAATTCCGGCGATTACAACGCGGGTTCTAAAAGCGCAGGAAACCGCAATGTCGGGGATTTCCACTCAGCTAGCGTGGGTCTCGGGAAGCCCGCACTGGTGAAGCTGCAGTACCCATGCCCATGCCCATGCCCATGCCCATGCCCATGTCGCTTGGTGCCGCGGTGAGGGTGGCGGGGCGGTTTGGTAGGAGCCGGTGCACCGACGGCCACCGCCACAACGTCGGGCCGGCCATGCGGGCTGGGATATTTCGGGGGCCGTGCCAATGCGCGCGAGAAATTGAAATGGCATTCTGGAATTGTGTGCACGATCGGCAGCCGGATTCCAGCGATTTCTCGTGCAATTGCCCAGAAACCGACGGAATTTGACAGAACCGCTGGCAAAGCGGCAAGTTTTGCCTACAGTCTATTGCTACTGGTCGAGCGGAGCGCATGGCCACGCGTCATGGCAAACCGCCGCGGACTGACGCTTGGTGTGGTTCACGGAAGGACTGAGTGATGAGCTTCTTGCTGCTGCCGCCGGAGATCAATTCGGTGCGGATGTTTGCCGGTGCTGGGGCTGCGCCGATGCTGGATGCCGCGGTGGCCTGGGGTGGGCTGGCTGAGGAATTGGGGACCGCGGCGCGGTCGTTTGAGTCGGTGACTTCGGGGCTGGCGGGTCAGGTCTGGCAGGGTGCGGCGGCCGCGGCGATGGCGGCTGCGGCGGCGCCCTATACGGGTTGGTTGAGCGCGGCGGCGGCGCGTGCGGTGGGGGCTTCGGCCCAGGCCAGGGCGGTTGCCGAGGTTTTTGAGGCGGCGCGCTCGGCGATGGTGCATCCGGTGGCGGTGTCGGCCAATCGCAATGTGTTTGTGCAGTTGGTGATGTCGAATCTGTTTGGGCAGAATGCGCCGGCGATCGCTGCGACCGAAGGCGCCTATGAGCAGATGTGGGCCGCGGATGTGGCGGCGATGGTGGGCTATCACGGTGGGGCGTCGGCGGCAGCGGCAGCATTGCCGTCCTGGGAGGCGGGGCTACAGCAATGGATCTCGGGCCTACCGGGGGTAGGTCAGCTACAGGCCGCCGCATCGGCAATTCCCGCTTTCAACCTGGGGCTGGGCAATATTGGCGACTTCAACCTGGGCAACGGCAACACCGGGGATAACAACCTGGGCAGCGGCAACATCGGCAACCTCAACCTCGGGAGCGGAAACACCGGCGGCTCCAACGTCGGCAGTGGCAACTACGGCGACGGAAACCTGGGCAGCGGCAACTACGGCAATTCGAATCTGGGTAGCGGAAACGGGGTGCTCTCATCGGTCGGCAGTGACAGTAATGTCGGCAGTGGCAACCTCGGCAGTCACAACTTCGGCAACGGTAATACCGGCAGCAGTAACATCGGCAGCGGAAATATCGGCGACACCAACCGCGGCTTTGCCAACCTTGGCAGCAACAACTTTGGCTTCGCCAATCTCGGAGATGGCAACGTGGGGTTTGCCAACACCGGTAACAACAACATTGGCTTTGGGCTCACCGGCGACAACCAGATGGGCATTGGCGCGTTGAACACCGGACTCGCCAACACGGGTTTTGGCAACTCGGGAAGCAACAACATCGGGTTCTTCAACTCTGGTGATCACAACGTGGGCTTCTTCAACTCGGGCAACGGTAACTACGGCTTCTTGAACTCCGGTGATACCAACACGGGATTCGAAAATTCCGGCAGCGTCAATACGGGCGTTCAGAACGCTGGTGCCGCCAACTTCGGCGCCTGGAACGCGGGAGGCGGCAATTTCGGTTTCGGCAACGGTGGCGGCGGCAACTTCGGCTTCGGAAACTCGGGCCTGTCGAACACCGGCAGCTTCAACGCTGGCGACGTCAACACCGGTGACTTCAACTCGGGCAGCACCAACACCGGATGGGGGAATTCGGGGGACATCAATACCGGTCTGCTCAATTCGGGCAACCTGAACACGTCCATCGCGAGTTCCGCCACCCAGGCTGGCCCGAACTCGGGCTTCGGCAATACCGGTACCGGACTCTCCGGCTTCAACAACTCCGGTGTCGATACCTCCGGTATCCAAAACGCCCAGTACGAAACCACCAAGACGCTTCCGCCGCCGGCGCCGCCGTTCCCCATTCATTTCAACCAGGGGACATCGGGCTTTTTCAACATGGGCCCCGGCACCGCGGGCATCGGTAACTCCGGGGGCGGCCTCAACAGGGGGCTGTTCAACAACGGCTTTCTGAACATCGGTATCGCAAACTCCGGTGACAACGGTTTTGTGTACGTGGCGCCGTTATTCACCATTTCGTTCACCTCGGGCGTCTTCAGCTCAGGAGCCTTCACTTCGGGCTTCTTCAACACCATGGACAACCAGTCGGGGTTTTTCCACCTCTAGCCCGCTGGTAGGGGCGGTTACCCCCGTGAGTCGCCAGCCGGGTCACCCCACAGCTGGTTCAGTGCAGCAAGTGGGCGGCCTGGTTGGCGAGGTCGAGCACCGGTTGCGGCAGGATCCCCAGCAGCACAGTGACCGCCGCACAAACCGCGATCGCCGCCTTGCTCAAGATGCCGGGCGCCACCACTTGCGGTGTGTCGCTGGACTCTTCGGTGAAGAACATCAACACGATCACCCGGACGTAGAAATAGGCGGCCACTCCGCTGGAGATGACACCGATGACCACCAACGGCGCCGCACCGCCCTCGGCGGCGGCCTTGAACACGGAGAACTTGCTGATGAACCCGCTCGTCAGCGGGATGCCGGCGAACGCCAGCAGGAACATCGACAGCATCACGCCCACAATCGGGGAGCGCTGACCCAGCCCGGCCCAATGGGACAGGTTGGCGTCCTCGACCCCTTTCGCGTCGCGGACCAAGCCGACGATGGCGAATGCGCCCACCGTGCTGAAGCTGTAGGCAACCAGGTAGAACAGCGTCGCCGACAGACCCGCCGAGTTGTCGGCGATCACGCCGGTCAGGATGAAGCCGACGTGTGCGACCGACGAATAGGCAAGCATCCGTTTGACGTTGGTCTGGTTCACCGCGGTGATGGTGCCAACCGCCATGGTCAATATCGAAATCGCCCACAGCACCGGCCGCCACTGATCGTGCAGCGGAGGCAGCGCCACGTAGACCACCCGAAGTAGGGCGCCGAAAGCCGCAACCTTGGTGGCCGCCGCCATGAACCCGGTGATCGGCGTGGGTGCGCCTTGGTACACATCGGGAATCCACGAGTGGAAGGGGACAGCGCCAACCTTGAACAGCAGACCGACCGACAGCAGACCGACGCCCACCAACGCCATGGACATATCGCTGCGTGCCGCCAGCGAATCCCGGATACCGGTCAGCGTCAGCGAGCCGGTAGCGCCGTAGAGCAACGCGACACCATAGAGAAAGAAGGCCGAAGAGAACGCGCCCAGCAGGAAGTACTTCAGCGCCGATTCCTGCGACAGCAACCGGCGGTGTCGCGCTAGTCCGCACATCAGATACAGCGGCAGGGAGAGCACTTCGAGCGCGACAAACATGGTCAACAGGTCGTTGGCCGCGGGAAATACCATCATGCCGCCGACGGAAAGCGTGAGCAGCGGGAAGATTTCGGTTTGCGCTGCCCCCGCACGTTGCGCCTCGCGTTCGGCGTCGCTGCCGGGCACGGCCGAAGCCTGCGGCGTGAAGGAGTCGAGTCCGCCGCTGCCCGCGGCGACCGCCGTCTTGGTCTGGGCGGCCACCCGGTGGGCACTGCGTTCAGCGATGAAGATGACCGCCATCACCGCCACCAGCAACACCGTGCCCTGTAAGAACAGCGTTGGTCGATCCACTGCCATCGACCCGAGCACGGCGCGGCGGCCAGTCACCGGAATCGACCGGGCCACCACAATGAGCGCGATGAATGCGGCCACCAACCCGCTCAGGGCCAGCGTCACCTGCGCGCCGTATCGCAGCCGGCGCGGCAGGAACGCCTCGGCCAGCACGCCGACGACGGCGATGCCGAAAACGATGAGCATCGGACACAGCAGGAAGTATTCGATGCTTGGGCTGGGCAAGATCATTCGTGTGGTCCTTCGGCTGTCCGGGGGGCGCCCACACCCGAAACCGGGTGTGGCACCTTGGGCGCGGGATCGTGCTGGCCGATGGTGCTCATGGTGTGCTCGACCGCCGGGTTGATGACATCGAGCACGGGTTTGGGATAGACCCCGAGGATCAGCAACATCGCGATCAGCGGCGCGACCACGATCATTTCGCGTGGCACCAGGTCACCGATGCGCTCGTTGCCCTTGGCCAGCGGTCCGGTCATCACGCGTTGGTACAGCCACAGCATGTAGATGGCGGAAAGCACCAGCGCGGTGACGCCAAAGGCCGCGGCCAGCCAGTAGCGGTTGAAAGTGCCAAGCAGCACCAGAAATTCACTGATGAATGGGGCCAAGCCGGGCAAGGACAGGGTGGCCATGGCCGAAACCAGGAAGGTGCCGGCCAGCACCGGAGCCACCTTCTGCACACCGCCGTAGTCGGCGATCGCCCGGCTGCCGTGGCGCGAGATCAGGAAGCCGGCGATCAGGAAGACCGCGGCCGTCGACAGTCCGTGGTTGAGCATGTACAGCGTCGAACCGCTCTGGCCCTGGGTGGTCATCACGAAGATCCCCGCGATGATGAACCCGAAGTGCGAGATCGACGTGTAGGCGATCAGTCGCATGATGTCGGTCTGACCGATCGCCACGACTGCGCCGTAGATCACGCCGATGATGGCCAGCGTCACGATCAACGGACGGAAATAGGTTGAGGCGTCCGGGAACAGCTGCAGGCAATAGCGCAGCATGCCGAACGTGCCGACCTTGTCCATCACCGCCATCATCAGCACCGCGGTCGCCGGCGTGGACTCCACCGCCGCATCGGGCAACCAGCGGTGGAAGGGCCACAGCGGGGCCTTGATGGCGAACGCAAACATGAATCCGAGGAACAAGGCTTTGAAGACCGCCGGATGTTCGCCGTAATGTCCGCCCTGCACGCCGGCCACGATGTCGCGGAAGTCGAAAGTTCCAGACCCGTTTTGGGCGGTCACCACATAGAGCCCGATAACCGCTGCCAGCATGATCAGCCCGCCGAACAGGTTGTACAGCAGGAACTTTACCGCGGCCGCGGAGCGCGCGCGGCCCTGCCCGAAACCCCCGATGAGGAAGTACATCGGAATGAGCATGGCCTCGAAGAACACGTAGAACAGCAAGACGTCCAGCGCGACCACCGAGATCAGCACCATCGACTCGATGGCCAGCGTCAACGCGACGTAGGCGTGCACACCCCTGGTGCGTTCGCCGCCGTCATTCCAGCCGGCAATCTGCAGCAGCGGGATCAGCACCGTGGTCAGCAGCACCAGCACCACCGCGATGCCATCCACCCCGAGCGTGTAGCTGGCGCCGAACGCCGGGATCCAGGAACGGTTTTCGACGAACTGGTAGTGCTCGCCGCTCGGCTTGAACCCGGTAGCGACGACAACCGACACCGCCAGCGTCACGACGCTGGCGATCAGGCCGGTCCACTTGGCGAGCTGGCGCAGCCCCGGGGGCAGCAAGATGATGAGCACCGAAGCGGCCAGCGGGACCAGCCACAGCAGCGTCAGCCACGGTACGTGTGAGTTCACCACAGCTGCACCGCCAAGAGCACCGCGGCCACCAGGACCGCACCGGCCAGCATCGACAACGCGTAGTTGCGGGCGAAGCCGGTTTGCATTCGTCGTAACCGATTCGACGTCATGCTCACCAATCCGGCCAAAGCGTTGACCGAGCCGTCCACACCCGCGTTGTCGACCTCGACCACCGCGTCGGTCAGTTGCGCGCCAGGGCGCATGAACACCTCCTCGTTGAAGGCATCGGCATACATGTCGGCGCGCGCGGCCGTCGTCAGCACCGAAACCCGGACGGGGGCCACCCGGGGGATGGCAGCGGTGCCGTACATCCGGTAGGCGACCGCGATACCGACGGCGACGACACCGAGCGCCACCGTGGTGCTGACCCAGGTCGGGAGCGCATGGGTGGCTTCCTCATGGGCTCCGACGACGGGCTCGAGCCAACGCTGCAGCGTGCCGCCCATCGCCAGCAGACCACCGGAGAAGACGGAGCCGAAGGCCAGCAGGATCATCGGCCAGGTCATCAGGGCCGGAGCCTCGTGCGGGTGGGCTCCCGGCGCCCACCGCTTCTCACCGAAGAAGGTCATCAGCATCACCCGGGTCATGTAGAACGCGGTGACCCCTGCTCCCAGCAGGGCCGCACCGCCGAGCACATAGCCGCGGGTGTCGCCGGCGCCCAGCGCTGCCTCGATGATCGCGTCCTTGGAGAAGAAGCCCGCGAAGGGTGGCACACCGATGATCGCCAGGTAGCCCAGCCCGAAGGTGACGAAGGTGACGGGCAGGGCGGCGCGCAGCCCCCCGTACCGGCGCATGTCCTGTTCCTCATGCATCGCGTGGATGACCGATCCGGATCCCAGGAACAGTCCGGCCTTGAAGAAACCGTGGGTGAGCAGGTGCATGATCGCGAACGCGTAACCGGCCGGGCCCAGGCCGGCGGCCAGCACCATGTAGCCGATCTGGCTCATCGTCGAGGCGGCCAGCGCGCGTTTGATGTCGTCCTTGGCGCACCCGATGACCGCCCCCAGCAGCAGCGTGACGGTGCCCACCACGACCACGGCCAGCTGTGCGTCCGGCGCCAGGTTGTAGAGCGGGTTGGACCGCACGATCAGGTACACCCCGGCGGTCACCATGGTGGCGGCGTGGATCAGGGCGGACACCGGGGTGGGGCCCTCCATCGCGTCGCCCAACCAGGCCTGCAGCGGCACCTGGGCGGACTTGGCGCACGCCCCCAGCAGCAGCAGCAAACCCATCGCGGTCAGCGCTCCCCGGCTGGCGGCCGGCGCACCGGCAAAGACCCCGGCGTAGGACCAGCGTGCCGAAGGTGCTGAACATGACGAACATGCCCAAAGCCAGCCCGGCGTCGCCAACCCGGTTCATCACGAACGCCTTCTTGGCCGCCGTGGCGGCCGACGGCTTGTGATACCAGAAGCCGATCAGCAGGTAGGACGCCAGGCCCACGCCTTCCCACCCGACGTAGAGCAACACGTAGTTGTCGGCGACCACCAGCAGCAGCATCGAGGCCAAGAACAAATTGAGGTAGCCGAAGAACCTACGGCGATCGGGGTCTTCGGCCATGTAGGCGACCGAGTAGATGTGGATCAGCGATCCGACTCCGGTGATCAGCAGCACGAAGCAAATGGACAGCTGATCGATTTGCAGTCCGAAGTCCACCTGCAGCTGGCTCACCGGCATCCAGGTGAAGACCGTTTGGTGGATGAGCCGATCGTCGGCGGAGCGCCCCACGAGGTCGGCGAGCATGGTCGCGCCAACGCCGAATGAGGCAAGGGCCGCCGCACAACCCAACCAGTGTCCCCACGCGTCGGTCCGCCTACCGCCGAACAGCAAGATCGCGGCACCCGCCAGCGGCAGCGCCACCAGCAGCCAGGTGTGTTGAGTCCCCAGAAAGTTCGTCACTGTGGCGCTATCAGCCTTTGAGTAGGTTCGCGTCGTCGACCGACGCCGATTTGCGGGTACGGAAAATCGTCATGATGATGGCCAGACCGACGACGACTTCGCAGGCTGCGACCACCATCGTGAAGAACGCGACCATTTGTCCGTCCAGATGCCCGTGCATTCGCGCGAACGTGACAAACGCGAGGTTGACGGCGTTGAGCATTAGCTCGACACACATGAACATGACTATCGCATTGCGGCGCAACAACACCCCGGAGGCGCCAATGGTGAACAGTAGCGCCGAAAGATACAGATAGTTGGCGGGATTCATGACGCACCACCTGTGATGGCCTCGGGCGAAGGCGTCTGGAGTCCATCCGCCCCGCGGGTCTGCAGGATCCCCGGGACCGACAACTCGGAGTAGGAGCCGTCGGGCAGCAGCGCGGCGACATCGACCGCATTGTGGCGTGCGTAGACGCCGGGGTTCGGCAGCGGCGTGGGGTGACCGCCGGGGCGGAAGCGCTCCTGGGAGAGTTCGCGTTGGGACTTGCGGCGCTCGAAGCGCTCCCGGTGGGCTAGCACCATCGCGCCGATGGCCGCGGTGATCAGCAGTGCGCTGGTCAACTCGAAGGCCCACAGATAGCGCGAGAAGATCAGCGCCGCCAAGCCCTCGACGTTGCCGTTGGCGTTGGCGGCCGTCAACCCCGCGAAGCCTCCGGCCGCCACATTGCCGATAGCGGCGATCAACAGGACGCCGAATCCGACCCCGATCACCACCGCGGCGACCCGCTGCCCGCGCAGCGTCTCTTTGAGCGACTCCGCGGAGTCCACACCGATGAGCATTAGCACGAACAAGAACAGCATCATCACCGCGCCGGTGTAGACGACGACCTGGACCACCCCCAGGAACAGCGCGTCCTGGATCATGTAGAACACGGCCAGAATGATCATCGTCATCGCCAAGAACATCGCCGAGTACACGGCATTGACGGCCATCACCACCCCGAGCGCGCCGACCAGCGCCAGCGCACCCAGGATCCAGAAGGTCACCGCCTCACCGGTCGAGGTAACGGTGATGGTGTCCGCGGCCAGACTGGAAGCCAGGGTCGAAGTCACCGCGACTCTCCGGTTTTCTGTGTTTCGCGCAAGCCTTCGGCGGTCACGTTGCCCAGGTAGTAGTCCTTGTCGGTGGCGCCGGCAGCCCTGGGATGCGGCGGCGCGGTCATCTCGGGCTGCAGCGGGGCCAGCAGCCGGTCCTTCTCATAGATCAGGTCGGCACGGTTGTCGTCGGCCAACTCGTAGTCATTGGTCATGGTCAGCGCCCGGGTCGGACAAGCCTCGATGCACAGACCGCAACCGATGCAGCGCAGGTAGTTGATCTGGTACACCCGGCCGTAGCGTTCACCCGGGGAAAACCGTTGCTCGTCGGTGTTGTCGGCGCCCTCGACGTAGATCGCGTCAGCCGGGCAGGCCCAAGCGCACAACTCGCAACCGATGCATTTCTCCAGGCCGTCGGGGTAGCGGTTGAGCTGATGGCGGCCGTGATACCGGGGCGCTACCGGACCCGGCTTCTCCGGATACTCCTCGGTGACCGTCTTTTTGAACATTGACCCGAAGGTCACGCCGAATCCGGCAATGGAGTCCAAGAATTTAGCCACGGGCGTTCTCCTTGCTCGCACCAACTGGCTGAGCCAGCGGCTTCATGGGCAGCGGCGGCGTCGGGAACAGCGGTTCCATGGCGCCTTGCTCGTCGGGGCTGGCGGCGGGCTGCTTGCCGCGCCGCCGGGCCTTTGTCACGGCGTTGGGCGTGCTGAACGGTTTTCGTAGCGACATCACCAGGATTGCTGCCACGACGATGCTGCTGACCACCAGCGCCGGTGTCCAGTATTGGTAGCCCTGGTTGCGCAGGGACCGGATCACCGCCGCGATCAGCACCCACACCAGCGAGACGGGAATCAGCAGCTTCCAGCCCAGCGCCATGAACTGGTCGTAGCGCAGCCGAGGGAGCGTGGCGCGCAGCCAGAAGTACATGAACAAAAATCCCCACACCTTGGCGGTGAACCACAGCACCGGCCACCAGCCCGCGTTGGCTCCGTGCCACATGTTCAACGGCCATGGCGCGTGCCAGCCGCCCAGGAACAACGTGGCCGCCAGCGCCGAAACCGTGGTCATGTTGACGTACTCGGCGAGCATGAACATCGCGAACTTCAGCGACGAGTACTCGGTGTGGAAACCGGCCACCAGCTCACCCTCGGCCTCGGGCAGGTCGAAGGGGGCCCGGTTGGTCTCACCCACCATCGAGATGAGGTAGATCACGAACGACGGCAGCAGCAGGAAGACGTACCAGACGCGATCCTGCGCGGCGATGATCTGCGAGGTCGACATGCTGCCGGCATAGAGGAACACGCCCGCGAACGACAGCCCCATGGCCACCTCATAGGAGATGACCTGTGCGGTCGAACGCACCCCACCCAGCAGCGGGTAGGTGGATCCGGATGCCCAGCCGCCGAGCACGATGCCGTACACCCCGATCGCTGACAGGCCCAGGATGAACAGCACCGCCACCGGCAGATCGGTCAACTGCAGCGGCGTGCGATGCCCGAACACCGACACCACCGGACCGAACGGGATGAATGCGAACGCGGTGAACGCGGGAATCACCGAGATGATCGGGGCGACAAAATAAACGAATCGATCGATGCCGCCGGGGGTGATGCTCTCTTTGAGCGCCAGCTTGATTCCGTCGGCCAGGCTTTGCAGCGAGCCCTTGGGCCCCACCCGGTTTGGGCCGGGGCGCAATTGCATCCGGCCCAGCAACTTGCGTTCGGCCAGGATCGCCACCAGCACCGTCAGCATGAGAAAAACGAAGATGGCGATCGCCTTGGCGACGACCAGCCACCAGACGTCATGTCCGAAATCGGTCATCGGCGCCACTCCTGTTCATCGCTTCGCTCTGCATCGTCGCCGGCGCGGGTCATGAGCCGGCGCCGATTCGTACGACGCTGCCGATCCCCGCGCCCAGCTGGCGATACACCGCCGAACCAGGCGAGTTGAGGGGCAGCCACACCACCCGTTCGGGCATGTCAGTGATGTTCAGCGGCAAGGTGATCGAGCCGCGTGACGAGCTGACGGTCACCGCGTCGCCGTCGGCGGCGCCGATCTCGGCGGCAGTTTCTGCCGCCAGACGCACCACCGGTGGCCGTGCGGTGCCGGACAGATGGGGCTCGCCGTCCTGCAACCGCCCCGCGTCGAGCAGCATCCGCCAGCCCGTCAGGATGGCCTCACCCGCCGCGGGTTGGGCCGCACCGGCGGCAGTGACATGGGGGCTGGCGGCGTGCTTGCCATCCCAGTTGCCCAGCGCCGCGAGCTCTTCGCGCGCCGACTCGACCGACGACATCCCTAGATAGACGCCCATCTCATCGGCCAGCGCGTCGAGGACCCGGTGATCTGACTGGCCGGCTTGCTGGGTGCTGCCCCGCAGCGACGGTTCGAATTCGCGGTAGCGGCCCTCCCAGTTGACGAACGCTCCGGACTTCTGCGTGGTCGGCGCGACCGGGAACACCACGTCGGCCCGCTCGGTGACGGGGCTGTGCCGCAGTTCTAGGCTGACCACGAACCCGGCGGCGTCCAGCGCGGCCAGCACCGCGTCAGGGTCCGCGAAGTCGTCGGGCTCCAAGCCTCCCACCAGGAGGGCGTCCAGGTCCCCGTCGGTGGCGGCGGCCAGGATGCCGGCCGCGTCACGTCCAGGGGCGGTCGGCAAGTCGGAAACGTGCCACGCCGCACGAACCTGCGAGCGGGCGGTGTCATCGGCCAGCGGACGGCCGCCGGGCAGCAGCGTGGGCAGCGCGCCGGCCTCCAGTGCGCCACGTTCCCCGGCCCGCCGTGGTACCCAGGCCAGCCGGGCGCCGGTGCTGTCGGCCAACCGTGCCGCGGCGGACAATCCACCGGGCACCGTGGCCATGCGCTCGCCGACCATGATGACCGCGCCCGGCGTCGCCAGCAGGTCACCTAGCTCGCCGGTGGCCAGGGCGTCCAGCGCCGCGGGCTCGGCGCCGGGAGCGGTCTTGATCAGCCGGCCCGACATCTTCTGCAGGCCGCGGGTGGCGAACGGGGCGAGAGCGTAAACGGGAAGACCGTTTTTGCGCGCCGCCTTACGCAGTCGCAAGAACACGATCGGCGACTCGTCTTCCGGCTCGAACCCGACCAGCAGCACCACCGGCGCGGATTCCAGGTCGGCGTAGCTGACGGTTACCGGCCGTCCCGCGATACGTGCGGCCAGGAAGTCGGCCTCCTCGGCCGAGTGCGGCCGGGCCCGGAAGTCGATGTCATTGCTATCCAGGGTGATTCGCGCGAACTTGGCGTAGGCGTAGGCGTCCTCCCAGGTGGCCCGGCCGCCGACCAGCACACCGGTGCGGCCGCGGGCTTCCTGCAGGCCCCGGGCCGCTGCCACGATGGCGTGCGACCACGATGCCGGGACCAGGTTGCCGTCGGTATCGCGGATCAGGGGAGTGGTGATGACGTCCGGCTGGGTCGCGTAGGTGAACGCCCAGCGGCCCTTGTCACAGTTCCACTCTTCGTTGACTTCAGGGTCATCACCGGCGAGCCGGCGCAGCACTTTGCCGCGGCGATGGTCGGTGCGTTGCGCACACCCCGATGCGCAGTGCTCGCAGACGCTGGGGCTCGAGACCAGATCGAATGGGCGCGCCCGGAACCGGTAGGCGGTCCCGGTCAGCGCACCCACCGGGCAGATCTGCACGGTGTTGCCCGAGAAGTAGGAGTCGAACGGTTCGTCGGCATAGATGCCGACTTGCTGCAGGGCGCCGCGCTCCTGCATGTCGATGAACGGGTCCCCGGCAATCTGGTTGGAGAACCGGGTGCACCGGGCGCACAGGATGCAGCGTTCGCGGTCCAGCAACACTTGCGCGGAGATGTTGATCGGCTTGGCGAAGGTGCGCTTGACGTCGGTGAACCGCGACTCGGGCTGCCCGTTGGACATGGCCTGGTTCTGCAGCGGGCATTCACCACCCTTGTCGCACATCGGGCAGTCCAAGGGGTGGTTGATCAGCAGCAATTCCATCACACCGTGCTGCGCCTTGTCGGCGGCCTCGGACGTGAGCTGGGTGCGAACCACCATGTCGTCGGTGGCCACGGTGGTGCACGACGCCAACGGCTTGCGCTGCCCCTCCACCTCGACCAGACATTGCCGACACGCGCCGACCGGCTCGAGCAGCGGGTGATCACAGAACCGTGGGATCTGTATACCCATGAGCTCGGCGGCCCGAATAACCAAAGTCCCTTTGGGAACGCTGATTTCGGCACCGTCGATAGTCAGCGTCACCAGCTCCGGCTGGCTCACCCCGTCGCCGGTCTTGGTATTGGCCGCACTTGTCATTGTGGCCCAGTCCCTTTCGCGGTGTTCCGGCCTGCTGTGAGCATGGAGTCCCGGGGATCGAAGGGGCAACTGCCCTGTTCGACGTGGGCGATGTACTCGTCTTGGAAGTGCTTGATCGAGGACATCACCGGGCTGGCAGCTCCGTCACCCAGGGCGCAGAACGACTTTCCCAAAATGGAATCCGAGATGTCGAGCAACTTGTCGATATCCTCGCGGGTGCCCTTGCCCGTTTCGAGGCGCGCGTAGATCTTGTCCAGCCAGAACGTGCCTTCTCGGCACGGGGTGCATTTGCCGCATGATTCGTGCTTGTAGAACTCGGTCCAGCGCCGCACCGCACGGACCACACAGGTGGTCTCGTCGAAGATCTCCAGCGCTTTGGTGCCCAGCATGGACCCCACGCCGCCGACGCCCTCGTAGTCCAGCGGCACATCGAGGTGCTCGTCGGTGAGCAATGGGGTCGACGATCCGCCCGGCGTCCAGAACTTCAGTTGGTGCCCGGCCCGTATCCCGCCGGCGTAGTCGAGCAATTCGCGCAGGGTAATCCCCAGTGGGGCCTCGTACTGGCCGGGCCGGGTGACGTGGCCGGACAGCGAATACAGGGTGAAGCCGGGCGACTTCTCGCTGCCCATCGAGCGGAACCAGTCGACTCCGTTGAGGATGATGGACGGGACGCTGGCGATCGTTTCGACGTTGTTGATCACCGTCGGGCAGCCGTAGAGCCCGGCAACCGCGGGGAAGGGGGGCCGCAGGCGTGGCTGACCGCGCCGGCCCTCGAGCGAATCCAGCAGCGCGGTCTCCTCGCCGCAGATGTAGGCGCCCGCGCCGGCGTGGACCACCAGTTCCAGATCGAATCCGGAGCCATTGATGTTGCGGCCCAACAATCCCGCGGCGTATGCCTCGGTCACCGCGTTCTGCAGGCGGCGCAACACCGGCAGCACCTCGCCGCGCACGTAGATGAACGCGTGGCTGGCCCGGATCGCGTAGGCGGCGATGATGACGCCCTCGACGAGCACGTGCGGTGTGGCCAGCATCAGCGGAATGTCTTTGCACGTGCCGGGTTCGGACTCGTCGGCGTTGACCACCAAATAGTGGGGCTTGGCCGCGGGACCGGCATCGCCCTGCGGAATGAACGACCACTTGGTGCCGGTGGAGAAGCCGGCGCCGCCGCGTCCGCGCAGACCCGAATCCTTCACCGTTCCGATCACCGCGTCGGGCCCCATGGCCAGGGCCTTCTCCAGCGCCCGGTACCCGTCGTGACGACGGTAGGTGGCCAGCGTCCACGACTCGGGGTCGTCCCAGTAACGACTGATGACCGGCGTCAAAGGTGTTGCCTGGGAAGTCATCACTGCCCTCCAGGTGCCGGCGGTGCCTGCATGTCGTTGTCTTGCGCCACCCGCAGTCCGGCCAATGTCGCGGCACCCGCACCGCCCTGGCCCTGGTCGGGTCGGGTGTCGGGCAAGCCGGCCAGAATGCGCGATGTCTGGCGGAAGCCGCACAGTGGAGCGCCCCGGGTAGGCGCGATCGGTTCGCCCGAGCGCAGCGAGTCAACGAGTTCGCGCGCCGATTCCGGTGTCTGGTTGTCAAAGAATTCCCAGTTGACCATCACCACTGGCGCGTAGTCGCACGCCGCGTTGCATTCGATGTGTTGCAAGGTGACCGAGCCATCGGAGGTGGTCTCGTCGTTGCCGACGCCGAGGTGGTCTTTGAGGGTCTCAAAGATTGCGTCGCCGCCCATCACCGCGCACAGGGTGTTGGTGCAGACGCCGACCAGGTATTCGCCGGTCGGCCCACGGCGATACATGGTGTAGAAGCTGGCCACCGCCGAAACCTCGGCTCCGGTCAGGCCCAACTGATTTGCGCAGAACTGCAGGCCCGCGGGGGTCAGGTAGGAGTCCTCGCCCTGCACCAGGTGCAGCAACGGCAGCAGCGCGGAGCGCTGGTCGGGATAGCGGCCGATGATCTCCTTGGCTTCGATCTCCAGCCGTGCCAGCGCATCCGGCGGGTAGGACTGCGGGGCACCCTCAACCATGAATTGGTTGGGCTCCTCGGGCGGCGGTCCGAGCCGGACGAATACCGGCTGACTCTGTGGCGCGTTCACCGATCCACCCCTCCCATCACGGGATCGATGCTGGCGACCGCGGTAATCAAGTCGGCAACCATCCCGCCTTCGGACATTGCTGCAACCGCTTGCAGGTTGGTGAACGAGGGGTCGCGGTAGTGCACGCGGTATGGGCGGGTGCCGCCATCGCTGACCATGTGCACGCCGAGCTCGCCGCGCGGTGATTCCACAGCCACGTACACCTGACCGGCCGGCACCCGGATCCCTTCGGTGACCAGCTTGAAGTGGTGGATCAGGGCTTCCATCGAACTACCCATGATCTTGGCGATGTGTTCGGGTGAGTTGCCCATGCCGTCGGGCCCCACCTTCAAGTCGGCCGGCCACGCCAGTTTGCGGTCCTCGATCATGGTCGGCCCGGGTCGCAGCCTGTCCAGACACTGCTCGACGATCTTGATCGATTCCCACATCTCTTTGACACGAATCATGTAGCGGCCGTAGGCATCGCAACCGTCAGCGGTGATCACGTCGAACTCGTAGTTCTCATAGCCGCAATAGGGCTCGCTCTTGCGCAGATCGTGGGGCAGCCCCGTGGATCGCAGGATCGGGCCGGTGATGCCCAGGGCCATGCATCCGGCCAGATCCAGGTAGCCGACGTCCTGGGTGCGCGCCTTCCAGATAGCGTTTTCGTTGAGCAGATCCCCCATCTCGCGCAGCGGCTGGCGAAGATCCGCAATGGCTTTGGCGATCTCGGTAGGCCCATCCGGTGGCAGGTCCTGTGCCACACCGCCGGGCCGGATGTAGGCGCTGTTCATCCGCAGGCCGGTGATCGACTCGAACAGGCTGAGAATGATCTCGCGGGCCCGGAAACCGACGAACATCGGTGTCATGGCACCCAATTCCATGCCGCCGGTGGCCAAAGCGACCAAGTGCGAGGAGATCCGGTTGAGCTCCATCATCATCACCCGGATGACGTTGACCCGCTCGGGAATCTCGTCGGTGATGCCCAGGAGTTTCTCGACACCCAGACAGTAGGCGGTCTCGTTGAAGAACGGCGACAGGTAGTCCATCCGGGTCACGAAGGTGACGCCCTGAGTCCAGTACCGGTATTCGAGGTTCTTCTCGATTCCGGTGTGCAGGTAGCCGATTCCGCACCGGGCCTCGGTGACGGTTTCACCCTCGATCTCGAGGATCAGCCGAAGCACCCCATGGGTGGAAGGGTGCTGGGGCCCCATGTTGACGACGATGCGTTCCCCGGGGTCGGCGCCGCGGGCGGCCTCGACGATCTCGTTCCAGTCCTGTCCGCCCGCGACCAGCACGGTTTCGGTGTCGGTCATTTCTCTTCTTGTTTCGTCATCAGTTGTAACCCCTTCGCTCGTCGGGCGGGGGTATCTGCGCGCCCTTGTATTCGACCGGGATGCCGCCGAGTGGATAGTCCTTGCGCTGTGGGTGCCCCTGCCAGTCATCAGGCATCTCGATTCGCGTCAGCGAGGGATGCCCGTCGAAGATGATGCCGAAGAAGTCGTATGTCTCGCGCTCATGCCAATCGTTGGTCGGGTAGACGGCGTATAGCGACGGGATATGCGGATCGCTGTCGGGGGCAGACACTTCCAGCCGCAGGCGACGGTTGTGGGTGATCGATTGCAGCGGGTAAACCGCGTGTAGTTCGCGGCCGGTCTCATGCGGGTAGTGCACCCCGTTGACTCCCAGGCACAGCTCAAAGCGCAATTCCGGCTCGTCGCGGAGGGACTGTGCGACTCGCAGTAGGGCCTCGCGGCGAACGTGCAGGGTCAACTCGTTGCGATAGACCACGACTTTCTCTATGGCATCCTCGAATTCGACGCCGTCGCGGTTCAGCGCCTCGGCCAGGCGATCGGCGATCTCGTCGAAGTAGAAGCCGTACGGGCGGGGGCTACTGCCCGGCAGCACGATCTCGCGCACCAATCGCCCGTATCCGGAGGTGTCGCCGGTGCCTTTGACGCCGAACATGCCGCGACGCACGTCGACCACTTCTTCATTGGAGGAGCCGGTTTGGCCCGCTGCGTCTGATGGGTTCTGGTCTGGCGAGCTCATCGCAGCAATCCACGCATCTCGATAGTGGGCCTGGCCAACATCGCCGCCTCTTCGGCTTCGGCGATGGCGCGTTCCCGGTTGACGCCAAGCGGCATTTCCTGAATCTTCTCGTGCAGCTTGAGGATTGCGTGCAACAGCATTTCCGGACGGGGTGGACAGCCGGGCAGGTAGATGTCGACCGGAACAACGTGGTCCACGCCTTGCACGATCGCGTAGTTGTTGAACATCCCGCCCGACGATGCGCACACGCCCATGGCCAGAACCCATTTCGGCTCGGCCATCTGGTCGTAGATCTGGCGCAGCACCGGCGCCATCTTCTGGCTGACCCGCCCCGCCACAATCATCAGGTCCGCTTGGCGTGGCGTCGCCGAAAACCGCTCCATCCCAAACCGGGCGATGTCGAACCTCGGCCCCGCGGTTGCCATCATCTCGATTGCGCAGCATGCCAGCCCGAACGTCGCCGGCCACAGTGAGTTCTTGCGGACATAGCCCGCTACCTTCTCGACTGTCGACAACAGGATTCCGCCGGGTAGTTGTTCTTCCAGTCCCACGACCTACCTCAATCCCACGTCAGGCCCCCGCGGCGCCACACGTATGCGTACGCCACGAACACCGTGAGCATGAATATCGCCATCTCAACTAGAGCAAACGTCCCCAGTGCATCGAAGCTGACCGCCCATGGATAGAGGAACACGATTTCGATGTCGAAGACGATAAACAACATTGCGGTCAGGTAATACTTCACCGGGAACCGCTGCCCGCTCGCCGTTTCGCGGCCGCTGGCCCCGGCTTGCGCCTCGGTGGGTTCGATTCCGCATTCGTAGGCGGCAAGTTTCGACCGGTTGAAGCGGGTCGGTCCGACCAGGCTTGCGATCACAACCGAGACCACGGCGAAGCCGGCGGCGAGCGTCGCCAGTACCAGGATGGGTATGTAAGCGTTCAAGTCGCTCCATGATCCGTCGTACGGGCCGCCAGCACGGCGGCCGGGCGGCTGACTGGGCTGCTGTGACGGACCGGGCGTGTGGACCGTCACAGTGACCTTCAACATAGTCGCGCTTCGGCGGGGCTACATGCCGGGGGGTCAACCTGGTGGACATCCCCAGGATGCGCGCCCGCGTCGCGCCTGGCTTGCTGGTCACGGTGATGAGCGGCCAGGGTCAGCGCGGGGTCGCGTCATCGGCGATTGCCGCCGATTGACGTAGCTGGTTGCCGTCGAGTGCCGGTGCGGATTCCTATGAAAGTCAGGTAAACCGTCGGATAACTGGCACCACTTGTTGCTAATGTTTGCTGCTGGCGGGTTGTCGCTGGGGAGTTCGCGAAAGGCAGTGCAATACTGCCCCGCGATCTGGGAGGATTGATGCCGTGAGTTTCTTTGTGCTGCCACCGGAGATCAATTCTCTGCGAATGTTTATTGGTGCTGGCACAGCGCCGATGCTGGAGGCGGCCGCGGCCTGGCAGGGGCTTGCCGAGGAGCTGAGCACCGCGGCGCAATCGTTTGCTTCGGTGACCGCCGGGTTGGCGGGTCAGGCCTGGCAGGGTTCGGCGGCGATGGCGATGGCCTCGGCGGCGGCGCCGTACGCGGGCTGGTTGGCCGCGGCCGCGGCGCAATCGGCTGGAGCGGCGGGCAACGCCCGGGCCGTGGCAAGCATGTTCGAGGCGGCGCAGGCCGCAACGGTGCTTCCGACATCGATATCGGCCAACCGCAATGCATTCGTGCAGCTGGTGATGTCGAATCTGTTCGGTCAGAACGCACCGGCGATAGCGGCTGCCGAGTCCATCTACGAAGAGATGTGGGCCGCCGACGTTGCGGCGATGTCCGGGTACTACTCCGGGGTGTCGGCGGTGGCGGCGCAAGTGGTGCCGTGGCAATCCGTGCTGAAGGGCTTGCCGGGGCTTGCCTCCGGCCTGGCGGGCGGCGCCGGTGCCGGTAGTGGTTTTGCCGGCGGGTCCGGCATGGTGGGCGGCGCCGCGGGGAGCCCTGGGAGCCAAGGTGGCGCGGGTGCGGGCAGCGACACCGCCGGCGCCAATGCTGGTGGTGACGCCAGCTCCAGCGTTGTTGCTGGTGGCGGTGCCGGAGGTGCCGGTTTGGTTGGTGCGGGCGGTTACGCCAGTGGTGGGGGCGGCGCAGATTCCGGTGCCATGGTGGCCCCGGGCGGTGCGGCCAATGGCACCGTCGATGGGGCGAGTAGCGGTGTCGGCGGCGGCGGTGGCGGGATGGCCGCCAGTGCCGGCGCGGCGACTCCCGGGATGGGAGCCATGGCCATGCCGATCGCTGGCATGGCTGCCGCCCGCGCCGCGATGGCGGCCAGTGGTGGTCAATCCGGGCCGGTGAATGCCGGCCCGCCGGTCCGAGAGACCGCCCCCGCGGCTCCAGAACCCGAAGCAGCGGCTCCGGCGCCAGAGGAAGTCGAAGCGCCGGTACCGCAAATGGCGGTCTTGCCGACGGCGGATCCCGGCATTGCCGCGGCGGCCGCACCGGGATCAAAGCCTCAGGCAGCGCGGGCCACCGGTACTACCGGAATTCCCGCGTCGCCGCTGCGTTATTCGCCGGCCGGAACGGAATCGAAGCGGTCGGCGCCAACGCAGGATCAACAAGATGGTGCCGAACAGACAGCTGCCGAGGACACCGTGGTGCCGTTGCGGCCGGAGGCGGTGGCCGGGGAATTGCGCTCTCGCGTGCAGGAACCGTCCGGCATTCAAATGCGGGGTGGCTGAACAACCGGCGCCCAAGCGCGCTCACCCGCGAAAGCCCGTCCTCCGGGCTTTGCGCAAACTTTAACTGTCGGCCGGGTAGCTACTCGGTAAACAAATTCGTGCACTGCGACACGTGACTATGTCGCTGCGGCGCTTTATGCCCGCGTTCCCCTAACTTGACGTGAAATACGTGGGAGGGGAGATGAACAAACTCAGCGGTATGTCGCGTCGCAAGTTTTTGGCCAAAGCAGCTGCTGGCGGCACTGGAGCGCTAATGTCCTTCGCTGGACCGGTGATAGAAAAGGCTTACGGAGCCGGGCCCTGCTCCGGTCACTTGAGCGACATAGAACACTTTGTGTTTTTCCTGATGGAAAACCGGTCCTTCGATCATTATTTCGGCACACTTTCGGCCACCGACGGTTTCGACAGCGGCTCACCACTTTTCCAGCAGAAAGGCTGGAACCCGCAGACCCAGACAATTGACCCCGCGGGCATCACGATGCCCTACCGCTTCGACACCACGCGGGGACCGTTCGTCGACGGCGAATGCCTCAGCGACCCCGATCATTCCTGGGAAGCGATGCACAAGTCCTGGAACGGCGGGGCCAACGACAACTGGTTGCCGGCGCAGGTCGGCCACAGTCCGGTGCCCAACGGCGGCAACGTCCCGGTGACGATGGGCTATCTCACCCGCAAAGACATCCCGATCCACTACCTGCTCGCGGACACGTTCACGGTGTGCGATCGGTACTTTTCCTCGGTGCTCGGTCCCACCCTGCCCAACCGGCTGTACTGGTTGAGCGCCAGCCTCGGTGCCGACGGCACCCAGGGGCGGCCCGCAGCTGACCAGCCCTCCGACCGACCCGATCGGCCGGTTCAGTTGGACCACGATGCCGGAGAATCTCAGCGCCGCGGGCATCAGCTGGAAGCTGTATCGAAACAAGACCCTGGGGCCGGTCCTCAACCAGTACTTCAACTACACCTACGACGACATAGTGATGTTCTTCAAGCAAGCGCAGGACCCGCGCTCAGAGTTGGCTCGCTTCGGAATGGCCCCCACCTACCCCTTCGAATTCATGGCCGACGTCAAGGCCAATAGGCTGCCGCTGGTTTCCTGGGTGGTCCCCAACACCCCTCAATCCGAACACCCCGCCTTCCCGCCGGCCGTCGGAGCCGTCGCCATCGTGAACCTGCTCAGGATCTTGCTATCCAATCCGGCGGTATGGGAGAAGACGGCGCTGATCGTCGGTTACGACGAAAATGGCGGCTTTTTCGATCACGTCGTTCCGCCTACCGCGCCGGAGGGAACTCCCGGCGAATACCTCACCGTGCCGGACATCAATTCGGTCTCGGGGGCCGGTGGCATACGCGGGCCGATCGGCTTGGGCTATCGCGTCCCAGGCATTGTCATCTCGCCGTTTAGCCGCGGCGGCTTGATGGTCCACGACGTGTTCGACCACACCTCGCAGCTGAAGTTGATCAGCAAGCGGTTTTCGGTACCGGTCCCCAATCTCACCCCCTGGCGCGACAGCACGGTGGGCGACATGACCTCGGCATTCAACTTCGCCGTCCCGCCCAACCCGTCGCGGCCCAGCCTGAGTCATCCGGGATTGGCCGCCCTGCCCAAGCTGCCGCAGTGCATTCCCAACGTGTGGTTGGGCACGGTGGGGGTGAACCCGAATCCCTACACCGGCTCCCCGCAGGGAATTCCCTATCGGGTGCCGTTCCCACAGTCCCTGCCGTCGCAGGAAACCACCCCCGCCCGCGGGATCCCCAGCGGGCCTTGCTGACCGGCCGGCCACACCGGGCCGGACCAAGCGCTTGGGCTACAGCGCGGGCGCGCGGAGCAGACCCAGCACCGTTCGGCCCAGCACAATCGGGTCGATGGGGTGAGGCACCGCGGCCTCGGCCCGCGACCAGCTGGCCAGCCAGGCGTCGTCGGGGCGGCCGGTGAGCACCACCAGCGGCGGGCAGTTATCCAGTTCGTCCTTGAGCTGCTTGGCGATTCCCATGCCCCCGGTGGGTGTCGCCTCACCATCGAGAATGGCCAGGTCGATGCCGCCTTCGTCCATTCGCCGCAAAACCATGGGGCCCGTCGCCACCTCGACGTAGGTCAGCGCGGGCAAGTCCGGATGTAGCCGTTTGCCCAGCGCCCGCACTACCTGTTCGCGGGTCTGGACATTGTCGCTGTAGACGAGGATCCGCAGGTCTTCGCTGGAGTCGGCCACGGTGCAGATGCTACTGGTCTCCGGTTGCCCGGCGCCGGGTGGCACCACGGCAAGTGCGCTGGACCCGCGTTGAATCAGACGACCCGCGCCGGGGCGAAGACCAACACCGCCGACACGGTCGCCGTCCTGGCCATCACCCCGAACTTGTTCCAGTCCAGGCCAAACTGCGCGCGATCGATTTCGGCCTCGCCGCAGATCCGCACCGAGCCGTCGCCGAACTCGGTGATTGTCACCGGCAGCGGTACCGGGTCGCCGACGCCTTTGATGGTGAAGTTCGCCCGCAGGTCGGCCCCGCGGCCCTTGGTCGGCTGCAGTCCGGTGACCACCACGCGGATCTGCGGGAAACGCTCGACATCGAAGAAGTCAGCTGAGCGCAGATGCTTGTCCCGGCTGCCGATGCCGGTGCGCACCGAGGCCGTTTCGATCTCCAGATGACCGGAGACCGCGCCGTGGTCGGCCAACTCGCCGTAGCCGCCGAAGTTGGTGAATTCGCCCTTGACGGTCAGCAGACCCCACATGTTCTTGATCTTGAAGGTGATGGTCGAGCGATCGGCGACGAGATGCCATGGGCCTTGGGCGTCGGGATCGCTCAGCAGAGCTTCCAGGGTCGTCATCATCGCTCCTCACGGTTGTCGAGCTCGTCGGCGCCCTAGTCGAGCAGGGGCGCGAGTTCGGAGGGGTCGAAGTATTCGTCGATACGGTTGATCACACCATCTCTGTCCAGCTTGATCACGATGCAGACCCGCATCGCGATCACCTGGCCGGCTCGGCCGGTCGCGTGCAACGTGTGTTGTTGGACGAAGCCGCTGGCTGATTCGTCGCTGAACACCCGACGGTCCAGGATTTCATAGCGGCGCTCGGTGGTCGCCGAGAGGAACCAATCGATCACCCGCAGCGCGCGGGCCTTGTCGTTGTCCCGGCGCGCGCCGACCCGCCAGACCGCAATGTCGGGGCTCCACATCCGGTCGACTTCGGCCCGGTCGCCGTTCTCGATCGCGGTGAACAATCGGTCGGCTACCTCAGTGATCGCCTCGGTGCTGGATAGGGGCGGTGGGGGCATGCGCCGGGCTCCTATTCGCTGTCGTATCCGGGGTGGGCAACTGCCAATCGATGTCGCACCAGTGTGCGCAGGCACCCGATGACCACCTCGGCGCGACCGTCGAGTTCGCCGGCCCGGATGGCCGCGGCCAGAGCGGCCTCGTCGGCGAAGCCCAACTCGCCCAGCGCGGTCCGCACCTCGGCGTCACCGGGGCCGAGCAGCTCTCGCTCGACGATGCGCAGGGCATTGGCGGCCACCCTGGCATGAAAGTTGACCTGGCCGTCGGTCGCCGCCCGGACATCGCCCTCCAGGAACTCGGCGACGGCGGCCACGAGCTCGGCCGCGGTTGGACGCCCGTAGTCGCCGGTGCGCATCAGGGCACCTCCAATAGGTCCAGCAGATCCCATTCGTTCTCGCATACCCGTCGGCCGATCGTCGCCAACTCCACCGAGCGGGCCTGCCCGCTCAAGTGGCGCCATGCCTGGTATTGGCAGATCACACCCCAACGCAGCGTGGCCAACACCAGCCACCAGTGAAAAGCGCCTCGGTCGACGGCGGTGCCGCCGGCCCGCTCGTAGGCCCGCAGGAAGTCCTCGATGCTGCCCAGCCCGCCGGCGCCGTAGCTGGCCGGAGCCCCGAACCGCCAGGCCCGCACGCAGAACCAGGCCAGGTCCTCGTATCCCGCACCGACGTGCACCAGCTCCCAATCCAGCACGGCGGCAAGCCCGGATCCCTCGACGATCAGATTCCCCATCCGGTAGTCGCCGTGCACCAGAACCGGTGCCGACTCGGCCGGCCGATGGGCATCGAGCCAGCGGAACGCCCATTCGAAGGTGGCGGTGGACTCACCCATCGCGTCGAGCCGTTCACGCCAGTGCGCCACCGGGTCTTCGTGGACAAGGCCGGCGTCGCCGGCGTCGGCGCGGTGAATCGCGGCCAGCGCCTGCGCGCATTCACCCAGTAGCCGCTGCCGGCCCGCGTCGTCGAGCTGGCGTTGGATGCGCCGGACGATGGTTTCGCCGCCGACCTCGTCGCAGATCAGGAACGGATTGCCCAGTGCCGCGGGGGAGTCGTCGGCGACCAGCACGTGGGGGACCGGTGCACCGGCGGCCGCGGCGGCGGCCTGAACGCGGGCTTCGAGCTCCATGCCGGCGTGCACATCGTCGGGCGGCCCGGTGCGCAGGATCAGCGATCGGCGTCGGTGGCCGGTAACGGCGTCGAATGCCCAGGTGGTCCTGCTGGCTCCGCCGGTCAGTGCGCGCAGCTTGTCGATGGCCACCTCGGTGCCCAGCATCGGGCGCAACACGGTGGCCAGGCGGTCGGCCAACTCGGTCACTTCTGGCCAAACTTGAACAGCCGCTGCGCGACCCGGCGAATCTGAATTTCCTCGGCGCCCTCGGTGATCCGGTATCGGCGGTGGTGGCGATAGATGTGCTCGAATGGTTCGTGCCGGCTGTAGCCGACGCCGCCGAACACCTGCATGGCCCGGTCGGCGGCCTCGCACACCAGTCGGTTTGCGCGGTAGTTGGCCATCGAGACCTTGTCGGACACCTCCATATGGTGATTTCGGTCCAGATGCCAGGCCGCGTAGTACACCAGCAGCCGCACCATCTGCGCCTCGGTCTGCAGTTCGACAAGCGGCCACTGGATGGCCTGGTTCACCGACAGCGGCTTGCCGAACGCGCGGCGTTCGCCGGCGTAGCCGATGGCCCGGTCGATACAGTATTGGGCCGCGCCCAGGCTGCTGGCCGCCTGGCGAATCCTGTTCTCGTGCAGAAAAGTCTGGCCCACCTCGAGGCCCCGATCGACCTCGCCCAGCACCGCGTCATCGGGGACGCGCACGTTGGTGAGCTCGACCTCGCCGTGATCGGTGGGCATGTTCAGCGTCCACCAGTAGTACGGGACGTTGAATCCCGCGGTGTCGGTTGGGACCAGGAACGCGGTGATGCCCCGGGCCTGCCCCGGCTCACCCGAGGTTCGGGCGAACACCAGGTCGTGGGTCGCGCGATGCACACCGGTGTTGAACCGCTTGGCGCCGTTGATGATCCAGCCGTCACCGGCGTGCTCGGCCCGGGTCTGCATCCAGGTGGCATCCGACCCGTGCAGCGGCTCGGTCAGCCCGAACGCCATCGACCGCTCGCCGGTGATGAGCACCTCGGTCCATTCGCTTTTTTGAGCGTCGGTGCCAAAGCGATCCATCATGATGACCTGCGGGAAGTTGCCGACGATGGAGGACTCGTTTTGCAGGTCGTTGTGCAGGCCAAGGCCTTTGTGCGCCAGATGTTCGCGGATGACGGCCATGTCCAGGTTGGTCCCGTCGCGACCGCCGAACCGGGCCGGCAGCCCGTAGCGCAGCCAGCCCGCCTGGTCGGCGCGCCTGCGCATCTCGGCTAGCAGTTCTTCCCATTCCCGGCGCGGGACACCATCGTTGTCCCAGTCGGTGCGGGCGTGCTCGCGACGATGGTCAAAGTATTGAATGTGTTCGTGTTCCAGCGGTTTGATCTCGGCCTCGATGAACTCGTCCATCTGGGCGAGTAGGCTCTGAAGATGTTCTGGCAGAGTGAATTCCACGTTGAATCTCCTCCTGTCGTGCCGCTAGAAACCGTATAGGGTCTTCTTCCAGATCCGCGACAGCGTGGTGATGGCGTCCTCGTCGGTGATGGTGACACCCAGGCCGCCGGGTCCCGAGGATCCCGAGGTGCCGACCAGGACCGAGGTGAAGTTCTCGAACAACAACGCGATGGCCACCGCGGTGTGGTCCGGGTTGAGTTCGGTTCCGTAGCCCTGATCCTGCGCGTGCCGTACCGAGGCGGCGATGATGTCCATGCCGAAGCGCCGGAATTGGTTCTGCACCGCGGCAAAGCGCTGCTGGGTGGCGGCCAGTTGGTCGACGGCGATCATGATGCCGATGTTCTGTTTGAAGATGTTCCAGTAGCCGGTCACCACCGCGGTGAAGAACGTGTCATCGTCGGGAGAGTCCGGCAGTTGCAGGCTGACCCCGGAGGGAGTCACCACATCGTGTAAGAACGACTGCGCCAGGGCGGCCAGTAGGTCTTCCTTGTCGGTGAAGTATCGGTAGAACACCGCTGAGGACTTGCCCGCGGCGGAGGTGATGTCGGCCAGCGTGGTTCCGTGGAATCCTCGCTCGGCGAACAGCTTGCGCGCGGCCTGCTCGATGGCCTGCCGGGTCTGGCGGCCTTTGGAGCTGAGTTCTCGTGACTCTTGCCGGGCGGGCATCAGCTGCGAATCCGGTCTCCTGCGCGCAAGAGTGCGCCTGGCAGGTCATGGCCAACAACCGCCTTGGCCACCTCGGCCGCGGCGATGGCGGCGGCCAAGTCGACGTCGACGGCAAAGCCGCTGTCGGCCAGCAGGTACACCAAGTCCTCGGTGGCGATGTTTCCGGTGGCTCCGGGTGCAAAGGGGCAACCGCCGAGCCCGCCGACCGAGGCGTCCAGCCGGGTGACACCGGAGCACACCGCCGCATAGGCACTGGCCAGCCCGGAGCCGCGGGTGTTGTGGAAGTGCGCGCCCAGCGGCATGTCGCCGAGCACCGGCCCCAGCTGCGCGATGAGCGCACTGACCCGGCCGGGCGTGGCGGTGCCGATGGTGTCGGCGATCGAGAACCGGTCCACCCCTTGGTCAACAGCGGTGGCCGCGATGTCGAGAACTTGCTGTGGCGCGACGGCCCCGTCGAACGGACAGTCCCAAGCGGTGGCCACGATCACCTCGACGGTGACCTCGCCGTCGCGGCCGATGGCGAGGATCTCGCTGATCTGATCGGTCGCGTCGGCGGTGCTCCGTCCGACATTGGCCATGCTGAACGAATTGCTGGCCGCCACCACGTATTCGATCGCGTGCAAGCCCGCGGCAATCGCCCGCCTGGCCCCGTTGGGACTGGCTACCAGCGCGGAGAACTCGATGTCGGGGTAGCTGTGCAGCTCCGCGGCGAGTTCGGCGGCGTCGGCCATCGACGGCACTTTCGACGGCGACACGAACGCCGTCGCCTCGACTTCACGGACTCCGGTTGCGGCCACCGCTGCCAGCAGCTCCAGCTTGGCGGACAACGGCACCGGCTTCTCGATCTGCAATCCGTCGCGTAGCGCTACCTCGCGAATGGTGACGTGGGCGGTCATAGCACCTCCTCGGCGCGCAGCTGCTCGAGCTCTGCGCTGCTCTTGCCCAGCAAGCCGATGTAGACGTCGTCATTGTGTTGTCCCGGCCGCGCCGGCCCGGCGCTACGCACCTGGCCGGGGGATTCGGACAGCGCCGGCACAATCCCGGGGCCCAGCACGTTACGCCCGATTCGTTCGTCGTAGTGCTCGACCAGCATGCCGCGGGCGCGTAGTTGCCGATCCTTGACCACTTCGGCGACGGTATTGATCGGCCCGGCGATCACCCCCGCGGCCGAAAGCGTTTCGATGATCTCATCGGGTTGGCGCTGCGCGGCCCACGCGCCGATGATCTTGTCCAGTTCGTCCTGGTTGCGGCCGCGGGCGCGGTGGGTGGCGAAGCGGTCATCGGTGGCCAACTCCGGACATCCCATCGCCTGGCATAGCCGCGCGAACACGGTGTCCTGGTTCGCCGCGATCACCACCCACGATTCGTCGGCACTGCGATAGATATTGGACGGCGCGATACCTTCCAGCCTGGTACCGGACGGCCCACGCACCACCCCGCCCACGTCGTAGTCCGAAATGGTGGACTCCTGCAGAGCCAAACAGGATTCGGTCAGCGCGACATCGACCACCTGGCCGGTCCCGGTGACACTGCGGCGATACAGGGCGGCCAGCGCACCCTGGGCGCCGAACATCCCGGCCAGGCTGTCGCCCAGGGACAGGGCCAGCCGGGGCGGGGGTCCGCCGGGGAAGCCGTTGAGATGGCGCAACCCGCTGGCCGCCTCGGCCACCGACGCGTAACCGGCCTTGTGGGCATCCGGGCCGGTCTGTCCGTAACCCGATACCCGCACCAGGATGATGCCGGGGTTGCGTTCGCGCAGTACGTCGTAGCCCAGGTCCCACTTCTCCAGCGTGCCCGGCCGGAAGTTCTCCACCACGATGTCGGACTTGTCGACCAGCTCCAGGAACAGCTCCCGGCCCTGCGGCCGGCGCAGGTCGAGCGTGATGGCCCGTTTGTTGCGGGCATGCACCGTCCAGAACACGTGGTGTCCGTCGACTTCGGCCTGGCCCCAGGTCCGCAGCGGGTCGGGGGCGCCGGGTGGTTCCACCTTGATGACGTCGGCACCCATGTCGCCGAGGAGCCGGCCGGCGAAGGGGCCGGCGATCAGGGTGCCCAGTTCGAGCACCCGGACACCGCCCAGTGCGCCGGGTGCGGTCATGGCCTGCTCGCAAAGTCGTGTCGCAGCAGCCAGTCGGTGACAATGTCGACGGCCTGACCTAGCTTGTCGCGCTGGTCGGGGCCCGCGTAATAGTGAGTAGCACCAGGGATTTCGTACATCTCCTTGTCGGCATGCCCGATGGCCTCGAAGAGTCGTCGGGTGTGGCTGGGCGTGCAAGCGTCATCGGCCAGATTACCGATGACCAGTGCCGGGACGGCAAGATCCCGGCCGCACACCACGCCGTCGCCCCGCGCATCGTCGTAGCTCCATTGCGACAACCAGCTGCGCAGCGTGCAGAAGCGCGCAAGCCCGACCGGGCTCATGTTCACCACCTGCGGATCACCCAGATAACAGGTGCCGGGCGTGCGCTCGTTGGGGTCGACGCTGGGATCGAGCCAGCGCGGGTCGGCCATGGTGCCGTGCACCACGAAGCAGAACTCCGCAACATCGGAGTCGGGTCGCCCGCTGGCCTCGAGTTCGGCCAGCTTGTCTTTCACCCAGGCGGTGATGCGCCGGTTGCGGTCGATCTGGGCCTGCCGGTAGCGGGTGAGAAACTGCGCGCTGTAGGGCGGTTGGTTGGGGTTGTTCGGGTCGTAGAGATCCAGGTCGGGATCGCGTTTGCTCGGATCGGATTCGTCGATGATCGAGGCGTCCAGCCATTCGGTGAGCGTGCCGTGGCGGCTGATGTGCGCGGCGAGCAACATGATGGCGTCGGCGGCGGGCAGGTCCAGTTGGGTCAGGTCGGGGCCGTCGCCGGAGGGGCTGGCCGTCAGTGTCGGCCGCTGGGCCTGCTGCTGGTAGAGCACCGACAGCGAGCCGCCGCCGCTCCATCCGGCCAGTACCACCTTGGAGTAGCCCAGCCGCTTCTTCGCGTCCTTGATGCATTCGCCGAGATCTTCGACCACCTTCTCCATCAGCAGCGCCGAGTCGGTGCCGCGGAACCGGCTGTTGCAGTAGATGACGTGGTGGCCGGCGCGGGCCAGTGCGTTGATCATCGGCAGATATGCGCCGCCGCCGATCGGGTGCATGAACACCAGCACGGTCTCCGACGGTTTGTCCTTCGGCTTGAGCAGATAGCTCTCCAGGACGGTGATCTCGGCGAGTCCGCCATAAACATCGCGGACCCCGGAATTGTTCTGGAAGGCAACGAGATAGGGGATTCGATCGTATTCGTGTCGGGTCGCCATGGTCAGTGTTGCCCCAGGTCGTGGGCCAGCACCGCGGGCGAGGGTGTCAGGCGCCGGCGGGTGTCGACGGCGATGACCTGCCAGTCGACGCGGGAATATTCGGCGAACTTGCGCCGGGCCCGTTCCCGGGCACGTTCGGGTGCGCCGTGATGAACCCCTTGCGGTGCATGGGAAATCAGCCCCGGCGGCATCGGGATGCCGTAGAGCGAGCCGCCATGGAAAAACGCGATCTCGTCATAGTCGACGTTGCGGTGATACCAGGGTGTGCGCTCGGTCCCCGGAACTCCTTCGGCGGGTTTGGGCAGGAAGTTCATCACGCATACGCCGGTGGCCTGCATGAACAGGTGCACCGTCGGGGGCAGGTGCACACTGTCGGAGGTGATCACGTTGTAGTCGGCGATGTTGAAGGTGAAGGCGAAGTTGTCGCCCCGCCAGCCTTCGACGTCAATCGGATTATGTTGGTAGAAAAGCGTTGTCGGGCCACCCTCATGTACCAGCCGGACTTGGTATTCGTCGCGCGCCGCCAACCCCGGCGGGTTCTCGACGGGGGCCGGTTCGGGGATCACGGCTTGGGATGGGTCGAAGGGGAAGTGCCGGCCGAGCGCGCCCGGGGCGGGGACGCGGAACTCGTCGGTGGCCTCCACCATGAGCAGCGTCGTCTCGGTGTCCGGCAGCTGGCGCCAGGTGGTCGCCTTCGGGATATACACCCAGTCGCCGGTGCGGTAACGCAACGGCCCGAACTCGGTTTCCAGCAGCCCGGCGCCGTCGTGCACGAAGCACAGCAGGTCGCCGTCGACATGGCGGTTGTAGAACGGCATCACTTGGTGGCGGCGACTGAGCAGGATGCGGCAGTCGGCGTTGCTGAACATCAGCAGCGGGCCGCCGTTGGCGTCGGTGGCATCGCTGGGCTCGAGCTGGTCGGCCAGCACGTCGACGGGGCGCAACGGTCCCACCGCGCGGTAGGCGGTGGGGTCATGGCGACGGTAGAGGTTCGCGGTGCGGCCGGTGAACCCGCCGCGGCCGAGCTCGTCGTCCTTGAGCCCGTCGAGGTCGGCGTGCAGGCGCCGCGGTGTCCTGCCTTTGCGCAGGTGAACGAACGATTCCATGGGTGCTCCGGGACTCGTCGGATACAAAACTAAAAGTGACATTACTTTCTCTTTTGGTGGTGAACAAGGGCCCTGCGCGCAGCTTCGCGCGAGTTGGGGGCCGGCCTCGGCAACGCCGCACCATCAGGGCGCCGGTCGATCGGCTGAAAACGTTCAATTTCGAAATGCCTGCGCATTTCGATGTCCGTGCGACCGCAATTGCGCCGGCGACATTGGGCTGAAACGTGAACGTCATTCGGCCGCCTGGGCTAACGTTCGCGCCATACGCTTGCGTATTGCTGGTCCTGCTCGATCCGGATGAACGAGGTGGGTTAGGTGAATTTCGCCGTGCTATCGCCGGAGGCAAATTCGGCTCGAATCCTTTCCGGTCCGGGGCCGGGACCGTTGTTGGCTGCGGCGGCAGCTTGGGATGGGATCGGCCAAGAGCTGGCCGCGGCGGCAAGCGCGTTTTCTTCGCTGACCTCCGACCTGGCCGGGGCGGCGTGGCAGGGCCCGTCGGCGGCGGCGATGGCCAGCGTCGCGACGTCGTATGTCCGGTGGCTGGGATCCGCGGCGTCCGGCGCGGTGCAGACTGCGCGTCAAGCCGCGACGTCGGCTGCGGTGTTCGAGGCAGCGCGCACGGCCACGGTTCCGCTGGAGCTGGTGGCGGCGAACCGATCTGCGTTGATGTCGATGGTGGCCGCCAACGTGTTTGGGCTGAATGCACCGGCAATCGCGGCGATCGAGGCGCAGTACGAGCAGATGTGGGCTCAAAATGTGGGTGCGATGTTCGGCTACCACGTCGGAGTCTCGGAGGCGCTCTCTGGGCTCGCGCCGTGGCAGGAGGTGCTGTCGGGTGTGTCGGGTCGAGTGGCGAGCGCGCTGGAAGGGACCTCCGCGGCCGCCGTGGCGGCGCTTGGCCCCACCGCGCTGACCGCGGCGGGAAGCGCGCTACCGGCCGCCGCGACCGACGTCACTTTGGTGATTGGCGGCAGCGGCTTCCCGATTCCATCACAGAGCTATGTGGACAATGTGGTGAACAATTTCGTTACCCCCAATTTCCCGAGTTTCACGGTGAGCAACGCGATCTCCCTGTTTACCCCCGCTGAGTCGTATTGGATTACCGGCATCAAGACCATGACCGAGGACGCGTCGTGGGCCGAGGGTCTCACCATCCTCGATACCGCGATCAAAGCGCAGCTCGCCGCCGGCAACAACGTTGTCGTCCAGGGCTACTCGCAGGGCGCCGGGATCGCGTCGCTGGAGATGTCCAACCTCAAAGCGGCGGGGGTGCCGACCGGGTCGGTGAGTTTCTCGCTGATCGGTAACGCCATGAACCCCAACGGGGGGCTATATGAGCGTTTCGCCGGCCTGGTTTCACCAAGTCTGGGCAAAACATTCTGGGGCGCAACGCCCGACAATTACTACACGACGGACGTCTACACGCTCGAATACGACGGCTTCGCGGACTTCCCCCGGTACCCGCTCAACTTCGTGTCCGACCTGAACGCCATTATGGGCATTTACTACGTGCACACCCAATATCCGACTCTCACCGCCGCGCAAGTTGCAACCGCATTCACCTTGCCGACGGAGGGGGCAACGATGACCACCTACCACATGATTCCGACCGAGAACCTGCCGCTGCTGGAACCGCTACGTGGGGTTCCGTTTATCGGGAATACCCTGGCAGATCTGGTGCAACCGGACCTGAAGGTGCTGGTCAACCTGGGCTATGGCGACCCCAACTATGGCTATTCGACCGGACCGGCCAATGTGCCGACGCCGTTTGGTTTGTTCCCGGATGTCGCCCCAGCCACGGTGTTCGACGCATTGGTCGCCGGCACCCAGCAGGGCATCAGCGATGCGGCGGCCGATATCGGTGCGTGGCAGTTGCCGTCGTTGCCCGACATTTCGCTCTCGGGCATCTCCAACGCTCTTGGCTCGGATCCATGGTCGGCGCTGAGCAACGCGACCTTGCCCACGCTTTCGGTATCGACGATCGAGAACGCCATCAAGGGCGTCCAGACCGCGACTACCGATATCGCCAATACCATCTCATTCGATGCCACCACGGCGTACGCAACCTTGCTGCCAACCGCGGATGTGGTGAACGCGATGGTTACGACGCTTCCGGCTTACAACCTCAAGCTATTCCTGGACGGAATTCTGCAGGTCCTCGATGGTGATCCTGCCGGATTGATCTATGCACTCGGGGCGCCAATCGCCGCCGACACCGCGCTGGTGACACTGCTGGCCGGCTTCAACCTCTACGCCTACTTGTACGCGTTCAACAAGATCTTGCCGGGGGTCCTCTGAGTCGCTCGCGATGACACTCAGCCCCGTACCCGCAGCACCACTTTGCCGCGGGCGGTGCGATTCTCCAGCGACGCCACCGCCGCGCCGGCCTGCTCGAGCGGATAGACCGCCGGCTCGGGAGGGGGTAACGCGCCCGAACTCAGCAGACTCTCGAGGGCGGCCCACTGCTCGGCCAGCGCGCCGGGGTGGGTTCCGGCCCAGGCGCCCCAACCGACGCCGACCACATCAATGTTGTTCAGTAGCAGCCGATTTACCTTTACCGTCGGTATCTCCCCACCGGTGAAGCCGATCACCAGCAACCGCCCGGCCGGAGCCAGTGAGCGAAGCGAATCGGTAAACCGGTCACCGCCGACCGGGTCGACAACCACGTCGACGCCGCGGCCGTTGGTGAGTTCTTTGACCGTGTCCTTGAACCCGTCGGCGAGCACCACGTCGGTGGCACCGGCGGCCGTCGCGATTGCGGACTTCTCCTCACTGCTGACCACCGCGATGGTGCGAGACGCGCCCAGCACCGGGGCCAGCCGCAGCGCCGAGGTGCCGATGCCGCCGGCCGCGCCGTGCACCAGGACCGTCTCGCCGCGCTGTAGGCGGCCCCGGACGGCCAGGGCGAAGTACACCGTCAGATCGTTGAACAGCAAGCCCGCTCCGGCTTCGAAGCTGACGTTGTCGGGTAGCCGGAACACCCGGTCGGGCGCGAGCACCGCGACCTCGGCCATGCCGCCGGAAAGCATGGTCAAGCCGACGACCCGGTCGCCGGTGCACACGTGGCAGTCCGGTGGGGCGCTCCGAACCACGCCGGCGATCTCGGCCCCGAGCACGAAGGGAAGCTGCGGTCGGTATTGATAGAGGCCGCGAGTGAGCAACGCATCGGGGAATGCCACCCCGGCGGCATGCACGTCGACGACCACCCCGTCGCCGGTTGGTTCGTCGACCTCGGCCACCTCGACCGCGTCCGGACCATCGAGCCGAGTCACCCGTATCGCGCGCATGCCACCTCCGTTGTCAGCTTCGACCCCCAATGAGGCCCCAATCTAGAACGCGCCGGCCACCCGCACCACAGCCCGGCCGGTGAATTCGCCCGCGCGCAGTTGATCGAGCACACCGACCACGTCTTTGATGTCGATATCGGTGGTGAGATCGTCCAGACGGCGCGGCCGTAACGAATCGCCGAGAAGTGACCACAGCTGCCGGCGCGGGCCGATGGGCATCAACACCGAGTCCATACCGAGCAGCGCGATGCCGCGCAGGATGAACGGCATGACCGTGGTGTGCAGCGCCGCCCCGCCGGTGAGGCCGCTGGCGGCCACCGCGCCTCCGTAGTCGATGGTGCTCAGAACGTCGGCCAGCGTTGCGCCGCCCACGCAGTCCACCGCCGCGGCCCAGCGGGCCTTGGCCAACGGTCGCGGTTTGGCATCGGGATCGGCCGGCAGCCGGCCGATGACCTCGGCGGCCCCCAACGATTTCAGTAGCTCGGCGGCCTGAGGTTTGCCGGTGGAGGCCACCACCTGGTAGCCGGCGGCCGCCAGCAGGTCGACGCTGATCGAGCCGACCCCGCCCGAGGCGCCGGTGACGACGACCGGCCCGGCGTCGGGCGCCACGCCCCAGTTGATCAGCGCCTGAACACTCATCGCCGCGGTGAAACCGGCGGTGCCGATGGCCGCGCCCGCACGTGGACTCAATGTGCCCAGTGCCACCACCTGATCTGCGGGCAGCCGAACGTATTCGGCGTAGCCACCGTGGCGGCCGGTGCCGATTTCATAGCCGTGCGCCAGCACCAGGTCGCCAACGCTGAACTCGGGCGAGTGGGATTCGACGACTTCTCCGGTCAGGTCGATGCCCGGAACTACGGGGTACTTACGCACCACACCGCCCCCGGGCGTCAACGCCAGCGCGTCCTTGAAGTTGACACTCGAGAAATGCACCCGGATCGTCACGTCGCCAGGGGGCAGATCGTTAGGTGTCAGCGTCCGGATCGACGCGGTGATCCGATCCCCGTCCTGATGTGCGACCAGCGCATGAAACGTGTCCATAGCGCCCTACGCTAACCTCACCGGGCGCCGGTGCGAACGCGCGGTGGCGACACGTCCGGCGTGCGGAACTAGCCGCCCGAATTCATCAGCCGCGCAACGCCACGCATCGCAGTGCGGCTCAGCGTGTGCCGGATCCGTTGGGCGGCCGATGGTTGCGGGGGCGGCGCCGCGACGCCGAACCGGGGGGAACAAACTCAGCGCGTTACCGCGGTCTATTGCGCCGCGGGCAGCGGCGTCGAGTGCGGGGTAGGTTTCCAGACCGGTGGCGAAGAGCTTTCCCGCCGCCGTGGGCGCGAACGGCCAGTCCGATCCAAACGTGATGTGCCCCGGCTTGGCGAAGGCAATCAGCGTCGGCAGCGCCGCCGCGCTCGACGATAGGGCAGTGTCGAAATAGAAGCTGGAGAACTCCTCTAGTACATCGGCGGGGCTGCGGCCGGTGTCGGCGGTGATCGCCAACGCCAGGCGATGACTGGCATAGGGGACAAACCCGCCGGCATGGCTGAGCACGAACTTGATATCCGGATACCGCTGACGGATGCCATTGCGCACCAACAGATGGGCCGCCCGGGTGGTGTCGAGCAAGAAGTCGCCGGCCCATGGGGCAACTCCGGGAACCTCCGGGCCGGGCAGTTCGGCGGGATGGACGAACACCACCGCGGCGCGCGAATTCAACGCGGTGAACAGGTCGTCCTGGCCGTCTTCGCCGAGATAGACGCCAGCGTGGTTGGCTAGCAGCACGACACCGTCAGCCTTCAGATCATCAAGTGCACGAACGGTTTCGGCCACGCTCTGGTCGAGATGGGGCATCGGTACGGTAGCGAAGAACCCGAACTGCGCCGGCCGGCCGGCGACGACATCGGCCGCGTAGTCGTTGATGTCGCGCGCTAGCGCCGCGGCATCGCTGGCCTGGGGTAGGAAGGCGGTTGCGGGTGCGGATACCGACAAGATCGCCGCACCGACGGTGAGTTCGGCCATTGCCTGCAGCGACCCCGCTGGACTCCAGTCCGGCAGCGCTCGCCCGCCCGCACCATCGATGCCCGCATTGCGCAGCGCGCGACGATAGTCGGGCGGAATCATGTGGTGGTGAGTATCGATTCGCCACATCGCGAACTCCTTGCCGGGCCGCAGAGCGGCGCCACGTTGTCCTCGCGCCGCAGCAACGAACGCCCCGCCGTCTTGAATTGGGCCAACTTGTCGATGATGTGCTGTCCCTCTGGAGTATGGCCCCAAATGCTGATTCCCTGGTAAGTCGTCGGCTCCCAGGTGGATTCGTCGACCACGATGGGGTTCCAGCCGAGTTCCCATTCGAATCCTGACGGTGTCACCGCGTAGTAGGACAGTTCCCGGTCGTTGGTGTGCTGTCCGACGCTGAGCGCCAGCCCAAACCCAAGTTCCCTGATGCGCTGATAGGACGCGGTGAGATCGTCGAGGTCGGCGGCCTGCACGTTGACGTGTTGCACTCGGGTGCGGATCGGGTTGATCGGCAGGCGGTTTGCTGCGGCGATGGCTACCGAGTGATGTCGCTGGTTGACCCGCAGGAATCGGATCTTGAACTTGATGCCGCTGATCGTCTCATCGATGAAGTCGCTCAGTCGCGCGTCGAACACGGTGTCAAAGTAGCCGCGGACTTGGTCTGGCCTCTTCGACGTGATGGCCACGTGTCCGATGCCGCCGGCGCCGGTGACGAAGCCGCCTCGCGCGCCAATGTTCAATGGCGCTGGGCATGGGCGCGGCTCGGCGTAGATCTCCTGGGTCAGGCCGTTGGGCCCGGGGAATCGCGCGAGCCGCGCCACCCCGCGCAGTGCGGCTTGTTCGGCCGAACCTTCGATGATCGGGACGCCTTGGCGCCGAACCCGATTGATGATTTCCTCGAATGTGTTGTGGTCGTCGAGTTGCCAGCCCAGGGCCGTGACGTCCTCCGCCGGTCCGTGCTGTAGCAAGAAGCGGCATTCGTTGCCGTCGAGGCGAAACCGCATGGTATCGGCGAGTGAGTCGTCGACGTGCAGGCCGATCGCGTCTCGGCCGAACCGGCGCCAATCGGAGAACCGGTTGGTCTCGATGACGATGTAGCCGAGCTGCACGTTGCCGAACACCGAGCGTCCCGCGGTGCTCATGATGCGAAAGCCGATCTTTGCGAGAGGAATTCGGCAACCAGCTGATTGAACAGTTCGGCGCGCTCCCACTGCATCCAGTGACCGGTGCGCGAGGTCATGACCAACTCGGCGTTGGGCATCAGGTTCAGCAGCATCGGACCGCCGGCCGGGCGGTTGATCTTGTCGTCGCGGCCCCATAACACCAGGGTTGGCGTGGGTAACTGCCGGAGTCTGCGGTCGCGGGTGAGGTCCATGCGCCACAGGGTGCGAAGCCCGTTCGGGCGCCGTAGCGGCGGGTCGGCGATCACGGCCGGGTCGATGGAGGCCTGGTAACGCAGGTCGATCAACTCGTCGGGCACCGAATCTCCCTCGTATACCAGGTAATTGCGGATCAGGTGCGCCAATTTGGCCCGGCTCGGCCCGTCGCCGGCGTAGTAGGACAGCAGGGTCTTGAGTCCCGCCGTGGGCGCGCTGCGCGTGGTGCCGATCCCACCGGGTCCCATCAGCACCAGCCGGTCGACCCGGTGCGGGCTGTCGAGGGCCAACCGCAGTGCGGCGGCACCGCCGTAGGAATTGCCGACCAGATGTGCCGACGGGATCCTCAGTTCGTCGAGCAGCCCGCGGATTGCGCTGGCCAGATAGCCGAACGGGTCGGACTGATCCACGCCTTTGCCGGAGCGGCCGTAGCCGGGCATATCCGGAATGATCAGCCGGAACCGCTGCGCGAGTTGGTCGATGTTGCGCGCGTAGTTGGAAAGGCCGGTTGCGCCGGGACCTCCGCCGTGTAGTAGCACCACGGTGGGCCCGCCGCCGGCCTCGGCGAAGAAGATCGGCTTTCCATCGACGGTGACGGTGCGTTCGGCCAGCGTCGTGGTGGTCATGCCAGTGCCCCGATCTTCATGGAGGTGGGGAGGGTGTTGCCGAAGTGGCCGGCCGGAGGTGTTGGCAGTGGACTCCCGGATTCGGCCGCGGCATAGATGAATCCGTCCGGGCGTAACACCACGGCGCTCGCGTGCTTGCGTGCCAGCCAGCGCAACAGCGTGCCACCGGAATCGCGAATGCCGTCCGGGCGCGCACCCGATTCGGGCGTGCCCAATCGCACCGCGGGCACACCGCGTTGGGTCCAGGCCTGGCTACCCGTTGGGGCGTCTCCGGTATGCAGCAGCACCCACTGACTGCCGAGAATGTCGTCTAGGCGCGCGGTCGCACCATTGCCATCGATGACCCATGGCTGCGGAATCTGCCAGCCGACCGCGCGATGTCCGCTGGCCAGGAAGCCTTCCTGATACCGGGCGGGTGGGATCCACATGGCCCGCTGCAGCCGGGCCATCGCCGACGGGAACCGGGTCAGGGCGCGCCCCAGGCCATTTCGAACGGCGGCAACTGCCTGGCGGCGCTCGGTGATGAGGCGTCCGGTGAAGACCGCGCGCCGGGTGACCTCGGTGACGTGCGGCTTGCGCTCGTCCTGGTAGGAGTCCAGCAGCGAGTCCGGTGCGTTTCCGTTCAACACGGCGGCAAGCTTCCAGCACAAGTTGGCCGCGTCCCGCACCCCTGCGGACATGCCCTGGCCGATCCACGGCGGCATGGCGTGGGCGGCGTCGCCGGCCAGGAAGACGCGTCCGATGCGCCAGCGGTCGGCGACGCGGACGTGGTGGCAATAGATCACCGCGCGCAGGATCTCGACCTCGTTCTCGGTGATGCCTTGTGCGTTGAGGACTCGCCAGATCGCTTCCTCGCGGACTAGCTTCTGATCGGCCTCATCGGCACTGGCCGGATACTCCCAGCGGTGATGGCCAAGTGGGGTCGGGCAGTCGACGGTGGGGCGGGCCGGGTCACAGTGGAATCGCAAGCGGTCGTGTGCATCCCAGGCGCGCCGCACCTTGGTGTCGATGACCACCCATCGTTCGGCGTAGGTGCGGCCGGTGTAGCCGACGCCGAGCTGACCCCGGGTGGGTGAGGAGCCGCCGTCGGCCGCGATGACGTAGCGGGCGCGCAGCCGCTTGAATGTATCGGTACGCAGGTCGGCCAGCAGCAGTTCGGCCGCCGCGTCGTTGTTCAGCACCCGCAGGCATTCGTGCTCGACCAGCACCTCGACATTGGCGAACCGGGCCACGCCCGCGCGCAGTACCTGGTCGACCGCGGGCTGATACAGGAACTGCTGGGGTGGATGGCCACTGCCGCGCGGCTTGATCTTCATCTCGATGAAGGGCACGCCGTGGGCGTCGACAAACGCGATTGGCCGGTCCGGCAGCATGTCGGACTGCAGGCGCTCGGCCAGGCCGACGGACTGCCAGATGCGCATCACCTCTTCGTCGGTGGAGATGGCCCGGGCCCTCCCATAGATGTCCGGATCACGTTCTATGACTACCACTTTCATGCCAAGCTGACCCAATAGGTTGGCCGCGGTGGCGCCGGTCGGTCCGTAGCCGATGATCGCCACGTCGTAGGTCGCTGCCTCAGACGTCGCTTCGGTCATTGCCGCTGTTGTCATTGCCGTCTCACATCCGCCTGGGCTCCGCCGGAGCTTGTACTGTAGTGATCGCTACGGTAGTGTAGTGATCACTACAGAGTCAAGGGGTGATCGACGAAGGAGGCTTCATGGCCAAGGAAACCGAATCCCGGCCCCTCAAGCGCGCACCGCGCCGGGGCCGCGCCGACGGGGAACTGTCCCGGGCCCGGATTCTGGACGCGGCCAGCGAGATTGCGGCCGAGCGCGGTTATGAAGGCACCAGTATTGCGTTGGTGAGCGCGAAATGCGGGCTGCCGGCCAGTTCCATCTACTGGCACTTCAAGGACAAGGACGATCTGATCGCTGCCGTGATCGAGCGTAGCTTCGGTGCCTGGCTGGCGGCGTGGCAGCTTCCCGAGGGGCAAAGCGGAGACGAAACCATCCAGGGAACTGAGCAATTCGTGGGCCTGGCAACACAGACCGCCAAGGCCTTGTTGGATTCACCGGACTTCATCCGGCTGGGCCTGATGCTGGCGCTGGAGCGTCGGCCGGCCGAGCCGCGGGCCCGAACCATGTTCCTGGAAGTCCGTGCCCAGGCGTTCGGGCAGCTCATCGGAAACTTCGGCAGGTTCATGCCGGGGTTGACCGAAGCGCAGATCTACCAGCTCGCGACCTACGCAATGGCGGGTGCCGACGGCTTGTTCATCGCCAAGGAAATCGACGGCGACGCGGTCAATCTCATCGAGATGTTCGAGTTGCACGGCCGCGCGCTCTACGACATGGCCCGCCGGTTCATCGAAGACGGGGCAACACGATGAGCCTGGGCGCCGCCGACGTCGGTGCTGGCGCGGGTCCGCCCGGCCAGCATCCGGGCGCAGTGGACAACTGGCCGGTGGCGATCATCGGCTCCGGTGTTGTCGGCACCGATCTGATGAGCAGGATCGGCAATGGCGACCGACGGCTGCGGGTGAGCGCGATGGTTGGCACCAACCCGCACTGTGACGGCCTGGCCCGGGCGGCCGCCGCAGGGATCTCGACCAGCCCAGGTGGGGTTGACGGGCTGCTGAGGATGCCCGAATTTGCGAACATCCGCCTGGTTTTCGACACGACCAACCCCGGCGCACACCAGCGCAATTGGGCGCGGCTGGCCGATACCGGCGTACGGATGCTCGACCTCACCGCGTCCGCGATCGGCCCATGCTGCGTGCCGTCAGTCAATCTCGATGCCCAACTCGACGCGCCGCACCTGAGCATGGCGACCTGCAGCGCACAGGCGGCGGTGCCCATCGTCGCCGCGGTGCGCCGGCATTCAGTGGTGCGCTACGCCGAAGTGGTTTCTGCCATCGCCTCGCGGGCACTGGGGCCGGGTGAGCGGGTGAACCTCGATGAATTCGCCGAACTGACCACGACCGCGGTCCAAGAGCTGGGCGGCGCGTGCCGGGCCAAGACGCTCACGATCGTCAACCCCGCCGATCCACCGATGCCGATGCGCACCACCGTCTTCTGCCTGGTTGACCAAGCTGACGAGGTGGCTCGGGTCGAGGCGGATGTACTGGCCATGGTCGACAGAGTCCAAGCCTTGCTGCCCGGCTATCGGCTCAAGCATCGCGTGCAATTCGAGCGGTTGGGCAGCGGCAACACGCTCTACATTCCGGGGACGGGGAAGTTCGGTGGCACTCGGGTCACCGTTCTGCTCGAGATCACCGCCGCCGGGGGCTACCTGCCAGCCTGTGCCGGAAACGTCGCCATCGTGACGTCGGCGGCCAAGGCCACCGCCGAGGCGATCGTCGAACGCCACGCCCAAACGGTAAAGGCGGAACTATGATTCGCGATCTGTACATCAGCGACGTCACCTTGCGCGACGGCATGCACGCGGTGCGTCACCAGTACAGCATCGCCCAAGCCGTGGCGATTGCCAGGGCGCTCGACGATGCGGGGGTCGACTCCATCGAGGTCGCCCACGGTGACGGCCTGGGCGGGTCGAGCTGTTGTTACGGCTTTGGCGCGCACACCGACCTGGAATGGATCGAAGCTGTCGCCGGCGCTGTCGATCGCGCCAGGGTGGCGACATTGCTGCTGCCCGGGATTGGCAGCGTCGCCAACCTCGAGGACGCGCGCCGCGCCGGCGCGAGCGTGGTGCGGGTGGGTACCCACTGCACCGAAGCCGATCTGGCCGCTCGCTACCTCGGGGCCGCCCGTGACCTCGGTATGGACGCGGTCGGATTCTTGATGATGAGCCACCTGACCACCCCGAAACGGTTGGCCGAACAGGCCAAACTGCTGGAGGGCTACGGGGCGTCCTGCGTGTACGTCGTCGACTCCGGAGGTGCGCTGACCGGTGCCGCCGTTGCGCAGCGATTTGACGCGCTGCGCCAGAATCTGGATCCGGCAACGGAATTGGGAATCCATGCGCACCACAATCTGTCGCTGGGCGTGGCGAACTCGGTGGTGGCCGTCGAGCATGGTGCGCGCCGCATCGACGCCTCGCTGGCGGGCATGGGTGCCGGGGCGGGAAACGCGCCCCTGGAAGTGCTCATCGCCGTGGTGAACCGGCTGGGCTGGACGCACGGATGCGAGCTGAACGCCCTGGAAGACGCCGCCGACGACCTGGTCCGGCCGCTGCAGGATCGGCCGGTGCGCATCGACCGCGAGACGCTGACGCTGGGCTACGCCGGGGTGTATTCGAGCTTCCTGCGGCACGCCGAAATCACCGCCGGGCGTTACGGGGTGGACGCGCGCAGTCTGCTCGAGGAGGCCGGTCGCCGCGGCCTGATCGGCGGCCAAGAGGACTTGCTCGTCGATATCGCTCTGGATCTGGTCGGGCCGGCCGAGCCGTTGGCCCACGGTGCGCCATGATGGGTTAGGGGAGCCGCTGCCTGCTCGTCTGGAAGGAGACCCGAAAACATGCCGGCCTTTGACAGCGAGCTTGGCGCCTTGCGCCGTTGGGCCCAGGCGATCCTGAACCGGCGTCGCGACGGTGAGATCTACCAGACATCGACCATGGGAGCGTTGCTCAACGGGGTTTATGAGGGTGATGTCACCATCGGTGAGCTATTGCGCCACGGTGACTTCGGTCTGGGCACTTTCAACCGGCTGGACGGGGAGATGCTGGTCCTCGACGGCGTCTGCTACCAGCTCCGCAGCGACGGCAGCGCCACCGTAGCCGATCTGGACGAACGCACGCCGTTTGCCGCGGTGACCTGGTTTCGCCCCGACCGTACGATCGACGTTTCGGCTCCATGTGATCGCGCCGACCTGAAGTCGTTCATCGACGCGGCCCTGGAGAGCGCGAATCTGATGGTGGCCGTGCGGGTTAGCGGCCAGTTCAGCTCCATCCGCACCCGCACCGTCAGCGAGCAGCGGCCACCTTTTCGCCCCTTCACCGAAGCCACCCAAGACCAGCGGGAGGTGACGTTCACCGACGTCAGTGGCACGCTGGCGGGATTCCGGATGCCGGACTACGAACAAGGCATTTCGGTGGCCGGTTACCATTCCCACTTCATCGACAGCGAGCGTCGCCGCGGCGGGCATACCCTCGACTATCGGCTGATGGCCGGGACCGTGGAAATCGGCATCCGATCCGAACTGCATCTGAGCTTGCAGCACACCCCGGCGTTCCTCAACGCCGAACTCGACCAGGACGATCTGGATGGCCAGATCCGGCGGACGGAGGGCGATTGAGCATGAGCGACGGCGGCGTGCGCTCGGCGCAACGGGTGGTCGAGACATTGAGCGCCTACGGGGTTCGATACCTCTTCGGCGTGCCCGGGGCCAAGATCGACTCGGTATTCGATGCGTTGCGCGACAGCGAACTCGAGGTGGTCACTCAAACGCCGTCTGGCCAGAGTCGTCTTCAGCCGACTCCGGGCCGACCAAAGCCGCGTTAGGGGAGACGCACAGGACCACTCGAGCCAAGCAACATAGGCGCCGCTGACCACCGGTCAACGATGGTCCGGTCAGCGTCGCACCGCCGCATCTCGCGCTGTTGGCGGGCGCTCAGCCCCGAGTTGAACAGTCAGCCAGATCCCTGGGAGTTACGGCCACGCAATAGCCAAGCACGCGATGACCAGCAGAATGCGCGGAACAGTGGACCTCGGCGAAGAGCCCCCGTTACCGTTAACGGGCACTGACCTCAGTCGCGTTGTTGCTGTTAGCAATCCGAATTGGAGAGCCCGACTATTTGGTTTCGATCGCCAAGCAAGTGAATCGCCCGCCTCCGCCGCCAATCAACATCACAGATTCCCCTGGCCTCAGCTCACTAGTCTCGACCAGGTGAGCCAAACCAAGAATCTGGTCGCAAGCCCCGACATGCTCAATCTTTCGCAATTGTGACCAGCATGTCCTCTCAAAAGTCATGCCGATGGCACAGATAAATGGTTCCTCGGGCGAAAGGCGATAAAAACCGTATTGACGCCGGAGAGGACCAACCCTGCGACCCCTCACGGCGCCGCCACGGCATGCTCGCTACCCGGCTCACTCACCCGATTGTGGTCTGCGCTGATGCTGGATCCGCCGCGGTGATTGCCACCACCAAGCCTTTTGGAACCACTTGCAACGTCACGACTGACCCTCCTTTCGTCGGTTGTATTCGACCTCCCACAAGGAACACTCGCGAAACCGGCTGGAGCAGTGGAGTAACCGAGTCGATCCTCCCGGAGGGTACGTGCACCATATTCCCACCGGGTATGGGGTACTTCCATGGCAGGTTCGCGGGGGTGAGCGAGATCGCCGGACTTCCTAGGTCCTGGCCGGCTGGTTCTGGCGGCGCGTGGTGGCACGCGGCGCCAGTTCGGATGCTTGCCGGGACGTTGCCGCATCTCTGCGGGACACCTGAACTACCCTGGAGCGCATCATATTTCGAACTAGCGGAAGCATCTACTTCGCGCGCCGGAGCACCCCACGGGGCGGTGGCGTTGAATACTTCCCACCCGCAGTCGCCGCAACCCGACGACAAATCCTCGCCAGCCTTGGAATCAAGATGCGTCGATAGGGCAGGTGGCCTGACTCAGGACGACGGCAGTCGGCCCGGAAGGCACCCGGCGAGGCGGGCTTCGATGTCCTCACGAAGGCCGTGGAACAAGCGCCGCGCCGGGAGGGGGGTCTTGGACATCCGAAATGTCAACTCCTTGTACAAGAGGCAGTGATACTTCACGATGACCCCGGCGCCAGTCGCTGCGGCGCCGTCGAGGTTGTGACGGGTGGAAGTCGCTCGCCAGCTTCGACTGAAACATCCAGATCGTGCCGAGCAGCACTGGTGTTGCGACGGTGTCGTAGCTGCGGGGCCCGACAACGGTGCGCACGGTCGCCCAGTTCTTCTACTCCGGGTAGTGCTGTCGTGCTTGCTGCCCGGACGCGGCCGGGTAAAGGTGATCTGCCGAAGGCGCGCACCAGGCCAACGGGTAGTGATTAATGAGCCCATTCCCATTCTCGCTGTTTACCAGCAGGATTGGGAATAGCAGCACCGCTGCGATGTCGTCGAGCCCAGCGAGCGCCCATCTGTGGGGCCTAGCTGCGCACGCTTCGGTTCGCGCTCCACCCGATGGCATTGTCGTCTCCGACCCTGGGTGGAGGCATTCTCACTAGCGATCCCACGGCTGATCCTTCGTGCGCTCGATGACCGGGGGGCGATCGATGGCGGCAGCCGATCTGCGAACCAGCAGTGCCGGGGTGTCGTTATCGATCACCAACTCGCCGGAGCGGTATAGCGCCGCTCCGAACTCGTCGAGTATCGGCGCCAGCCGCTTGCTCGCGAGCATGCGCAACGTCGCCCAGCAGAAGATTTTGGGTCACCATGAGTTTTGCGCCCATTTGCCCGGATCCAGTGCCGCCGCATAACGGCCGTGGGCCCCTGTGTTGCTCCCCAAAGCCTACGTGCGCGGTCACGTTGCCAGCTGTTCTTTGTTGAGGCTCTTGGCTCTACTGCCGTTGTCGAGCGGTCTCGAGCGCCGCTCGACTAGCGTTGCTGCAGCGCGACATTCACTCATCGCTGACCCCATCGTGTGGCCTACTGCGCAACAAAAGACTCGCGACTTCGCCAAGCCGTTACGTGGACAGTCCTACGTTAGGCGGCGAAGGGCCCTGTGCGGGAACCTCCGATTACCTCCTGGCGGATGTACCCGTGCGGGGTATTGGTATATAGTGCTGACCACCTATCAGGAGTCCTTGTCCTGGTCTGCTCTCTAAGGTCGAATCATCGCCCATCGAAAGGGGTTTCAACGTGACGCTTCGGGTGAGTCCAGAGGCGCTAATGACCGCGGCCGCGCAGGTGGAGGCGTTGAGCGCTCGGTTGGCGGCGGCTCATGCCGCCGCGGCGCCGTTGATCACGGATGTTATTCTGCCAGCAGCGGATCCGGTGTCGCTGAGCAATGCTTTGGGGCTAAGTGCCCATAGTGTGCAGTACGTCGGTGTCGCCCTCGAGGGTGCCGAGGAGTTGGCTCGCTCCGGTGTTGGAGTTGGTGTGGCTGGGGACGGTTACGCCGCCGGTGATGCTGCGGCGGCGTTGGTCTACGGTGGGGGCGTGGCATGACCGGCCCGGTCTGGATGGAAGCCCCGCCGGAGGTCCATGCAACGTTGCTTTCCAGCGGGCCGGGTGCTGGCCCACTGCTTGCGTCAGCGGCGAGTTGGTCATCGCTGAGTGCGGAGTATGCGGCGGTGGCCGAGGAACTGACTTCCTAGGTGGCGACAATAGAAGCCGTGGCCTGGCAGGGCCCGAGCGCGGAGGTTTGCGCCACAAGGGTCGGCATGGCAGCCAACGCACTGACATAGGCCGCCGCCCGTATAACGGTATCTCGCAATGATTAACTGCAACCCGGGCACGGCAGTTGTCCGTTCAGACCATTAACGTCAGGGGGACTGCGCGGGATATTCCGTCGGCTGGTGCGCCGCCGACGGCGTTCCCACCAGCGGGACCACCGATTCATCGCTCGTATTCATTTCACCCTCGGGGAAATGCGATGAACGGGAAGTCTGCGCGGTCAATGCCCCCGACGCTTCGCGCAACGCCATACCCGCCATACCCGCTAAACACGAGCGAGTAGACCCGTCGGTCACCTGAATGGAAGTCGAACACCCCCGCAAACCCGGCGCCGGTCACTGCACCCGGACTGATCACGTCCGGCGTCGACTCATCTGCAAGCACCGGTGCCACAGCCGTCACCGGGTCCATTCACGAGGCATGGAGCATTGTTCATGAGCTTTATGATGTTGCCGCCAGAGATCAACTCGACCCGCATGTACACCGGTCCGGGCTCCGCCTCGCTCAGGGCCGCCGCAGCAAGCTGGAACAGCATATCGGTTGAATTGCATTCCGCCGCCGAGTCTTACCGGGCCATGATCGCAGACCTGACCAGCTTCCAATGGCTGGGTCCGTCTTCGGCCGCAATGATCGCGTCGATGCTGCCCTATGTCGAATGGCTGGAGGCCACTGCCGTCCAGGCAGGACACTCGGCGATGCAGGCCTCGGCCGCGGCCGCCGCCTACGAGCAGGCGTTCGCGATGACGGTGCCGCCGCCGGCCATCGTAGCCAACCGCACCGAACTCGCGGGACTGATCGCCACGAACTTCTTCGGCCAAAACACCGCGGCAATCGCGGCCAACGAAGCCGAATACGCCGAGATGTGGGCCACCGACGCCACCGCGATGACCAGCTACTCCACCACCTCGGCCACCGCAAGAGCGTTGACCCCCTTCACTTCCCCGCACCAGAGCACCAACCCCGCCGGCCTGGGCGCTCAAAGCGCCGCAGTGGCCAACTCCACCGCCAATGCAGCCGCCGACGGCGGCAACTGGCTGGGGAATCTGATCATTACCATCGGTGAAGCGTTCGCCCCGTTCGCGCCCGAGGTTACCGTAGCCCTGGTAGCGGTCGGGGAGGCGATCAACGCGCTCCCCTTCCCATCCTTCTTCGCCGACGACTTCACGATCCTCGACGGTATCCTTGCGTTCTACGCGACTATCGGTTCGATACAAAACATCGAATCGATGAGCAGCGGAATCATCGGTACCGAAGACACGTTGGGCCTAGTCCCGCACGCCGCCGCGGCCGCCGCCGACGCCCCCAACGCACTCGCCGCACTCGGTGGTGAGCCGGCGATGGGCGCCGAACTGGGCCCGATCGCAGCAGAGCTGAGCAGTGGCAACAGAATTGGCCAAATGTCGGTCCCGCCCAGCTGGAGCGAACCGAAGGTCACCACCATCAAAGCGCTGCAGGCCACCCCACTGACCACCCTGCCCACCGACGAGGTTCCCGCATCCGGCATCCCCGGAATGCCCGGAATGGCAATGACCGGAGCAGGCCGCGGTGGCGTCGCACCCCGATACGGAGTGCGACTGACCGTGATGCCCCGCCCATTCTCCGGCGGATAACCAAATTGCTTTGGCGACAAAATTTTCGAGGCTATCGAGGCTTTCGAGGTTTTCGAGCGATCTCCTGTATCGGTTCGTCGTGGGGCGACACGACAAATGAGAAACACAGGTCTGCCGTGTCGGAAACGCTGCACGCAGGTTTCGAGCACTCGCCGGCGCTACGGCAATGGTCTGGTCGCTGCGCGGCTCCGTTGCTGCCCGGCGATCCCGTGCTCTGCCGGTCAGCTGCGATCGGGTGAGGGAGGCCACCGCGGATCGTAGCGATGCAGCGACGCGTCGCTCGGTAATGAACGCCTCCAACGGTGAGCGCTGCGAGCGGCCGGTGCTCGAAGCAGCGATCGAGCGGTGCTTGCGGATGATTGGAATGCTGGTTGGAGAGCAGCCGGTTCACAGCGGTATACATGTTGGGCGCCCGGGCGGCGAAAGCACGTCGGCTACATGAACGGTGTAGTCGCCCAACCAAGCCAGTGGATCCTCGCACCTCGGCGCCTCGCAAACGGGTATCTGGACGGTAGCTCTCGCTCCTGGGGTCGCGGCCCGCGGCCATGAGTGGATTGACGCCCGTGGTTTGTGAATCTGTCCGCTCCCATGACTGAAGAGCAGTCGGGCAACTGTGCGGATGCGGGCGCCGCACCAAAGTTGCCGTATCGCTAGGTGCTGCGTAGCGGGATTGGCCAGAGCGCTGGAATGATCTTGCCTATCTGACTATGACTATGACTATGCCAGGGTGCTAGGGGCGAAGCGTCGCTACGATTTTCTGGTCACACTGTTGGTCGCTTACGCATCCGGCGACGACGACACCGTCAAGGAGATCCTGGGCCGGCAACTGGAAATCGCCATCCTCTCAGGAGGGCACGGGCCCAGCGGAGATAGCCCGGCTCCAAGCGCGAGGACGATGCGATTGCCGCCAACCATACTGATTGTCAAGAACACATCCGATGGGATTTGCGACTCTCCGGTGAACGGGGTTGGTCAGGATTGTCTGTATGCCAATGGCTGTTGATGGCGGCCATGGTGGTAGGGCTGCTGATAGCCGGTCTGTTTGCTTCCGATGCAGACGTGCTGGCCGTGAAACCCCTTGGTTGCGTGGACGCGAAGCTGTCAGGGCCGAGCTTTACGTCTATAACGCCGGTCGTCATACCGGGTTGTGGATGTGGGTGGGTAGGCGACGAGCAGGTGCACGTGTTCGGTTGGCCGTGGAACTCGATCAACCCGGTACCGAGGTCGGCGCAGACCTCGCCCACGGCCCGGCAGCTTGTCCACTCGGTGCTGTCGGGCTATCTAATCCGTCTGGTCGAAACGCTGGACACCACAGCGGCATTGCGGCTGGATCCTGCAACGCGCCCGCGCAATCGGAGCTGAACGGGTTGCATTGAGAGCGGCTGAGCTGGGCCGGGAGGGTAAGTCCCTCATTTCCAGCGAAAGGACAGCTCGACTTTCCAGCGAAGAGCGGCCCTATGGAGATTGGTACTCGACGTCGCCCTCCGGGCGGCCCGCTGGGCTGCATACCGTTGCCGTCGGCAGTAGTTTGGTTAGGCATAGATAAGTCCTAGCTGAGGGCAGCTTGGCCAGTTGGACTGGCGGTGGTGGGCTAGTTGCACAGAAGCCACACCGAGGCGCCCTCAGGAGCACCCCGAGGAGTGACACACGTGATAGTCGACGAGACAGCTGATTCGCGGCCAGCGGTGGATGAGGCGGAGCTTCGGCTTGTGCTCGCGGATTTGCCGGCTGGTGGTAGTGCTGAAATCGTCGGGCTTGATGCTGCTGCGCCCGTCGATGTGCAGACGCGGCTACAGCATCTAGGTTTTCGTCCTGGAACCCGGGTGAAAATGGTTCGTGCCGCTCCTCTAACAGACCCCGCCACGTATCGGTTGTTGGGTGCTGAGATTTGCTTGCGGCGCCGTGAGGCCGCCTATATCCAGATCGGGCGCTGGTAGTGACGGGGTCGTGCCATCACAGTGGAATCAGTGCCGAGGCGCCCCCACCGCAAGTGCGAATCGCGTTGGTGGGCAGCCCGAATGCGGGCAAGACGTCAGTGTTCAATCACCTCACCGGGATGCGCGCCCGCACCGGCAACTACCCGGGAGTCACCGTGGCTCGCAGCGTGGGTACGGGCCAGTACAGATGTGACCACGAAGTGACGAAGTTCACCATCGAGGATTTGCCGGGGTGCTACAGCTTGACCCCGATCAGCCCGGATGAGCGGGTCGCGGCCGATCTACTGCGCGGCGAGTTGCCCGGCATCGCCGCTCCTGATGCCTTGGCAGTGGTGGTCGATGTCACCGTGCTACAGCGCTCATTGCTGTTGCTAGCTCAGGCTCTTGCTTTGGATCTCCCCACAATGGTGATCCTGACAATGACCGACGAGCTAGCCGCGCGGGGCGGCCGCTTGGATATCCACCGATTCGCCACCGCGCTGGGTGTGCCGGTAGTCGGGGTTGTCGGTAGCCGGGGAAAGGGATTCGGCCCACTGCGCGGGCTCTTGGCAACCCCAGAGACGTGGCAGCGTGTTCCCTTCGCGCCGTCCCTTGAGGACGGCCAGTTCCGCAGCTGGGTTGCGTCGATTCTTCAAGCCGGTGGGTACCGGCCTCCGGTTCCTGATGGCCGTAGCGCGCGCATCGATCGCGTGCTGCTGCACCCGGTGTGGGGATCGTTGGCGTTCCTGACTGCGATGTTTGCGTTGTTCCAGGTGGTGTTCAGTGCGGCCCCGCCGCTACAGGATCAGATCACTCGGTTCTTTGAGTGGCTGGGCCCGCTGGCCGCTGACACGATCCCGAATTCCACGTTGGCCGGATTGGTCGGTGTGGGAGTCATCGGCGGGGTCGGGACCGTGCTGGCGTTTATCCCGCAGATCGTGTTGATGTTCCTGCTGATCGCGCTGCTGGAAAACGTCGGCTATATGGCCCGCGCGGCGTTCCTGGTGGACCGCATTATGGCTGTCGCCGGGCTTGAGGGCCGCGCGTTCGTGGCCATGTTGTCGTCGCTGGCTTGCGCAGTACCAGGCATCATGGCCACCCGCACGCTGCCCTCCGCGCGCGACCGGATCGCCACGGCACTGGCGGCGCCACTGATGACATGCTCGGCCCGGTTGCCGGTCTACATCCTGCTGATTGGCCTTCTAGTCGACCCGGATGCGCGATGGGGACCGCTATCGGTCCAAGGCGTGGCAATGTTCGGGCTCTACCTACTTGGCGGAATTAGCGCGATGATCGCCGCCTGGGTCTTTAAGACCGCGGTTCTCGGCGGTGACCTGCTGCCGTTCTACATGGAGATGCCACCGTACCGGTTTCCGTCCGTGAAATCGGTCCTGTTGCTCATGTGGGACTCATCAAAGGCGTTTCTGCGCAAGGCGGGAACGATCATCCTGCTCACGGCGGTCGTGCTGTGGTTTTTGCTCAACCTACCGCCTCGCAGCGCGCAGGTGGCCGGTATGAGCGACGCGGCGGCAGGCGCGTTGGTGGTCAACAATTCCTTTGCCGCGCAATTGGGCCGCGTTGTCCAGCCGCTGTTTGAACCGCTGGGCTTTGACTGGCGCCTTTGCGTGGCGTTGGTTGGTGCCATGGCTGCTCGCGAGGTGTTTGTGGCGACGTTGGGCCAGATTTTCGCCGCCACCGACCCCGAGGCCCCGGCCGCGGCAATGCAGTCTGCGGTGTTCACTTCCGGCCCACATCAGGGCGACCTGTTGTTTACCGCGCCTACTGTGGCGGCGCTGTTGGTGTTCTTCGCCTATGCGCTGTCCTGTATGTCCACCGTGGCGACGATTCGCCGCGAAACCAATTCATGGAAGTGGCCTCTCGTCGCGTGGGGATACATGTTCACCCTGGCATGGGTAGGCGCCTTTATCGCCCGCCAGGTAACCATATGGCTGGCTGGCTGACGGGACATGTCCATTCCGCTGCTGCACCCTGAAACCGCCGAGGGCGATCCTCGTTTGCTGAAATGGTCGATAGGAAACCGCACTCTGCCGGCGGTGCCGCCGCAGCTACTAGCGCTCGTCGAGGAGGGCGTGCTGGCACGGGTGGAGACTGCCCCCGGACAAGTGCTGACCTGGCTCGGCGCCAACCGATCTTGGAGCACCGAAGGCCCCCGAGTCCGATCGCTGCTCTTCGCTGCGTTGAGCGCACCGCATCAGGAAGCCTTGACCAGCTCCGCCGCATTGTTGAGCCAGATCCAGGCCCTACTCCAGCAGGAGGTAGCACCTGTCGCGGATGCCCACGGCGGCATGGTGACTGCGCGCTCGGTACAAGACGGGGTTCTAACCGTGGACTTCGGCGGCGCCTGCCAAGGGTGTGCGGCGAGCGGGAACACACTCAGCCACCTGGTCTCACGCACGGTGCGAACCCGCTACCCGCAGATAACCGAAGTACGAGCCGCAACATCGCAACGCAAGTGGATCCCGTTGTCGCTCCGCCGCCCCACAACTATTTGATCGCGTCAATATTCACGTGGCCAGCCCATTGGCCCCACTCTCCTGGCGCTACTCCCGCAAGCCGCCTAGCGAACACAAACGTTGCCATACCCCGGCACTGTGTCAAGGTGGATGCCTGGCCAAAACCTCTGGCCGGGACCTGGCTTACGGCATGGAGTGCTTGAGGGGTGGGGTAGCTGTAGCGGGCGCCGTGTCCAAAGAATTGACAAGCCAGCATCTCCGAAAACCCAGGCGCGCGGCAGTTTCCGGACATACCGGGTTCAATTGGTGTAGTTCGACTCGGCTTGAATATATGTCGCTGGAGGTCCGATCTCGGGCGCACCCCTGATAGGGTACCGGGGTATAGCAGGCTGTTTGTTCGCTAAGCGGCTTGTGGGCGGAACTTGGGACTAGTTGCTGGCCAGACTGTTTGGTGGCGGACTTGGTGACGTCATGGTCTGCCGATGGCCGCGTCGGGGCGTTGTCATCCGAGCGTCGGCTCGCATGATGTCGCTACGGTTACCCGGCCGGGGAGCGGCGCTCAGCCTATCGATGTGAGGAAGCGCGCATGGGGTGAGGCGATCTTCGTTCTGGCCAGAGCTCAAGGCGCAGTTGACCATATCCGCAGGAACAGGACGGCGATCTACATCGGACCGGACCGATCCTGCCTGAACAAGCCCGGCGGGGGGGATTGGCCCGCGTCCCCGTGAAGTCGCTAAGACGGCAGAGGAGTGCGGCGGTTCCAGGGTGAACGATGTCGAGAGAGGATGCGAAGGATGATCAGAGACACCGCCTATTGGCACCGGCGGCGCGGGCTGAACTTGGAGCAATTCGGCAGCAACTTCTTTGGTACGTCGCAACAGCTAGCACAGAATCAACCGTGGCTCGACCAGTTCGGCGAGATCGACACGCCGCCGATCGTGTCGTGGATGTACGAGTACGGGAGGTTCCGCCGGTTCACCCAGTCCGTCTGGATCACATTGCCGCCCAACATCGTTGCAGGTGAATTGGAGGCTGTTCTGCAGGCGGTGCTGGACCGCCACGACATACTGCGCACCAATCTTGAGGTGGTCGACGGCGGCTACCGGCTATCCACCAGGCCGCCCGGCGTGGTCCGTGCCGCAGACATCCTCGCCCGGAAGTGCGGACCGGCTCACGGCGTAGCGGCCACAGATGTCTGCGCGGTGATCGATAGGATCGACCCGCTCGGTGGTGCGATGGTCCAGGCCCTTTGGTACGACGTCCCTCGGCCCGCAGTCGGCCGCTTGCTGCTCGTAGTGCCCCATCGGATGATCGACGTGGTGTCCTGGTATGTGCTAGCTGCCACTATGGCCGAAGCCTGGGCGCAGCTGGGCAACCCGGAAAAGGCGGCTCTGCCCGGCGAATACACCACATATCGAGAGTGGTCACGGTTGCTGACGGCCCGCAGCCATACCTACGAGGTCGCTGCCCAACGCGACTACTGGTTGGCGCAGCTAGCTGGGCCGGACCCTGCGCTGGGATGCCGAAAGCTCGATCCAGAAGGCGACACGTGGGCGTCACTACGCACGACAGAGATTGTCACCAAGGCGGACACCACTCGCTTCGTCCTCGACGAGGTGGCATCCGGAACCGATATTGACGTGCGGGACTTCCTGCTGACGGCGTTGACCATGACGCTTCTTTCCTGGCGGCGCCGGCGTGGCGACGCACCCGCTCGAAATGACAAGGGCGTCTTGCTGAACCTCGAGAGCCACGGGCGCGATGACGCGCTCTTCGAGGGGTGTGGTCCAGGTGGAGCCGGAATTGATACTTCGCTCACGGTTGGTTGGTTCACCCAGATCTTCCCTGTTCGCCTTGGAGTCGGGCGAACGGTGGATGTGGACACTGCTCGGAGAGACCCCGGGGCGGCCCGGGGCCTGCTGCGAGCGGTCTCCAAGCAGATCGACGCGGTCCCGAACAATGGACTGGACTATGCGCTGTTGCGCCACCATCGTCGCGACCCAGACCTGCTCGCTGCCTGTCAACCGCAGGTGGCCTTCAACTACATCGGTCGGCTCGACCTCAAGACGCAAACACGGGGGCGAGATGACGTTGACCAATGGCCTTCGAGTGGGCGAGATCAGTCCTATGTGTCACCGTGGAGTCTGGGTACCGGCAGTGCGCTCAACGCAAGCTCGCCAGCGGCGCCTGAATCGGACCTACCGCTGCGCCATGTGTTCGACGTGAGCGCATTGGTGCAGGGCAGCGCAGCGGGTCCGCAGATTGTGACCTACTGGCGCTGGAGCGACCGGCTGACCACCGATGAAGAGGCTCTGGAGCTGGCTGTGCTCTGGCATGACGCGATCACAACGCTGTCGGACGCTATGGCCAGGGATCCGCGGCACTAATGGTTGGCCTGCATGGGGGGCATGCGGTGCCAATCGGGACCCGCAGCGGCTGCAGTGGTTGGGTGTGTTGCTTCAACCTATTGGGGACTTGTGGCGCAAGCTGTGGGGGCGCGCGGTCGCTGGGCGGACCCTCAGGTAGTGAGAACGATAGTTGGTCGAGCAACGGGGGGCGGGGGCCTGGGGTGTCACGGTAGGTGAGGCGAGTGAGAGGCGGACTCGATGCGCCGTAGGCGCGCAGTTGCGCTTGTATGAATAGTGTTGATAGTCAGTGGCATAGATCAGACGGGGCGTAGCCCGGTTGCGCAGTCGAACAGCTATGCCAGGCAGGGATCCTCGGGCGGGGCCAGCGACTGGAAGAGGGCGGCCGCCTGCCCGGAACGAGACGAGGTCGAGGGCGGGGCAAATGAAATGCACTGCAATGCAGCATTATTAAACTGCGACTCATGGCGAAGTCATGCCAACACCAGGTACACCGCAACGTTTGCAGTACCACGACAATAGACTGACCGTGATGGCCGCGGTCCATCCAGGCCAATCCGGTGACCCGAAAACCGTTGTATAAAAAGATTGTTCATTGCCGAACCCAGGCTCCGCCAAGTGCCGAACCCGACTTTGCCCGCCGCGGGCGGGCTCCTCCCGCCCGTGATGACACTGGACCGAAAGAGCTGCGCACGGATGACGAAGATCGGTGCACCGCGATTCCGCGAACACGTGTGGTTTCCCCTGATCTTTGCGCCCCTCCGTTGCTAGCGGCGCACATCAGGGGCGGACAGTTGCCGGATGGGCACTTTCGCAAACAGCTCGTAAGGGATACTGGGCCCACGGGAAACGCCGCCATGCCGTACACATAGATACCTCGGCCAGTGGGTTGTCGCCGATGTAGGCCTTGGGCCAGAGCCTCCGCCGGTTCCAGCCGGCCGCGAATCCCTCAACGGCTTCCTGTTCAGCGCGCAGGAGCTAGAGACCGCAACCCGGCTGGGGCTGGATCTCACCCACGTCATCATGCGCGACAACAGCTACGACATGGTTGGTTTCCAGGAAGTGCTCAAATACGGCCGCACATCGGGTATCGAGCTAGCCGACTACGACGTGGTCCGCTACGCCAAAGCCTTTGGAGCCAAGGGGAATCCGGATCCACAGCATGGACCAGTTCGCCGAAGTGTTCCGGATGTCGCTGACCGAACCCGGCGTCACGCTCATCGATGTGCCCGTCGACTACAGCCGCAACATCGAACTGTTTGCCGACCTGCATGACGGGGTGCTCGACTGAATCCCCGGGCTACTTGAGCTCGGCGGACGACATGCCCAGCAGTCGACGAGCGACAACCAGCTGCTGGATCTGTTGGGTGCCCTCGAAGATGTCCAGGATCTTGGAGTCGCGGCCCCACTTCTCCAACAGCAGCTGCTCGGAATAGCCAGTGGTGCCGGCCAGCTCGACCACCTTGAGGGTGACGTCACTGGCCATCCGGCCAGCCTTGGCCTTACTGATCGAGGCTTCCTTGGAGTTGGGGATCTTGTTGTCCGCCTGCCATGCCGCGCGCAGCGAAAGCAGGTAGCTGGCTTCCCAATCGGCTTCCATCCGCAGGAACTCGGCCGCGGCGGCACTCTGGGTGTACGCGGGCCGGTCGTAGTCGATGTCGATGCCGGCATCGGTGAGGATCTTGCGGATCTCCTCCAAGGCGGCGCGGCCAATGCCGACAGCCATGGCGGCCACGATCGGGCGAGTGTTGTCAAAGGTTTCCATGACCCCGGAGAAACCCTTGCCCACTTCGATTTCCGGCTTGCCCAACAGGTTGTCTTTGGGGATGCGCGCGTTGTCAAAGCGGATTACGGCGGTGTCGGAACCCTTGATGCCGAGTTTGTGCTCGAGCCGTTCGACGATGACGCCGGGATGTTCGCGTGGCACGATGAACGACTTGATCGCCGCCCGGCCCTTCGACTTGTCCAGGGTGGCCCAGACCACGATGTGAGTGGCGCGCGATCCCGCGGTGACAAAGATCTTCTCGCCGTTGATCACGTACTCGTCGCCGTCGAGGGTGGCCGTGGTCGACACGGCGGCCGAGTCGGAGCCGAAGGCCGGCTCGGTGATGGCCATCGCCGCCCACACCTTGCCGAGGCGCTCCAGTTGCTCGTCGGTGGCCACCGCCGAGATCGCGGCATTGCCCAGGCCCTGGTAGGGAATCGAGAGCATCATCGCGACGTCGGCCCAGCTGGCTTCCATGGTCTGCACCAGGGCCGCCATGTTGGCGCCGTTGTGGTTCTCGTCCTTGCTGTCTTCGGAGCCGCGCAGCGCGTCGGCTCCGGCGAAGTTGTAGGACTCCGAGGCTCCCTCAAACAACGTGATGAGGGTGTCCAGCTCGACCGGGTACGCGTGTTCCTTGAGGTCGTACTTGCGCGCGATCGGCCGAATCAGCTCCGCCGTGCCCTGGTGGGTCTTGGTGATGATCGCTTGTAGCTTGCGCGGGATTTCTAAATTGATTGCCATGATTGATCTTTCGCTTGAAAGGCCGGAAAGTATTGGTTGACGACTGGTTGCGGACTAGATGACGACTACGCCCTCGGCGACGCCGATGGCCCGCAGGTCGCGGTACCAGCGCTCGACCGGGTGCTCCTTGGTGTAGCCGTGCCCGCCCAGCAGCTGCACGCCGTCCAGGCCGATCTGCATGCCCTTGTCGGAACCGAGCCGCTTGGCCAGTGCGGCCTCGCGGGCGAACGGCAGACCCTGCTCGGCCCGTGACGCGCCGCGCCAGGTGATCAACCGCAGACCGTCGAGCTCGATGGCGATGTTGGCGCACATGAACGCAACGGCTTGACGACGCGCGATCGGCTCGCCGAAGGCTTCGCGCTCCTTGACGTAGGGGATGACGTAGTCGAGCACCGCGTGCGAGGTGCCGACGGCCAGCGCGGCCCAGCCCAGCCTGGCCAGGGCGATGGCCTCCGAGTAGTCGGCGTCGGTGGCCTGATCCTCACCCAGCCGGGCGCTCAGCGGTACCGAAACCTTGGAGAGTTCGATCTGGCCCAAGGCGGCGGCGCGGATGCCCATGCTCGGGTCCGCCTTGACGGTCAGTCCGGCGGCCGAGGACTCCACGATGAACAGTGCCGGCTTGCCGTCGAGCTGGGCGGCGACGATGAACAATTCGGCGTCGGCCGCAGCGGGGACCAAGGACTTCACGCCGTCGAGTCGGTAGCCGGACGGGGTGCGCACCGCGGTGGTCTTCAGCCGGGTGGGATCGAACAGCGGTTGCGGCTCGGCGATGGTCACGCAGGCCTGCGGGACATTCTCGCCGGCGAACTCGCTGAGGTAGGTGGCCTGCTGGTCGGCGCTGCCCCAGTGGGTCAGTGCCGATGCCACGCCGCCGGGCGCCAGGATCGGCAGCGCTAGCCCCATGTCGCCGTAGGCCAGGGCCTCGGCCACCAATGCGTTGGTCACCGTGGAGCGCTGCTCGGCGATCCCGTCGAAGTCCTCGGGAATGTTGATCGCGGTGATGCCCAGTTCGGCGGCCTTGGCGATGAGATCGGCGGGATAGCTGATGGCTTCGTCGGCATCGTGAGCGGCCGGACGCAGGATCTCAGCGGCGAACTCCTGCACCGTCTCGACGATCATCTTCTGGTCGTCGTCGGGCGTGAGGTCGAAGTAGTCCTTGCCGCTGGACTTGAGCCGGACCGGGCCGCCGCCGCGCAGGTTCTGTACCCGCTGGAATTGACGGTTCGCCTTGCCGGAGGTGGAGAACATGGTCTTCACCCCGTAGCGCAGGCCCCGGTTCAGCGGATCGCGCAGGTTGTACTTGTCCAGAAATTCCTGGCCGATGATCGGGGTAAGGAATGCCAGTGCCACGTCGATTCCGGTTCGTTTGTGGGGTTGCATCCCCAGCGAGGTTTGGCGGTCGTCGCGTGAGCGAGAGCGCTTGGCGGAAGGGGCGGGAAGTGTTTCGGTCATGTCAGCAAGCCTCTGTCGTTGGGGCAGTGCGATAACCGTATCTTACTCCTGAGTAAGATAGATAGAGGCCTGTTAGTTAATTCACACCCGGTTGCTGCGAAGCCGGTTGAGGACCTGTTCGTGCAGCAGGCCGTTGGTCGCCACGGCGCTGCCGCCGTGCGGGCCGGGGGTGCCGTCCAGGCTGGTGAATTGCCCGCCGGCTTCACGCACCAAAATGTCCAGCGGGGCCAGATCCCACACCGACACCTCCGGTTCGGCGGCGATGTCGATGGCCCCTTCGGCGAGCAGGCAGTAAGAGAAGAAGTCGCCGTAGGCGCGCACCCGCCATACCGCATCGGTCAGGTCGACGAATTGTCCGCGCAATCCGAGTTGGGCCCACCCGGACAGGCTGGAGAAGGAGAGACTGGCCGAATTCAGTTCTGCCACAGAAGAAACCGCTATCCGGCGCGGCGGTCCACCCTGGACCGCGGTGAACGCGCCCTGACCCCGTCCGGCCCACCATCGTCGCTGCAATGCGGGGGCGCTGACCACCCCGATGGATGGGACGCCGTCTTCGAGCAACGCGATCAGGCTGGCCCACACCGGCACCCCGCGGACGAAGTTCTTGGTGCCGTCTATCGGGTCGATGATCCACTGGCGTCCGCGCAGGGTCGTGGTACCGCCGTATTCCTCGCCCAAGACGCTGTCGCCGGGGCGCTCACGTTGCAGCGCCGCACGTATTTCAGTCTCGACCGCCCGGTCTGCGTCGGTGACCGGGGTCAGGTCCGGTTTGGTGTCCACCCGCAGGTCGAGCGCCTGGAATCGGGCGCGCGTCACTGCGTCGGCACGGTCGGCGAGTGCCAGCGCAAGGTGCAGATCCTGCTCACTCATGCCAGCAGTCCTACCATGGCAGCGTGGGATGGGAATTCGGCGTGTTGCTCATATTGGTCGCGGTGCTCTTGGCGTTTCTTGCCCCGCGGTTCATTCCTCGTGGTCCCCGCGGTGCCCTGGCCAGCGGCACCTTGTTGGTCACCGGAGTCAGCCCGCGGCCAGACGACGCCGTCGGCGAGCAGTACGTGACCATCACCGGCGTCATCAACGGGCCAACCGTCAACGAATACACGGTGTATGGGCGGATGGCCGTTGACGTAGATCAGTGGCCGTCCACCGGGCAGGTGCTGCCGGTCGTGTATTCCCCCAAGAACCCCGACAATTGGAACTTCGCGCTCGAAGAACCGCCCGAGGACTAGCGGGCTTGGCACGCGATCTCACCCGGCCGCCGGGGGGTGTGCCATCACGGTGAGCCGGACGCCGTAGCGGGGCAGCACGCCCGAGGCCCGCGTTGCGGGCGGCGCGACCATGCCCGGAAAGCCCGGTGAACCCGCGGCGGCAGCCTCCTCGGTCCCCGGGATGGTGGTCAGCCCGGACGGCGACAGCGCCGAGACCATCCGCGCCGACGGCGCGGACCAGCTGGGCGGAACCGACAATTGGCCGATCGAGCCCGACCGTCCGACGCTGGCGGCCACCGCACTGCCCAGCCCGCCGCCGGACGCGGCGCTGGCGGGAGCGGTTGACGAAATCAGCGAGCCGAGCCCAAAATCGCTGGGCGTTACCTCGGCGGGATTTTCTGATGAGCCGATCAAGCCCAAGTTGTTCTCGGCGCCGATGACCCCGGCGCAGAACGACTCGATGTCCTGCGTGACGCCGACCGTCGCATAGGCGCTGAAGACGCCGTCGAGGATCGTGAAGTCATCGGGGAGGATGCTCGGTATCGCCTGTATTGCCCCCAGCGACTGAGTCAGCGACGAAACCAGTTGGGTAATCGGATCTGTGGCAGCGGCGGTGGCATTGGCTTGGGTGACCGCGGTGCTTTGCGCGGCAAGCCCAGCCGGGCTGGTTGCCTGGTTCGGAGAAGAGAACGGCGTCAGCATGCCCGCTGCCGCCGAGGTGGTGGCATAGCCGTACATCGCCGCGGCGTCCTGGGCCCACATCTCCGCGTACTGCGCCTCGTTGGCCGCGATCGCCGAGGTGTTCTGTCCGAAGAAGTTCGTCGCGATCAGCACCAGCAGCTGCGCGCGGTTGGCCGCGACCAGGGGTGGCGGCACGGTCATGGCGTATGCCTGCTCGAAGGCCAACGCTGCCGTCCTGGCCTGGATTGCGGCCTGCTGCGTCTGCTCGGCCGTCCGATACAGCCAGCCGACATAGGGGGCGGCGCTGGCCGCCATCGATTCCGATGCCGGGCCACGCCAACTCAAGTCGGTCAGACCCGTCAGGATCGACCCACACGTTTCGGCCGTGGTACCCAGCTCGGCTGCCAGCGCATCCCAGCTGGCCGCGGCCGCCAGCAGGGAGCCCGAACCAGGGCCGGTGTACATGCGGGCGGAGTTTACTTCCGGCGGTAATAGCGAGAAATCCATTGGTACACAGCTCCTTAGTTGATGTGAGTGTTGAACCCTTCGCGATCGGCGGCGGCGTCGTCGGCGGCCGTTGTGGTGGGCGGGGGTTACTCAAATATCTAGAATTTCCGCATTTGCGGTGGGGGATTGACGCAAAATGTGCGAATCACGTGAAATGCCACCCGCGGTGGGTTGGCGCGCCCACGGCAGTGGGCGTCGTGATGGGCGTAACCAGGCGCAATCAGGCGCCAGTCGCCGCCAGGGGCAGGTGACGTCCGCCAATCGTTGGCGGGCCTCGTGCGCGTGGCATGCGGGCGACCTTCGGTTCAGGCTTGCCCTAAAAGTCGCAAAGGTGCGGGTGACGGCGCATACCGTTTGAGTAAATTCCTGGTAATAGTCCAGTGAATTCCGCGCCGCTGCCGGCGATAGACAAAAGTCCGGCGATCCAGCCAGCCGTTCAACAATCGTCGAAAGGCGGAATTGCTTTCTGCTACTGGCCGTCTCACCAGCCGGAGTGGCTCAGCGTAATCCGGCTATTCGGGTTCGAGTGCCCGCGGGGTGTCAGCCGGCCGCGGGCGGGCGTGCCATGACCGTGAGCCGGACCCCGTATCGGGGTATGACGCTGGTGGCTCGCTTTCCAGTTCCCACCGGCATACCCGGCATGCCCGGTGCGCCCTGCTCGGCCACCTCGGTGCCCGGGATCGTGGTCAATCCGCTGACCGACAACGCCGAGGCGGGGCCCGACGAAGGGGCGGCCCAAGACGGGGGCACCGACAACTGACCGATGGAACCCGCCCGGCTCATACTGACGGTCACCGCATTGGTCGCGCCCCCGACGGCGCTGCGCTCGGCGGAGGAGAACATCGCGCCGAGTCCGAGGGCACCAGGAGTCACTTCGGCGGGGTTCTCCGAAGCGGCGCCGAGTAGACCCAGATTGTTCTCGGCGCCGATGATTCCGGCGCAGAACGATTCGACATCCTGGGTGACGCCGACCGTCGCATACATCGCGAAGATGCCGTCGAGAATGCTGAAGTCGTCGGGCAGGATGTTTGGCCAGTTGCTCAATGACGGCAGCGCGTCGGGCACCAGCGAGGTCAACTGCGACCACACGGACTGGGCGCTGGCCGGGGCGTTGCCGGCGGCTTGGCTGACCGCGGCGCTTTGGGCGGCCAACCCGGCGGGGTTGGTGTCCTGCCCGGGAGCGGAGAACGGCACCAACGCGGTAGCCATGGCCGAGGTGGCGGCATAGTCGTACATTGCTCCGGCGTCCTGGGCCCACATCTCGGCATACTCTGACTCGGTAGCCTCGATCGCTGCGGTGTTCTGCCCGAAGAAGTTTGAAGCGACCAGCGCTACCAGCAGGGCGCGATTTGCCGCGACAACGATCGGCGGAACCGTCATCGCATAGGCCTGTTCGTAGGCCGCGGCCGCCGCGGCGGCCTGGTTGGCGGTTTCGCTGGCCAGCGCGCCGGTTATCTCGAGCCAGTCGATAAACGGACCGGTCGCGGCCAGCATTGCCGCAGAGGCGGGGCCCCACCAGTACATACCGCTGAGGGTTGAGATCACCGAGCGGTAGCCCTCGGCCGCCGATGCCAACTCGATCGCGACCATGTCCCAGCTTGCCGCGGCGGCCAGTAGCGACGCAGAACCGGGGCCGCTGTACATCCGCGCTGAGTTAACTTCGGGCGGCAAGAATGCGTAGTTCATTGCTCCACAGCCCCTTTGACTGGTTGTGGCCGTATGTGGCGGTATGTGTGCGTGGGTTGTACGTGCGTTGGACGTGGGTGGGCGTTCCGAGCCGACACTGGCTCTCGGGAGGGTCACAAGCGCTAAGCAACTGCCGGGGTGCGAAACGCTGAATTCGCGTCCGAGTGGGAGCTGGCTAGCGTCGCGCCGAGCTTACAACCGGCCGGCGGTCGCGCCAGTGCGCGGCAATTTGCGGGACAGGCGCCGCTTGCACCTGAAATTGCACTGTGGGATAGCTGTATAGCGGCTATTAAAGGGCGCTATTGGGCATTCGCTGCGTTGGCCCTGAGTCGTTTGTTGACTTTTGGTCACGTTGAATCTAAACGATGATGCGACGTTTGCCGGCCGGCTTGTCTCCGGCGCATGGTTCCGGTTTGCCGTGCCGGCTAGCTGGGGCTCAGGGCTGTTTGCTGCCCGATGCCGCGCGCTTGGCCGAGTCGGGCCGCATCGACGAACGGGGAGGCGGAAAGCCCAGCTCCAATGGGCCGGGCGGGCCCAGCGGATGTCGAACTCGCAGCGGGCACGCGCCGCCCCCGGGCGTGCCCCGCCATCGCGGTTGGGCCGGTGTTGGGAACTGACCCATTGCCAACCTACCGGGCCGTGATGCATGCTTGTGCACCGGGAGTCGCCAGGCGATGTTTATTACCGCGTGATTGCACCGTCATTACGTTCCGCCAGTTGGCGATGAACGTAATTCTCGGGTGCCTGTGGAGCGCTCATGCGTGGATGAGACACGGGAACCCCCAATTCGTCTGTTGTCGCTTTAGTAGCTGTGTTCTCACTACGGCCGGATTCGTAGGGACCAATGGCACTGGAATCGGGACCAACGCCTCTGGGAACTCTGGCTCGCCGCCGATAACGTATTGACTAGCCGAGCGGCCCAGTAGAGGAGGCCACGATGAGCAACCAGGCAGCCCCGGCAATCGTCGTCGGTATCGATGGATCGCGGGCGTCCACCCATGCGGCTGTGTGGGCAGTCGATGAGGCGGTCAGCCGCGATATCCCCGTGCGCTTGGTGTACATCATCGATCCCGCGCAGGCTCCTGCCGGTGATCGAGATGGCCGGCAAAGCGCCGCGCGCGCGGCGCTGTTCGACGTTCAGCGCGCCGTCGAGGCAACCGGACAACCGGTCAAGATCGAAACCGAGATTCTGTGGGGACGGCCGCTTACCAAGCTGCTGGAGGAGTCTCGCACGGCGGTAATGGTCTGTGTCGGGTCGATCGGACTCAACCACGCACGCCGGGGGGAGGGCTCGGTGGCGGGAACTCTGGCCGGTTCGGCGTTGTGCCCGGTGGCCGTCATTCAGTCACCCGCGGGTGCTGCGGGGGCGCCCAAGGTCGGCGAAGTCGTCGCGGAAGTGGACAACGGCTCGGTGCTGCGGCATGCATTCGAGGAGGCCAGGCTGCGCAATGTCCCATTACGGGCCATCTCCTCACGCGTTGCCACAGGTCACCGGAACGAGGACGGAAACCGTTTGGCGACAGCGCAACTGACCCGGCGGCTGACCCGATGGACACGGCTATACCCCGATGTTCGGGTGGAGTCGGCGATCATCGCCGGACATGCCTGCCGCTACATGGCTGCCAATGCCAAGCCGGACGAACTGTACGTCACGGATTCGCACGCAGCCCAGGTGTGCAGCGTGTACGGCGCTGGATGCTCGGTCCTGACGGTCCGTAGCGGCAACCTGTAGGCAGCAGAGCGGGGAGTGGTCCGTTGGTAACGGTCTTCTTGGTCGACGATCATGAGGTGGTGCGGCGCGGCCTGATTGACCTGCTCGACGCCGATCCCCAACTTGACGTTGTCGGTGAGGCGGGTTCGGTATCGGAGGCGATGGCCAGGATTCCCGCGGCCAATCCCGACGTCGCGGTGCTCGACGTCAGGTTGCCCGACGGAGACGGCATCGAACTGTGCCGGGACCTGTTGTCTCGCATGCCGAATCTGCGCTGTCTGATCCTCACGTCCTACACGTCCGATGAGGCGATGCTGGATGCCATCCTGGCGGGAGCCAGCGGATATGTTGTCAAGGACATCAAGGGGATGGAATTGGCTCGAGCCATCAAGGAGGTCGGTGCGGGGCGCTCGCTGTTGGACAACCGTGCCGCGGCCGCACTGATGTCCCGATTGCGCGGCGTTGTCGAGAGGCCGGACCCGCTGTCCGGCCTTACCGATCAGGAGCGGACGTTGCTGGGGTTGCTCAGCGAGGGGCTCACCAACAAGCAGATCGCCGACCGGATGTTCCTGGCCGAGAAGACGGTGAAGAACTACGTTTCGCGGCTGCTGGCCAAACTGGGGATGGAGCGCCGGACGCAGGCCGCGGTGTTCGCCGCGGAGTTGAAGCGCGCGCGCTCGGCAGGCCATCGATAGGCGGCGCGGCCATGACCGACGAACCACATCCGCAGGATGCGGGTCCATCCCTGGGCGTGCCCTCAGGTGACGGTCTACGTCCGTTGCGCCTCACGCTGTCTCAGCTGCGGCTGCGTGAGCTGCTGGTCGAGGTGCAGGAACGGGTCGAGCAGATCGTCGAGGGCCGCGACCGTCTCGACGGACTGGTGGAGGCCATGCTGGTGGTCACGTCGGGCCTGGAGTTGGACGCCACCTTGCGCACGATCGTTCACTCGGCCACCAATCTTGTCGACGCTCGATATTGCGCCCTGGAGGTGCACGATCGGGATAAGCGCGTGTTGCAGTTCGTCTATGAGGGCATCGACGAGGACACGGTTGCCCGTATCGGGCACCTGCCCGAGGGCCTGGGCGTCATCGGTCTTCTCATCGATGAGCCCAAACCCTTACGGCTGGAAGATATTTCCCAGCACCCTGCCTCGATCGGCTTTCCGTCGCATCACCCGCCGATGCGGACCTTCCTCGGGGTTCCGGTTCGGGTGCGCGACGTGTCGCTGGGCACTCTGTACCTGACCGACAAGACCAACGGGCAACCGTTCAGCGACGACGACGAATTGCTGGTACAGGCACTGGCGGCGGCGGCCGGTATCGCAATCGCCAACGCGCGCCTCTACGAACAGGCCAAAGCGCGACAGGCGTGGATCGGGGCCACCCGTGACATCGCCACCGAACTGTTGTCCGGCACCGAACCGGCGAGTGTGTTTCGGCTCGTCGCCGAGGAGGCGCTCAAGCTCACGTCGGCCGACGCCGCGCTGGTGGCCGTTCCCGTCGACGAGGACGTGCCCGCTTCCGAGGTGGCACAGCTACTGGTGATTGAAACGGTTGGCAATGCGGTGGCTGCGGCCGAGGGGTGCACCATCGCGGTAGCGGGTACCGCCCTGGCAGAGGTCTTGCCCGACAGCGCTCCACGGCAAGTCGACAAGATCGCTGTCGAGGGTGTGGACGAACTGGGCGACACGGGTCCGGCGCTGGTCTTGCCGCTGCGCGCCACCGATGCCGTGGCAGGTGTCGTGGTGCTGCTGCATCCCAGCAGTCCGGAGTCGGTCACCGAAGAGCAGCTCGAGATGATGGCCGCCTTTGCCGACCAGGCCGCGCTGGCCCTGCAGCTGGCCACCTCGCAGCGTCGAATGCGCGAACTTGACGTGATGACCGAGCGCGATCGCATCGCACGCGATCTCCACGATCACGTGATCCAGCGGTTGTTCGCCATCGGTCTGGCGTTGCAGGGCAGTGTGCCGCGAACGCGTGAACCCAAAGTTCAGCAACGGCTTTCAGAAGTGATCGATGACCTGCAGGGGGTGATCCAGGAAATCAGAACGACCATCTTCGACCTGCATGGGTCATCGCAGGGCGTCACTCGGTTACGGCAGCGAATCGATGCCGCCGTCGCTGCGTTCGGCAGCTCGGGATTGCGCACCACCGTCCAATTCATCGGGCCGCTGTCGGTGGTTGACAACGTGCTCGCCGACCACGCCGAGGCGGTGGTCAGGGAAGCGGTCAGCAACGCGGTCCGGCACGCGCAGGCCACCACCCTGACCGTTCGGGTCAAGGTCGACGACGACTTGTGCATTGAGGTCAGTGACAACGGGCGCGGGATGCCCAAGTCGTACACCAGTAGCGGGCTGACGAATCTGCGGCGGCGCGCCCAGGAGGCTGGCGGCCAGTTCACCATCGAAAGCCCGGCCGCTGGCGGCGGAACGTTGTTGCGCTGGTCAGCCCCGCTCATCCAATAGTTGTTCGGGCCATTCGACCACCCGGGAAAGGTTGCGACGCGGCGTTGCCGGCAGCGGATCGGCATTGATCGGTGCCCAACCAACACGCAGCAGCATTTGCGGATGGGCACTGCCACCGAATACATCCTTGCGAATCGCTTGGCGGGTCTTGTGGACCTCCAGCGGTTCGGTGATGGGACAGGAGGCCAACCCCATCGCCGTCGCGGTCAACAGGACAGCGCTGGTCGCCTCGCCCGCGCGAAGTCTTGATGCCCGGTCATCTTCCTCGGTGCCCAGCGCCAGGATCACGGCGCTGTCGGCGGCCGGTGAGACCCCCGACGGCTGGGCCAGCCCAGGCCCAGCGAAAAGGCGTCCGGGAATCGGGGCGTCCTGATCCGACGGGGGCGTATTGCGGGCCGGAACTCCGGCTACCGCGCCGTATCGTCCACTCCACGTGGTGAGTTCGCGCATGTACTCGTCATTGGTGGCGTGGTCCCAGACCGCCTGCGCCACAACTTCGCGCATCTTGTCCAGCGCTGCGACCTGGCGCAGCGCCACGTCGCAGCGGGCTACCCGGGCCGCCATCTGGGCGATGTCGCCGGCGGCCACTGGCCAGGAACTGTAGGCCCGCCGGTCCGTTCGCCGCCGCGGGATGGCCGCCGCAAGCGCGATGTCGCCCTGATCCGGTGGCTTCGCCTGCAGCTCGAGGCTCGCCAGATGACGGGAGTTGTCCGGGTCGGGAATGCGGGTCACCGTGGCTTGCCAGCCCATCGACGCCAGGGCGACGACACAGTGATGCAGTGCGACGCCGCAGCTGATGATCAGGTCGCGGCCGTCCGGGTCGGTGCTGTGCAGCTGCATATCCGGCTCGGAGAAGAGCTCCAAACTTCTCGAGGTGACCTGCCAGCGCCACGGCTGCGTGTTGTGAATGGACGGTGCGCGGGTGGCCAGCGTGAGGACCGTTCGCAGGGTGCCCACGTCTGGGAATTGGGCGTTCATCGCTGCCTTTCCGGTCAGACAAGCCGTCCCATCGCTGTCATACGTCAAGGATCGGTGTGCGATCTCTGATCGTGGCAGAGGATGAAGCCACCGGCAACGAGGGACCTTTGGCCCTGCTCCGAGCCGTGGCCGCACCGGAATAGTGGTACTGCGGGTTGCAGATAAACCGCGGGAGGTTGGGAAAAGCGCTCATGAACCATCTGACGACGCTCGATAGCGGGTTCCTCAAGGCCGAAGATGCGGACCCGCGGGTGAGTCTGGCGATCGGTGGCCTGGCTGTCATCGAGGGGCCGGCACCCGAGCAGCATGACCTGGTGTCGGTGTTCTCCGAGCGGATCCGCGCTTGTCCGCGGTTTGCCCAACGACTGCGTCGGTACCCGTTCGACCTCGGCGCACCACAGTGGGTGGATGACCCCGACTTCGACATCGCCCGGCACGTGCGGCGCGTGGCGCTGCCCCATCCCGGCGATGATGGTGCGCTGTACCGGCTGGTTGCCGACGTGATGGCGCGGCGCCTGGACCGCGATCGGCCGCTGTGGGAACTCTGGGCTATCGAGGGCCTCGCCGGAGAGCGGTGGGCGATGCTGACAAAGGTGCACCACTGCATGGCCGACGGGATCGCGGCAACCCACATACTTACCGGGCTATGCGACCGCGATGGTGGCGGCGCGGCCGACGGTTCGGCCCGCTGCCGCGCCGAGCAGCGGCTGAAAGCGGCCGCCGCCCGCCCCCGCAGCGGGCTAAGTGGGCTGTGGAATGCGCCCGCCGCGATCGCTTCAGGGGTGGTCCGCCTGGCCCAAGGGGCGGGCGAACTTGTCACCGGCCTGCTGACCCCGGCGGCGTCGGCGCTGACCGGGCCGCTCAGCGACCTGCGCCGGTTCAGCGGGGCTCGGGTGCCGATGGCCGACCTCGAACTGGTTTGTGAGACATTCGACGTCACCATCAACGACGTCGCGCTGGCTGCCATTACCGAGAGCTACCGCAACGTGCTGCTGGCGCGGGGCCAGCAACCGCAGCAGGGTTCGTTGCGAACACTGGTGCCGGTTTCGGTGCGGGCCGACAACGCCTTCGACAAGACCGACAATCGGGTCTCGGCGATGCTGCCGAACTTGCCCGTGGACGAGGAGGATCCGGTTCAGCGGTTGCGCAAGGTGCATGCCCGGTTGGGGCAAACCAAGGCCAGCGGCCAGCCCCAAGCCGGAAACCTGTTCCTATCTCTGGCCCATCGCATCCCGTTCGCACTGACCGCCTGGACCGTTGGCGTCTTGATGCGGCTACCGCAACGCGGAGTCGCAACGGTGGCGACGAATGTGCCCGGTCCACGCGAACCACTGCAGATCATGGGTCGGCCAGTGGCCGCGGTATTCCCGGTGCCGCCGCTGGCGATGCACCTGCGCACCGGCGTCGCGATGCTCAGCTACGCCAACGACCTGTACTTCGGCATACTCACCGACTACAACGCGGTCGCAGACGCGGATCAGCTGGCGCGGGGGATCGAAGCCGCGGTGGCCCGGCTGGTGGCGATCAGCAAGCGGCGCAAGGCCCGTCGCGCTCGCGGACCGTTGTCACTGGTGGTGTGAGGATGGGCGATTCTGCTAGCGACCTGGCAAACCGCACCGATGTCGCGGCACTGTTGCGCCGGTTCTACGGTCGAGCCTTGGACGACGAGGTGTTGGCGGAGCCGTTTACCGAACTGCGGTCGAGCGGGCTGGACTCGCACCTTCCGGTCATGTGCGACTTCTGGGAGACGGTGTTGTTCCGTGCCGGTCGCTATCGTGGTAGCGCGCTGACAGCCCACCGGGATCTACACCGGCAGACCCCGCTGCGCGCCCGCCATTTCGTCCGCTGGCTGACCATTTGGAATGACACCGTCGATGCGATGTATCGCGGGCCGGTGGCCGAGCATGCGAAAGTTCAGGCCGCCAGGATCGCCTGGGCGATGCATCGCCGGCTCAACGGAGTGGATGCCCTCGAACTCGACGCACTCGTCGGCCGCTGAGGTAACGCCCCGAGCGTCACGCCAGAGTGACGCTCCATGCCGAACGCCACGCTGGCGTGACGCTCGGCGCAGAAGGGGATCAGGCGAAGGTGTCGTTGCGGTCTGGCTCCGGGCCGAACTTGAAGTGCCGTCCGGTGATTCCGGTCGGGATCACCCGCACGTAGTGCAACTTCAAGGTCGGGATCCACGGTGACAGTTTGGCGCGCTCTGCTCGTTGCACCTCCGCGTCGGTTCTCAGTACCTGAGCGCGACCCTTGACGATCACACTCCAGCCTTCGGTATCGCTGTGATCGTCAGCTTCAAAGGCGACCGGGCTACTCGTCACGGCGAGAAACAGTTTGGTGCCCTCGGCGGTGCGGAACAGCACGGTGCGATCCTGCACCACGTAGTTGACCGGGAAGATCTCCGGCTCGCCGGCGATGCTGGTGACCAACCGCCCCAGCGCCGCGCTGCTCAGCAGCTTCCAGCTTTGATCGTCAGACAGAAACGTGACTGGTCGGTCGGGCATCGTTTCAACCTTTCTCGGGCTTCTGGCGAACTTCAAAAATACTGTCTAGTCCTCGCCGCGGCGTCGGAGCGGGAATTTCTTCGATCAGCGGAGTGATCCCAGCGCGGATCACGACTTGCGGTTGACCGCGTCGGCCGATCAGGTCGGCGACGATGTCGCGACTTTCGTTCGACTCGATCAGATGCGTCAAGGTGCACGTTGCCATTCCGGCCATGGTGCATTCGAGCAGAGCGCTGGACAACACCTCACCGCACCGCAATACGTCGGCCCGAGTGTCGCCGAGGGTGGATAGAACAAGGATTTTCGACCAGTCCGAGGTGATTTCGGGCCGGCGGTCCTGGTGACTGCGAACCGGAAAATCGCGGCTCAGGTCTACCCGCTGGCGCTCGGTGTCGGAAGCGAGCGCCAGCGGTGGCACGCCATCGGTCAGCACGAACGGTGAAGTCCACCAATCCAGTTCGGCATGATAGGACAAGTCATCGCGCCGCAGCGCCGCGCTGAGGTGCGACGCTTGCACCAGTTGTGGCCGTTGTTCGTCGGTGAGCACGTCGAGCATCGCGATGTCGTTGTCGATGGTGTTCCTCAGCACCCCTTCAAACAGGTCCCAGTAGCGAGGACGGTCAAACGCAAGTCGATCGGTGCGCCGTTGCAGGATCGACTCGGCCCGTTTGAGTTCGGTCTCGGTGACTTCCTCGATGGGGCTGAAGTCGACCGCGGCCAGATGGTTGGGGTCATCGGGGGTGGGGAAGCGGGTGATGCTGGGTTGCCAGCCCGCCGCCGTCATGGCTACGCCCAGATGGTCGAGCACCGCCCCGCAGCTGATGAGGGTTTCCCGGCCGGAATGGTCTGTGGCGGGAACGGTTCGGCCGCGATCGGCGAACAGGTGAACAGCCACGACCTCGGAACCGGAATCGCGGTCGGCCACCCACCGCCACGGTTGGCTGTTGTGTACGGATGGCGCCCGGCAGGCCAGCAGCACTGCGGTTTTGAGCACCTCCATGTCCACACCCTCGAGGCTACGGACGGCCTGAAGCGGCTGGCTAGGGTCATTCGTCATTCAGCGCAAATACCTTGTGCCACTGTGCGTTCAGGGTGGGGTTGCTGCTCGTTCGGGCTCTGATTCTGTCGGTGGCCGCTCGTATCATTCGAACATGAGTTCGATTAGTCGGGAAGAGGTTGTTGCGGCTTTCGACGCGCTCGATGCGGTGATGACGCGGCTGCAGGACTTGTGTTTTGACGGGTTGACGACGCCGGAGCGGTTGGCGTTGTTGCAGCGTTGTGAGGTTGCGCGGCGTCGGTTGCCCAGCATCGAGCATCCGCTGATCAATCAGCTGGTGGAGCAGGCCGGTGAGCAGGAGTTGGGTGGGAAACTGGCGGCGGTGTTGGCCGGTCGGTTACGGGTCAGTCGCGGGAAGCCAGTCGGCGGCTGGGGGAGGCCGCTGATCTGGGTCCGCGCCGGGCGTTGACGGGCGAACAGCTGGCGCCGTTATTGAGTGCGACCGCGGCCGCGGTGCGTCAGGGGCGTATCGGTGCGGGTCATGTGCGGGTGATCCGGGAGTTCTGTGGCCAGGTGCCCGCCGAGGTGGACCTAGAGACCCGCGAGCGCGCCGAATCGCATCTGGCGCGGTTGGCGGGGCAGTTCCGCCCCGATCAGTTGGCCAAATTGGCGCAGCGGTTGATGGATTGTGTGAATCCCGATGGTCGCTATAGCGATGAGGATCGGGCCCGGCGACGCGGCTTGACGCTGGGGCGGCAGGGACGCGACGGGATGTCGCGGATCAGCGGCTGGCTGACCCCGGAAGCGCGGGCGGGGTTGGATGCGGTGCTGGCCAAGCTGGCGGCCCCGGGGATGTGCAACCCCGATGACGAGAGTCCGGTGGTGCAAGCCCCGGCCGGTGCGGACGCCGTGAGTCGTGATCGGCGTTCGGTTGGGCAGCGTCACCATGATGGGCTCAACGCTGCGGTGCGGGCGTTGTTGGCCTCAGGAGACTTGGGCCAGCACAACGGGTTACCGGCCTCCATCATCGTGACGACCACCCTTGGTGAGCTGCAAAGGGCCTGCGGTCGGGGGCTGACCGGGGGCGGCACCGTGTTGCCGATATCGGATGTGATCCGGTTGGCCCGTCACGCGCATCACTATCTGGCGGTGTTTGATCGGGGCAAGGCGGTGGGGCTGTATCACGCCAAACGGCTGGCCACTGCGGGGCAGCGCCTGGTGTTGTATGCCAAAGACCGTGGTTGCACCCGTCCGGGCTGTGATGTGCCGGGCTATCAATGCGAGGTGCATCATGTCGCCGCGTGGGCCACCAGCGGGCGCACCGACATCGATCAACTCACTCTGGCCTGCGGGCCTGACCACAAACTGCTCGAGCAGGGCTGGCGCACTCGCAAGAACGCCCACGGTGATACCGAATGGCTGCCACCGCCGCACTTCGACCATGGACAGCCAAGAACCAACACCTACCACCACCCCGAAAAACTGCTCCGCGACAGCGCAGACGACGAAGGCGAAGAGGGGGGTTGATTACGCCGTTGTCTGGCATGCTGAACCCATGGCAGGCAAGGAAATCGATCGGGTCCGCGCGACGAGCGCGCTGGCGGTGATCAAGCAGCACCCCGCGATGGTGCTGTTCGTGTTGTCGCCGGCGCTGGCGCTGTTGGCTGTCATCTGGTGGCTGGCTGGTGCCGGTTGGGCAATCGCCGCGGCCCTGGTGGTGTTGGTCGTCGGTGTTGCCGTCGTGGTCCGCAAACGCTGATCGCGCCACGATGCGGTCATGGTGGGGTTGGGGCAACGTCGAGGATGCTCTGACCGAGGCGGAGACGCACGCGTTGGTATCGCGCGTATCGGCGTTGCTTCCCGGCCATGACCTTTCCGATCATCAGCCGCCGGACCCGGCCGCGCTCGCGCTGCCCGCGGCCCGGGTCAGTCCGCCGGAATCGCTGGCGGGTATCTGCTCGTCCGATCCGATAGACCGTGCGGGTCATGCGCGCGGCAAGGCTTTTCGTGACGTCACCCGCAACCTGCTGGGCCACCTCGACCATGTTCCCGACCTGATCGCGCGGCCGCGCAGCGAACGCGACGTTGTCGATGTGCTGGATTGGTGTACCCGAGAACAGATTCCGGCGATCCCATACGGTGGTGGCAGCTCGGTGGTCGGCGGTGTCGAGCCGCGCTTCGACCAGCCCGCGGTCACGGTGGACATCGGTGCGCTGGGTGCGGTGCTCGAGATCGACAAGGTGAGTCGGGCGGCACGGATCCAGGCGGGCGCGCTGGGGCCCTCGATCGAAGATCAGCTCCGCCCGCACGGTCTCACGTTGCGCCATTTCCCGCAGTCCTTCGGATTCTCCAGCCTGGGCGGCTGGCTTGCCACTCGCGCGGGCGGGCACTTCGCGACGCTCTACACCCACATCGACGACTTGACCGAATCCATGCGGGTGGTCAGTCCGGCGGGAGTCGGCGAGTCGCGGCGGCTGCCGGGCTCGGGTGCGGGGCCCTCTCCGGACCGGATGTTCCTCGGTTCCGAGGGCACCCTGGGCATCATCACCGAGGCGTGGATGCGGTTGCAGGACCGCCCGCGATGGCAGCTCACCGCATCGGTGGAGTTCGACGATTGGGCGGGGGCGGTCACCGCGACCCGCGCCATCGCGCAAGCGGGCCTCTATCCGGCGAACTGCCGGCTGCTGGATCCTGCCGAGGCGTTCCTCAACACCGGTACCGCGGTCAGCGGCGGCCTGCTGGTGCTGGCTTTTGAATCGGCCGATCATCCCATCGACCCGTGGCTGGACCGGGCGGTGGAGATAGCCGCCGGCTACGGCGGCACCGTGACCGCACGGCGTGGACGCGAAACCCGCCAAGCCGCCGCGGCGCAGATTGGCTCTGACGTCTCTCAGGCATGGCGTTCGGCGTTCCTGCGGATGCCCTACCAGCGCGACGCTCTGGCCCGGCGCAGTGTGATCGCGGAAACCTTCGAAACCGCATGCACCTGGGACGGATTCGACACCCTGCACGCCGCCATCACCGACGCGGCCGGCGCGGCGATCGAGCGGGTCTGTGGCGTCGGGTTGGTGACCTGCCGCTTCACCCACGTCTATCCGGATGGTCCGGCCCCCTATTACGGCGTCTACGCGGCGGGGCGCTGGGGATCCCTGGATGCGCAATGGGACGAGATCAAGGCGGCCGTTTCGGAAGCGATCAGCACGACCGGCGGCACCATCACCCACCACCACGCCGTCGGCCGCGATCACCGGCCCTGGTATGACCGGCAGCGCCCCGATCCCTTTATGGCGGCGTTGCGCGCGGCCAAGACCGCACTGGACCCGGCCGGGATTCTCAACCCCGGGGTGCTTCTCGACCGTTGATCAGGCGTGCCCGATGCGCAGCATCTCGGTCACGTTCGGCAGTTTCACGCGCGGACGTCCGAGGGCCTCGCCGGCGGCCCGTTCGAAGTGGTCAATGGATTTCCAGTGCTCGGCGGTGACCAGCTCCGGCTGGCGTGAACTCAGCCAGTCGGCAAGGTCGGCGGTGTGGCTGCTGGGGAACGTGTTGAGCTCGGCGGCCGTCAGGTCGGCCATCAAGGTGTCGACGGTGTCCTGGGAATCTTTCTTGTTGGTCCCGATCACCCCGGTCGGTCCGCGCTTGATCCAGCCCACGACGTACTCGTTGCTGCTGCCTTGCACCCGGCCGGCGGTGTTGGGGATGATCCCGCGTTTCTGGTCAAACGGCAGCCCGGGAGTGGGGACCCCGCGGTAGCCAACCGATCGCACGACCAGCTGAACCGGCAGTTCCTCTCGCTCTCCGGTGTCCTTGGCCGACACCCACCCGTCCTCATCGGTAACGAGTTCGTTGTGACCGAGCACGATCTGCTCCACCCGGTCGGTGCCTTTGATTTCGACCGGCGAAGTCATGAACTTGAACACGATTCGGCGGTGGCCCGGACGTGGTGCGCGCTCGGTATAGCCGCGCAACACCTTGATGTTCTGCTTGATCCCCTTGCCGGCCGCCTCCGCATCCGCGTCGCTGATGCCCTCCAGCTGAGCCGGGTCAACCACCACGTCGACCCCTTCGAGCTCACCGAGCTCGCGCAACTCCAGAGTCGTGAATGCGGCCTGCAGCGGCCCGCGCCGACCGATGATCACCACTTCCTCGACCCCGCGCGGGCGCAGTGAGTCCAGTGCGTGGTCGGCGATGTCGGTGAGCGCCAACACTTCGGGATCGGTGACCAGGATCCTGGCTACGTCGATCGCGACGTTGCCGTTGCCGATGACGACGGCGCGACGGCCCGACAGATCCGGTGTCGAGTGTTCGAAGTTCGGATGCGCGTTGTACCAGCCGACGAAATCGACGGCGGCCACGCTGCCGGGCAGGTTCTCCCCGGGGATGTTGAGCGGCTTGTCGGATTGGGCCCCGATGGCGTAGATGACGGCGTCATAGCGTTCGGTCAGCTCGGCGGTGGTGACGTGTTCGCCCACCACCACGTTGCCGAAAAATCGGACGCGAGGGTCTTCGGCGGTCTTCTCGAACTGTTTGCTGATCGACTTGATCTTGGGGTGGTCGGGGGCGACGCCGGAACGCACCAGTCCCCACGGGGTCGGCAGCATCTCGAGTATGTCGACGGCCACCTCGATCTCGTCGGAGGAGTCGGCTGCCTTCAGCAGTGACGCTGCGGCGAAGAACCCCGATGGCCCGGAACCGACGACGGCGACGTGGTACGGACGTTGGTTTTGCGGCATGGTTCTGCCCTCTGTTCGTGCCCGGCTGCGCGCAGGGGGTACATGGGCTGACAGCGTCGCAGTCGCGCGGTGCACATGATCGTCTCCTGATGCTAGACGCTGATGCCAGCGACTACCGGTAGCCTTGTCGGCTGTGGAACCCGACCGTCAAGCCGAGATCGCTGCCCTTGACTCCGCCCTGACCACGGTGGAGCGGGTGCTCGACGTCGAAGGTCTGCGCAGTCGCATCGAGAAGCTCGAGCACGAGGCGTCCGACCCGAAGCTCTGGGACGACCAAACCCGAGCCCAGCGTGTGACCAGTGAGTTGTCTCACACCCAGGGGGAGTTGCGGCGGGTCGAGGAGCTGCGAAGGCGTCTCGAGGACCTGCCGGTGCTCTACGAGCTCGCCGCCGAGGAAGAGGGTGCCGCGGCCGGAGAAGCGCTGGCCGAGGCGGACGCCGAATTCAAGGCGTTGCGTGCCGACATCGAGGCCACCGAGGTGCGCACGCTGCTTTCCGGCGAGTACGACGAGCGTGAGGCGCTGCTCACCATTCGCTCTGGCGCAGGGGGAGTCGACGCCGCGGACTGGGCCGAAATGTTGATGCGGATGTATGTCCGGTGGGCCGAGCAGCACAAGTACCCCGTTGAGGTATTCGACACCTCCTACGCCGAGGAAGCCGGGATCAAAAGCGCCACGTTCGCCGTGCACGCGCCGTTTGCCTACGGCACGCTGTCGGTCGAGCAGGGCACCCACCGGCTGGTGCGGATCAGCCCGTTCGACAATCAGAGCCGCAGACAGACGTCGTTCGCCGAGGTCGAAGTGCTGCCGGTGGTGGAGACCACCGATCACATCGACATCCCCGAAGGCGATGTGCGGGTCGATGTCTACCGGTCCAGCGGGCCGGGCGGGCAGTCGGTGAACACCACCGACTCGGCGGTTCGACTGACCCACATCCCGACCGGCATCGTGGTCACCTGCCAGAACGAGAAGTCGCAGCTGCAGAACAAGGTGGCGGCGATGCGGGTCCTTCAGGCAAAGTTGTTGGAGCGCAAGCGTATAGAAGAACGCGCTGAGCTCGACGCATTGAAAGGCGACGGCGGTAGCTCGTGGGGCAACCAAATGCGCTCCTACGTGCTGCACCCCTACCAGATGGTCAAGGATCTGCGAACCGAGTACGAGGTTGGTAATCCGGCGACCGTGCTAGATGGAGACATTGACGGATTCCTGGAAGCGGGGATCCGGTGGCGCAACCGAAAAGATGACGACTAACACCACAGCTTTTGCCCTGGCAACATTCTCGCCGGCCCAGTATTGGCACGACTTCTGGCGCGGGCAAATCGGCGAATGGATCATCACCCGCGGTCTGCGCATCGTCATGGTGCTGATCGCGGCGGTACTGGCCGCGCGCTTCGTGACCTGGGTTGCCAAGCGAGTGACTCAGCGCCTCGACCTGGGGTTCACCGAAAGCGACGCGCTCGTGCGATCGGAGGTCTCCAAGCACCGCCAGGCGGTGGCGTCGGTGATCTCCTGGGTCTCGATCGTCCTGATTTACGTCATCGTCCTGTACGAGATCGTCGACATTCTGCCGTTTCCGGTCGGGTCGTTGGTAGGGCCGGCCGCGGTGCTGGGCGCGGCGCTGGGCTTCGGCGCCCAGCGCCTGGTCCAGGACCTGCTCGCGGGGTTCTTCATCATCGTCGAGAAGCAATACGGGTTCGGTGACCTGGTGGAGCTCAGCATGGTCGGGTCGCCGGAGAATGCGGCCGGCACGGTGGAGGAGGTCACGCTGCGTGTGACCAAGCTGCGATCCAGCGACGGTGAGGTGTACACCGTTCCCAACGGCAACATCGTCAAGTCGATCAACCTGTCCAAGGACTGGGCGCGCGCGGTCATCGACATCCCGGTCCCGACCGGCGCCGACCTCAACCGCGTCAACGAGGTCTTGCACCGGGAATGCCAACATGCGCGCGAAGACGCCATCCTCGGCGACCTGTTGCTGGATGAGCCCACGGTAATGGGCGTGGAGAAACTCGAAATGGACACCGTCACGCTGCGGCTGGTGGCGCGCACGCTGCCCGGAAAGCAGTTCGCGGCGGGCCGGCAGTTGCGGGTGTTGGTGATCCGCGCGCTCACCGGCGCCGGGATCATCACCCCGGCCGACGCCCAGGCCGCGGTGGGGGTCATGGCTCACCCGGCCACCGTCAGTGGGGCAGCGGACGCACCTGCGGGAGCGGAGCAGCAGCGGTAGCGATGAAAATCACATTTGTTCCGACCCGCTTGCGGCGCAACGGTCAGTCGAACGGCAACCGCAAGCGCGGTACGCCCCGTCAGTTGTTCGGCGGCCGGATCCGTCTGTCAACGGTGGTACTGATGGTGGCTTTCCTGGCGGTGTGGTGGCTCTATGACACCTACAACCCGCAGCACTCGGCTGGAAAGACCACACCCCCCAGCCAGGTGGTACCGCCCGGCTTTGTGCCCGATCCGAACTACACCTGGGTGCCGCGCACCAGGGTGCAGCCACCGACCACGGCCACCCGGCCCACGCCCACCACCACATCGCCGACGCCGACTCCGACGCCGACCACGTCAACTCCGGTTCCCGGCCCCTCGGCGCCGCCGTGTCTGCTGCCGCCGCCGTTCTGTCCCGCCACCACGACCCCGCCAACACCGGTTCCGTCACCGTCACAGACCCCTGAGCCGGAGCCGGGGCCGGTATCGTCGGGGCCGACTCCGACACCACCGGCCAGCTAATTTTCGCCTGTAGGCGAAGCGCACCGCTACACTGGCGTGCCGTGATGATCACCCTGGACCATGTCAGCAAGCAGTACAAATCGTCGGCGCGCCCGGCGTTGGATGACATCAATGTCAAGATCGACAAGGGTGAGTTCGTCTTCCTGATCGGTCCGTCGGGTTCGGGCAAGTCGACGTTCATGCGGTTGTTGCTGGCGGCGGAGACGCCGACATCCGGAGATGTACGGGTGTCGAAGTTCCACGTCAACAAGCTGCGTGGTCGCAATGTGCCCAAACTGCGGCAGGTGATCGGTTGCGTTTTCCAGGACTTCCGGTTGCTGCAGCAAAAGACGGTGTACGAAAACGTCGCGTTCGCCCTAGAGGTGATCGGCAAGCGTGCGGACGCGATCAATCGGGTGGTGCCCGATGTGCTCGAGACGGTCGGCTTGTCGGGCAAAGCCAACCGCCTGCCGCACGAGCTGTCCGGCGGCGAGCAACAGCGGGTCGCGATCGCCCGCGCCTTTGTCAACCGGCCGCTGGTGCTGCTGGCCGACGAGCCCACCGGCAACCTGGACCCAGATACCAGTAAGGACATCATGGATTTGTTGGAGCGAATCAACCGCACCGGGACGACGGTGCTGATGGCAACGCACGACCACCACATCGTTGACTCGATGCGGCAGCGGGTGGTCGAGTTGTCGCTGGGCAGGCTGGTTCGTGATGAACAGCGCGGTGTCTACGGGATGGATCGCTAAGTGCGCTTCGGCTTCCTGCTCAACGAGGTCCTGACCGGACTTCGTCGCAATGTCACCATGACGGTCGCCATGATCTTGACGACCGCCATCTCGATCGGCCTGTTCGGCGGTGGTCTGCTGGTGGTCCGCCTGGCGGAGAACTCGCGTGCCATCTATCTGGACCGCGTCGAAACCCAGGTGTTCCTCACCGACGACGTATCGGCCAACGATCCCAACTGCGATTCCGACCCGTGCAAGGCGTTGCGCGAGAAGATCGAAAAGCGCAAAGACGTCAAAGCGGTGCGATTCCTCAACCGCGCGCAGGCCTACGACGATGCCATCCGCAAGTTTCCGCAGTACAAGGACGTTGCGGGCAAGGATTCATTCCCGGCATCGTTCATCGTGAAGCTGGAGAACCCGGAGCAGCACAAGGACTTCGACTCCGCCATGCAGGGCCAGCCCGGGGTGCTCTCGGTGCTCAACCAGAAGGATCTGATCGACCGGTTGTTCGCGGTGCTGGATGGCTTGAGTAACGCCGCGTTTGCCGTGGCATTGGTCCAGGCCGTCGGTGCGATCTTGCTGATCGCCAACATGGTCCAAGTCGCCGCGTATACGCGGCGCACCGAAATCGGCATCATGCGATTGGTGGGGGCCAGCCGCTGGTATACCCAGCTGCCGTTCCTGATGGAGGCGATGCTGGCCGCGACGCTCGGGGTCGTCATCGCCATCGGCGGCCTGATATTCGTGCGGGCGATGTTCCTGGAAAACGCGTTGAACCAGTTCTACCAGGCCAATTTGATCGCCCGTATCGACTATGCCGACATCTTCTTCATCTCCCCGGCCCTATTGGCGCTGGGCGTTGCGATGGCCGGGGCCACGGCGTACGTGACGTTACGGCTATACGTGCGGCGGTAGCGATGGCAGCGCAGTCGAAGCAGGCGAAACCGTCCGGCAAGCAGGGTGGCAAGAAGATCATCGCCACCAATCGCAAGGCTCGGCACAACTACTCGATCATCGAGGTGTTCGAGGCCGGCGTCGCACTGCAGGGGACCGAGGTGAAGAGCCTGCGGGAGGGGCACGCGTCGCTGGTCGACGCCTTCGCCACCGTCGACGACGGCGAAGTCTGGCTGCGCAACCTGCACATCCCGGAGTACCTGCACGGCACCTGGACCAACCACGAACCGCGGCGCAACCGCAAGCTGCTGTTGCATCGCCGCCAGATCGACACCCTGTTCGGCAAGATTCGCGAAGGCAATTTCGCGCTGGTTCCGCTGTCGATGTATTTCCTCGACGGCAAGGTCAAGGTCGAACTCGCGTTGGCGCGCGGTAAGCACGCCCACGACAAGCGTCAGGACCTGGCCCGGCGTGATGCCCAGCGTGAGGTGATTCGCGAACTGGGTCGCCGGGCCAAGGGCATGGGCTGACTGGCGGTGCGACCGTAGGCGTCGCGTTTGGGCTCACGCCGGGTTTGCGATTGGCCAGCCGGGGTAGGGGTGCTGCGTCGGGAAATCGGAGCGCGGGTGGACTCCATCGGCTAGAAACACGCGCCGCTGGGGTGGGTCGGGTGCTTTGGTGACGCACGCGTTGGTGTCGGCTTGCCTGGTTGGCCATTGCGGTGGGGCAAGCCGCAGGGTGTCGGTCGGTCCGTGGATGGCGTAGCCGACGATCCGCCAGCCGTCGAACACATCTGTTGTCGGTGCGGGGGCCGGCCCCCGCTGAGGCGGCAACGGCGGGCTTGTGTCGGGTGCGGGGGCGGTCATTGCGACCCATTGCGCGAAAATGCCGCCGTCGGGATTGTGAGTGCCCAGAGGGTTGGTCGGATCGTTGCTGTACCGGCCATCTCCGATGTCGTAAGCGGTCCCGTAGTCCCATCCGCAGACCACCGCGGTGACCTGGCGGCCGGAGGTGTCGATACGCAGGATGTGGGAGCGGCCCGTACCTACGGCTGGATAGGGGAGCGGACTGCTGTCGGGGCGTGGCTCAGGCCAGAGGTCTTGGGTGATGGGGGGTGGGTTCAGCGAATAGTCGGGCTCGGCTGGGTCGTTGGGTGCGACCGCGTGTTTGAACCCGGGGTAGACATAGTCGATGTCGCCCATCTGACTGGCAAGTGAGCGCGACTCCAGGTACGCGCGGATGACTACCGCAGGTCCGGTCACAAGGTCGATTCCCGGTTCCGCGCTCCACACTTCTCGTTCTTGTGCCAGCAGTCCGGTCCAGGGGACCTTTGATAGCGGCGGCGCGGGTTCCGAGTGACTGCAGCCGATGGCTGCCATCATGACAACGGGTAGCGCGGCCAGCGCCCTGGATACGCGACGTGTTGCGCTCATTTTTTCCATGGTTGTGGGTTGTGCACAACATTGTTGTAGTAGGTCGAAATATCGGAGTCGATCCGTGTCACCGTGTCGTTGCCGAGTGTCTGGCTTAGCGCGCTTGAAAGCACGCTGTCGTAGGCTTGCGGAGTATTCCTCTTGCGCCAATCCTCGTTCATCTCGGCATAGGTGGCAATTCGCATCGGGCCGTCAGGATGCTGCGGATCGACTGGGCGATATAGCTCCGGTTCCAATCCAGACAGCGGTTGGCCGGACGCCAGAAATCCGTCGAGCACCAGCCGCGGTGGGGTGGTGTGGGGCATGTCCGGAATCGACGTCGTGGTCGGCGCGGGACCGACGATGTCGTGCTCTATGGCCGAGCCGATGAGATTTGTTCCGCTGCCTACGATTCCCGCTCCGGGGATCGGCAGAGTACCGACGCCGAAGGTGCCGCCCTTGAGCAGACTTTCGTAAGCTGATTTCTTCAGGTTGTATGCGGCCGTCAGATCGGCGTTGGAAGCGTTGTAGGTGCCGACGTCGATGAGCCCCTTCAATCTGGCCGCGTACTTGAGATCTTCGTCGTGATTGATCAGGTCGGGAACCTGGTTGGCCGCGGATTGAGCGAAATGCTTTTCAGCCTGGATGATATTGCGGTCGGCCGCGCCATTGAAATAATCCGAAGCCGACTTATCGGTACTCAGCACCGAGAAGATCCCTTTCGCTGCCGGCCAGGATTCGTTTTCTTGGTTCTCGGCCGAATCTGGGGTGGTAAAAAACTGGGAAAATTCATTGTGCTCGCCTGCGATGTTGGGTATGTATGGCGCCAGACCGTGTGCGAAAGATTGGACCAGCTCGGGATTTGCTTCGCCCAGCGTGGTGGTGCTGAATCCGTTCGGCAAGTTCAGTAAGTCACCGGGGTGTTGGCCCAAGTAGCTTGCGTATGCATGTGCGGTTTTACCCGCGAGCTCGGCTTCAGGCCCCCCAGGGTTTTGCGTCCAGCTGAACAATGAGCCGATGCCCTTGCCGCCGTCGTCCCACCGATTGTGGGTCACATCGAACAAGAACTGATCGTGGCCACTGCTGGTGAGCAGGTCGGTCACCCTCACGTGATCGCGCCCGGCCACTCGGAACACATCGTCGAGGATGTTCCGCTGGGCGCCATGGAGCAAACTATGGTCCACGATTTGCCCGTGCGGCATTTCTTCGTGGAGTTCTCGCGTGCCCCAGTCAAGCATGGCCTTGTCCAGCTCCGTGCCGTGCTGCAGCCTTGGGCTGCCATCACCGGCGACCTTGGCGATCTCCGCGATGTCGTTGGCCGAATTCGAGTGCGAGGGTTCGTTGAATGTGAGTGCGTTCTGCAAACTTTGCGGCAGTTGATCAAATCCGCCCTGCATCGTTTCCGAACCCTCTTGGGCTCCTACTTTGGTATCGGTCTTGGGGAAATTGAGGTTCGGGTTGCTCATCAACTGCCACGAGTCGCCGATGATGGCTCGCTCGACTCCCAGGCGTTGTTCGGCGGTCTTGAGCGCATCGACAGACATGCCATGCTCTTGAGCTTGTAGTTGGCTCAACACCGATGCCTGCTCCGCGTTTAGTGGCGTCTTTCCGGCCAGCTGATCCGGGGTGATGGAACCCAGCACCCCGCTGACGCGAGCGGCCGCTCCCAGGTCACCGGCAAGCGCGTCATGTACGTCTCGCTCGGCCTGGCGGGGCGTCTCTGCCTCATGGCCGTCGGCCCCCCGAACCCGAGCCGGGTCGTATCCATCGGTGGCGAGGTTGGTCTGTCCTTTTTGCAGAATGTCTGAGTAGCAGTTTCGGATTGAGTGCAGTCGTCTCAGGGCGTCCTCTGTGTCGCGGATTGCATCGTCTTCACACGCCGTGATGATGGCGTCGAGTGCGTTTCTATCCGCCGCGCTGAGGTGGGGGTCCTTTTCCATCTCCATCGCCTGCGCGATCAGGTCATCAAGGTCCTGCAACTGAATTTCGAGGGTGGCGATTCTTCCGGCAGCGCCTTTTTGCGCCTCAGCCAGCGCTGCGGCGACCTCCTCCAGATGGGCTCCGATCTGGGGCAACTGCTCGGATTGAGCGCCCAGCGCCTGGGCTGTGCGCTGCACCTCGGCGGAATCGTTGATGGGGTTCTCGCCGTTCTGGTGATTCCAGGCCGCTTCAAAGCGTCGGCGGGCTTGCTCAAACGTAATGTTCGACTCGGCAGTGCTGCGTCCCGCAGCATGAAACGCGGTTGCCAAGTCGGAAATCTGAGCTGGGCGACCAGCCTGGAGGCTTTGGTTGATCGCCCAGGGATCACCTCCGGCATAGGCGACTAGCGCCGGGACGCTTATGTACCTAAGCTGCATTGCCCCACCTCGAGCGTGGTTGTCCACGCGCTGGGATTGGTTCGTGCCCTCGAATGGAACAAACCCGAATTGATCAGCATCGTCGTCCCTTCTCGGCCCGGGGACACAGGATACTGTCGCGAGCCGGGTGGTCAATTCGCTTGGCGATGGCCGGTCGGTGCGGCGCTACGGGCGCATTTCGCTCCGGCCGGGTCGACCTGACACCATCGGCCCAAGAGACAACCCCAATAGACAACACAGAGACCTGGATCTCGTTGTCGGTCGCTATCGAGGTGGGCGAACATGGACAAGGCATGGGCTGACTGGCGCGCACGCGCAAGCTGCGGTACGTACGGGAGATAGCGGTGACTGAAGACCCTGTGATTCGGGAGTTGTCCGCGGCGGTGGAGCGCAGCCCCGAGGTTGTCGAACTTCGGCTGCATCTGGCCGCGCTGTTGGCTGACAGGGGACGCCACGCGGAGGCGCTGGGGCATTGCAGTGCGGTACTTGCCAAGGATGCCGCCAATGCCGAGGCGCTGAGTCTGTTGCAGCGTTGCAGCGCGGCGTTGGCAGCGCCTGCCGAGGTGGTGCCGGCGCAACAGCAACAGCACGCTCCCGACACTGCCGGCTTTGACTGGTCCAAGGCGGAAAAACAGGTCGCCGACATCATCGAGCCCGCATTCGTGGAGGCGCCCCCGGACGTGGTCGGCGAGGGCGACTTCGACGTGGTGCAGCGCAGCCAGGTCCGGTTGGCCGATATCGCCGGTATGGCCGATGCCAAACAGCAACTGGAGCTTTCGCTGCTTGGGCCGCTACGCAACCCCGAGCTGATGAAGGCGTACAAGGTCTCCGCACGCGGTGGCCTGTTGTTATACGGCCCGCCCGGTTGTGGGAAAAGCTATCTGGCCAAGGCGGTTTCGGGGGAGCTGGGTGCCAGCTTCTACCAGGTGGGAATCGCAGATGTGCTGCATCGCTGGTTCGGGGATAGTGAGCGCAGCATCCGCGCGGTCTTCGACAATGCCCGCCGCAACGCTCCGTGCGTGCTGTTCTTCGACGAAGTGGACGCGTTGGGGCATCGGCGTTCCGCGCTCAGCGGCAGCGCGGGGTTGCGCACGGTGGTCAACTCCATTCTCGAAGAACTCGACTCGGCGGCGTCCTCCAACGATGGCGTCTATGTGCTCGGAGCGACCAATGCGCCCTGGGACGTCGACCCGGCGCTGCGTCGGCCCGGCCGTTTCGATCGGATGATCTTTGTCGGGTTGCCCGACGCCGAAGCCAGGGCGGGGATCGTCCGCGTTCATCTGCGGGATCGGCCGGTCGCGGGGATCGACCCCCGGGCGATCGCCAACCGCACCGAAGGGTTTTCCGGCGCAGACCTGGCGCACATCTGTGACAGCGCAACCCAGATAGCGATGGCCGAATCGATGCGTGCCGGACAGGTTCGTCCGGTGACGATGGCAGACATCGACGCGGCCGCCGCACAGATCCGCCCCAGCACTGGACCCTGGTTCGAGACCGCGCGCAATGTCGTCGAATTCGCCAACAACGACGGAACCTACGACGACCTGGCAAAGTATCTGCGCCGTAGAAAGATTCGGTGATGCCAGGCCCCGCCGCCGATCAGCGCGACGAAGCCATCCACATCGCCAGCATCCACTGCGACACTGGGAATTACGAACGCGCCCGAGAGGTCTTGCGCAGTTCGTTGGCGCAAAATCCCAATGACCCGAACCTGTTGGCGCATCTGTCTCGGGCTGAATACCTGCTGGGCAACTACGACAATGCCGCGTGGAGCGCATACAGCGCATTGGCGGCCGCGCCCGAATCGGAATTCGCCATGCGGCTCTACGCGGTATCCCTCGATCAGCTGGGGCGCAGCTGGGACGCCCTGTGCATGGCGTGGCGGGCGGTGCTGGCTCATCCCAATGAGCCCCTGGCGCATCGGACTTACGCGAGCTTGTTACAGAAGGCCTGGCAATTGTCCAACGCGCTCTATGCCATCGACCAAGCGTTACGGCTCGATCCCGGCAATGTTGACGCACACATTCTGCGCGGCTCGATCTTGCACGACCTGCGCCGAATCGAGGAATCCACCGAGGCCTATCGAGCCGCGTTGGCGCTGGACCCAGGCAACGCCGAGGCGCTCAACAACCTGGCGATCAACCGGCTTCGTCGGCGCAAATTTGCGCACGCGCTGCGCGGGTTTCTCGATGCGGCAGGCACCGACCCGACCATCGGTGCGGTGGCCCGCCGGAACATCGGTGTGGTCCTGGAGCGGGTGTTTCGCGGGGTGACCGTCGTTGCCGGGGTGCTCGCGTTCTTCGCCGCCATGGTGCTGAAGCTGAACGCCAAGGCGCAGTCGACGGCGGGGCTGCGGGTGGTCACCGGAATTCTCACCGGGGTGCTGATCGTCGGGTTCATCTGGATGCTGCGCTCGGCGCCCCGTCGGGTACTGGCTTCGGCGTTGCGCGAACAGCGCCTGACCTATCTCCGGGTGCTGCACGCGCTACTGGCGGTGCTGGTCGGGGCGATTGCCACCATCTTGGCCTGGCCCGCCGGCATCATCCCGGTGTGCGGCCTGCTGATATTGAGCGGGCTGCTGTTGTTCTGGGTCGGCCTCAGCTACTGAAGCTGACCGGCCTAGTATCCGACCATGGCCTCCCGACCCCTTACCGAACTCGATAAATCCGACGTATTGGCTGGGCTGTTCGCCGTGTGGGACTCCATCGACGCGCTGCTGGACGGGCTGCCCGAGGCCGACTGGCAGGCCAAGAGCCCGCTGCCGGGTTGGGATGTCAAGGCCGTCGTGGCGCACCTGATCGGGACCGAGTCTTTCCTGATGGGCGTCGCCGCGCCCGAGCCCGACGTCGACGTTTCCGCGCTGGGGCACGTGCGCAACCCCATCGGGGTGATGAACGAGTTCTGGGTGCGCCACCTGTGCGGGGAGTCCGGCGCCAGCCTGCTGGAACGTTTCCGCAACGTGACCGAGAAACGGCGCAAGGCTCTCACCGACCTTTCCAACGAAGAATGGAATGCCGCGACCACCACGCCGGCCGGACCCGACAGCTACGGGCGGTTCATGCGGATCCGTGCCTTCGACTGCTGGATGCACGAGCAGGACATCCGCCACGCGCTGCAGCAGGAATCGTCCGACGAGCAGCTTGCGGGGCCGGCTTCGCGCCTGTCCCTCGACGAGATCTCGACCTCGATGGGGTTTGTGGTCGGCAAGCTGGCCAAAGCTCCCGAGGGCTCACGCGTCCTATTCGAGCTGACCGGACCGCTGACCCGCGAGATCCGCGTCAACGTCGAGGGTCGTGCGCAGGTTGTCGACGACTTTGGGGGACAAGAACCGACCGCGACGATCCGGATGGACGGCCTGCAGTTCACTCGGCTTGCCGGTGGTCGCCCGAAGAGTCCGGCGCGCAGCCAGGACATCGAATTCGGCGGCGACAAGGACCTGGCCGCCCACATCGTCGAGCGTCTCAACTTCGTGATCTGATCGGGAACATAATTCGGTTGCCGCTGGTTTTTCAGGGCGTACCATGGGTTGTCCTGCCGAAGATCGGCAGGGATGCGAGGGGCTGAACGGTTTCGACTTCGCGCATCGAATCAAGGGAAGCGTGCCGGTGCAGGCAAGAGACCACCGTAAGCGTCGATGCAACTAGATAAGCGCCGATTCACATCAGCGCGACTACGCTCTCGCTGCCTAAGCGACGGCTAGTCTGTCGGACCGGGAACGCCCTCGCCCCGGACCCCGGCATCAGCTAGAGGGATCAACCGATGAGTTCGGTCGCGGGGCTCATCGGGACATCAACAGCGACTGGGATCGTCATCCTGGCTAGTTCGCGTGACCAGGAGATCCGAGCAGAGACATAGCGGACTGCGCACGGAGAAGCCTTGAGGGAATGCCGTAGGACCCGGGTTCGATTCCCGGCAGCTCCACAACTGAATGGCGGGTCGTACGCCACAACTATCGCGTACGAACCATGCCTGATTCGCTAATCGGTTGCCGGTCACGGCTGTGGCTGGACCCGCAGGGTAGTTGGTGTCGACGCCACCCGCGCATTCTCGTGGCAACTGAACCTGCGCAAGCACTCGGTCACGGCGGTGGGTAGTTGAATACCACCGTCCCAACACCGCTCGGACTGTTCGAGATGTACACCGGGCCCAATGCGAAGGGCAGAAGCCCGGTATTCATTGGAATGTTTCCGGTGACTACTGGGCTGTCGGTGCCGGTCGTGGTGTAGGAGTACAGCAGCGTTTGATTGTCGTTCGTGGAGATGGAGATAACCGTTCCCGGAGGGACGACTCCGGATGTCTGTCCGGTCCCGAGAATGATCCCGGGAATCGTCCCGTGGTTTCCGCCGGAATCAACAATCGAGGTGACCGGATAGTAGGTGCCGAGTGGGTCATAACCGCCGAACTGGACATCCAGGGTGGTGATCGGTACTCCGCTCACCGAGGTTATGGGTGTGCCTGTGTTGGGCCCGAACTGCATGTATCCCTGAGGAATGTTAATCAGTTCGCCCTCATTGAGTTGACCCGGCAGCGCCGTGGTCACGACGTTGCCGTGCCCTCCTGTGGCGGCGTTGATATTCGGTCCGATGCCCAGTACGCCGTGCCCCGTCGGGCCGAAGCCGTTCCCCATCGCAATCAGGGTCAGGCCTTGCAGAGATGTCGGGAACGGGAGGATGCCGACCTGAACGCTGGTCGGGGCAGTCACAGCCCCACTGCCGAAGTCCACTGTTGTGTTGAAATCGGCGTAGAGGATGTTGACCCCGTTGCCGTACCGAATCACATCGAATCCGGTGGGCAGTCCGAGGTTTTGTAATCCGATGTCCCAGATGGGGACGACAAGACCAGCAGATCCGGTGTCAAGCAGCACAGGCACACTGGGCCCGCCGTTTATGGAGACATTTACCGCCGGAAAGTTGTTGTCGAGGTATAGCGGGACAGATGCGTTGACCGGTGACCCGGTGCCAGCGGGCCCGTTGTTGCCGTATAGCCAGCCGCCGAGGCCTCCTGGTCCGCCCGCCGCGTTGGATCCTCCGGCACCCCCGGATCCGCCGTTGCCGATGAGTCCGGCGGTGCCTCCGGTGCCGCCGGTGAGGCCAGGAGTGGTTTGCGAGTAGCCGTTGCCGCCGTTGCCGATGAGCAGGCCGCCGGCGCCGCCATTGGGGTTGGCCGCGGTGCCGTCGGCGCCGTTGCCGATAAGCGGGCGCCCGAGCAGGAATTCAGTGGGTGCATTGATGGCTCCCAGCACGTCGCGTCCGACCGTCTGCAACAGCGACGCGCTCTGTGCCTCAGCGGAGGCATATGCGCCGGACGCCGAGTTCAGCGCTTGCACGAACTGCTGGTTAAAAGCGCCGAAATACCCACTCAGGGAATGATATTCGCGCGCGTGCCCCGCAAATAGCGCTGCAATTGCCGTTGATACTTCGTCGGCGGCAGCGGTTGCGAGAACGGTGGTTGGGCCGGCAGCGGCCCCATTGGCCGCTGCAAGAGTCGAACCGATGCTTTGTAGATCCTGCGCTGCCGATACCAACCACGGTGGGGCCACGCTCAGTTGCGCCACGCCGACCCCCGTCCTGTCATGGTTGTCCACGTCCCCGGCTGTCTCGTCGAGGTATCCCCAGTGATTCCGAGACAGTCGGCGCTTTTCGTCGTTTCCGAGTGCCCCAATTTCAATGCGGTGTGTCCGGGCAAAGGTGGTGTTGTGCGGCGTAGACGACGGCCGGCATTGGGATCCGGCGCGATTGCGCACCGCGCACACACGCAGGTGTTGGCCATGCCGCACCTCCCAGGTGGGGGTGATGCTACGCCGACGGCATCTTCTTTGGCGGACGGTTTGATCGGCGCGCGCCTCAACCGTGGTGCGGTGGTGCCTCGTTGCGCAGCCATTCGTCGTTTGACGCCCGCCGGATCAGATCCTCATCGCCGAACCTGTCCAGGTCCTCGGGTGTGACGCGCGCCCGAGGAGGTTTTGCCGGGGCCGGCGGCGGGGTTTCGGAGTCCATGACAGTGATTGTCTCTGATTTGAACGTCGGGTTGGGATTCGCGGTCGCTGCACCCCGGACAGCTAAGGCGAACAATCCCGCTGTTTGGGATCGGTAGCAGATCCGCGCCGCTACTTTTCGCGTGACGACGCCGGACAATGGCGTCAGGGGATTTGAGCGAAAGAGGTTCCATGATGTGCGGATCTTCGAGTTCCAGCAAGCCCACGACGGCCCTGGTGGGTGCGGTGTCGCGGCTGAGACCCACTAGTCGTGGGCTCGGCCATGACTGTGTTCGTCTATCTCGGCCTGGGGCTTGCCGGTCTGGTGCTGGGCGCGGGGACGGCCCAGGCCGATTCGAGATGTGACCCGATCTGTCACGGCACTTGGTGCCCAGGCGAACCGGTGCCGTGGGCGGTGCAGGAGCTGGCCCAAACCTGGGACATGAACGTCTGCCATGACTTTCACCAGGTATCCGGTGGGGTGTACGCGGAGGGGCCACTCCCGCCGGACGCGGTGCGGTGCCCGCCCATTTCGTTCTTGTGCCCCTGATCGGGGCGTGGTCGACGCGTTGAACGCCGACAGTGAAGCCTAGAAGCCCATTTTCTGGCATCTCACATTGTGATTCTGACAGACCATTCCGATCCGGCCCTGGCCTTCCAGGGCGCCCTCCGGATGGCTCTGATGCAACGCGCGTGGATCCTGGGCGGGTGGCTGGGTGAGGATGAGCAAATCGTCGATTATCGGGGGAGTCGCATCTTCTGGGTCCGCGTTGGCGATCGCGCTGCTACCCACCAGAGCCGTCAGCGCAATCAGGATTGCCGACACTGCGTGAGCGATTCTCCGAAGGGGCATTGATCAACCTCTCTGCCGCCTGCCACGAATTTCTGGCTAAGTTTGAAGTTTAGTCGCCAAGCGCAGCCATAAGCGATCCGGCAAACGAAGTAAGTACACGAATTGCACAACCACCGGCCACAAACCGACCGGGTCGTGTCCAGAGTGACGTGTCTGCGTCGCGAACCAGCTACAAACGGGAAACAACTCTGATTTCTTCAACCAGCAAAGCCGTAGGGCTAATCGGGCGGTGCCTAGCGTATCGGCTGTGATGCCGATTTCCGCGGTGATTCGTCGTGCCGTGGTTCTCGCTGTGTGCCTCGTCGCATCGATTTCCGCGCCGTCGGCAGGTGCGGAGCCGGACGCCCAACCCCCGCCCGGTGCCGTGCCACCGGATGACGGGGCGGTGCCGCCTGGCACACCCGCCAAGATCACCACCCCTGACGGCTGGGTCCTGGCCCTCGGCGCGAAAGACGAGAAACACGTTCCGGTGGCGCCGATGACCACCGCGATCTCGTCTCGGGAGTACCTCTCCAGCGGGATCTTCGGCGCTTCGCTAACCGGGCCGGAAACCCCGCGGGGCATCCTCGAGGTCGGCTACGAGATCGGCTGCGGCATCGACATGAGCACCTCCAACGGCTTCGTCATGGCCAATAGCGGCGGTGTCGCCCCCTCGATCGGCGCCGAACTACCCCTGGGGCCCGGCCAGCCGCCGATTCTCATTCCGCTGATAACCGGGCAATACAACAACGTGGTCAGTGTGGGGCTCAAGCCCGGGTTCGTCGTCGTGGTGCCAGTGGTCAGAAAAGAGTTCAAGGGGGCAAATCCCTGGATCATGATCAGCGCCTTCCATCTCAAGATCGATGGGTGCGTTGGTCAATCGTTCGTCCGCTCGTACGCGACCCTGACCCGGATTACCGATGAATCCGACGTGGTGCTGTCCTACGTCGGCTCCACCAAGGCTGTCTGATTGCGCTGTCCTCGGAGCCCCTGCTACGCCGGTGCGGCGGGCTCGATCAGAAGTGTCGGCACGCCGCACGTACCGTCCTTCACGCTGACCACGCGGGTGCCCGGCTTGCGTCCGACCCGAACCTCGGAGACGTCGAACCCGGCTTCGGCGAGGCGCCTGCGCGCGGCATCGGCGTCGGGGACGCGCCAGGACAGCCCCCACACCTGATCGGTTCGGGCTGGAAGCCGCGCGTCGCTCAGTGACTGCGCGATCTCGACGGTGACTCCGCCCACGCGCAGGAACACCAGCCGCATGCCCCAGTCGGCAAAGCTGCGGTCCAGCGCGAGGCGCAGGCCGAGCCGGTCGCGGTAGAGCGTGATTGCGGCATCGGCGTCGGACGTCTTGACCACGACGTGATCGATCCCGGTGACCACCGCCTCCGGGGACCCGACTAGTGCGGCCTCGGCAAGGCGATCCGGCGACTCGTGCTCGATCGCGATCATCAACACGGCCCGGGTGCGGGTCTCCGGTAACAGCGCGCTACGCCAGCGCCGCACCTGTCCGGTTTCGGAGTCGCGGCCGAGGCCGGGGGACACCGGCGAGGGCTCGAGCCCGTTTGCGGCGAGCCGCGCATGCGCCGTGTCGAGATCAGCCGTCGCGAATGCGAGCCCGATCGGGCCCTCGCCGCGTTCATCGAGCTGTGCGGTGACCCGCTGCCCGAACGGCCCATCGCCGCGCGGCGTGATCAGCTCGAGGTAGGTGTTGTCGAGCCGGAACAGCGCATTCGCCGTGCCCCAGCCGGGATGATCTCCGCGCCACGAGGGGCTGCGGGACAACAGCGTGGCGTAGCGCCGCGTGGCGTCGTCGAGGTCGCGCACGGCGAGGATGACATGGTCGAGCGCGTCGAACACATGCCCAGCATGCCTGATCGCCCTGGGGGCGCGATCCGCCGGGTTGGCCCGGCGGGGTAGGGCCCGCTAACCCCCGCTCTCGCGGGCCTTGATCGCGTCTTGGGATATATAGACGTCGAATTCGCCGGGTGCGGCGATGACAGCGTTGCCGTAGGCCGAGCGCACGAATGGCTTGGTCCACCACTTGCCGCCGCGCATTTCGGCGAAGAAGTTCCCGTCACCGCCGTTGAGGAAGATCTGGTGCTGTGTCGGTGAAACACCGTCCAGGCGTTCACCAAACAGGCGGGTCACCTTGTAACCGGAATGCATGCCCAAGATATTGACCCAATGGTGAAGCTCGACGATGTCGGCTTGCAGCACCCACATGTCACCTTCGAGCTGATAGGTGTGGCGGCTATATGCCTTGCCGGCATCGTCGTAGAGGGTGAGATCCACGTTGAGTTCATGCGCGGAGTTGCTGACCTGCGTCGCCACCACGTGGGCAGCCTTGACTTCGCCGGTCAACCCCAAATACGTCTGTACCAGCGTGGCAAACCAGAGCATCAGTAGCGAAACAACCAGCAGTGAAACGCCGGTGACCGCTCGCCCGGGCCGGAATCGCAGTCGGCGCCCCCGCGTCGGCGCTCCCGAGCTGTCGCCGGAATGCACCTTCGGACGTCGCCCGACCACCGCTGACAGCAACATCACCACAGCGGCGACGGCGATACCCGCCAGCACAATCTGCGCCAGGCCGAACTGGTGGGGGAAGTTCATATCCGTAGTTGTACCCGCTGAGCCTCAATGCGAAGCCACGGCCTAGGGGTGTTCGCTGATCGCCCGCACCAGTCGTTGGCGACCGCTGGGGGTGAGCCCGATGTCTCGAGTGCCTTGCCAGGTCTCGATATCGGCCAGAGTCTCTTCGCACCAACGCAGTAGCAGATTGTTGAAGTCAGAGTAGAAGGACACGAGGCGTTCGTTGAGGTGCAGTCGCTGCGGGAACGGTCCTCCCGTCGCGAGCAGCTCCGCCACCAGCGGTAGACCTTCGGCGCGTAGCGTGCGCGCTTGCCGTGCTGTCGCTTCGACCGCGGCGCGCAGATCGTCCATGTTTCCTTGGTCGGCGAGCATGACCCGAAGCAGTCCCTCGATTTCGAGCGTCGGCGGTGCCGGCTCCGTGCCGAGCCAGGCCTGTAGCGCGGCGCGGCCAGCGGGAGTGATCGTGTAGCGGGTGCGCCGCCGCCGCCCGCCCTCCACGTGCGCTTCGGCATGTCCGCGTTCGACCAGACGCTTGAGCTCCGCGTACAGGTGCCGCTCCGACCGGGGCCAAAACCAGTGCAGACTCCGCTTCGACTGGGCTACCAGCTCGTATGCCGTCCAGGGTTGTACGCCCAGCAATCCGAGGACTGCGAAAGAACTGGCAGTTGGTTGAGGCGTCATGCTATTGACAGTACCGCATGCTGCAGTAAATAATACTGCACTATGCAGTAACGCCCTCCCGCAAGGAGATCGTGATGAACGCAGCCGAGTGCATCGCCCTTGTCGACACCTCCCGAGATGAGTTACGAGATCGAATTTCGCTGGCACACCAGCGATTTGATCGCCTCATTCGCACCGCGGACCCGCTGGCCCGACCGCCGGGCCACGATTGGACCGTGCAGCAGATCGCGGCCCATGTGCTGACACTGGCGCACCGCTATCACCAGATCGCGCGGGGGCGTGACTATCGGCACGCGGGCAGCGCAAGCGCCGTCGCCGCACTCAATCAGTCCGAGCTGGAGGCGGCGCTGGCCCCGGTGTCCGAGCTCGCCGATCAGCTTCAGGCACTGCTTCCGGAGATCGACGCCTTCTTCGACGCGAACAGCGACGACCGGCTGACCATCCCGTTTCATGGCTGCGGCTTCATGTCGACCAACACCGCGCAGACCAACTTGCTGGGTGAATTCCTTCTGCACGGCCAGGATGTCGCGCAAGCGGTAAAGCTGCCCTGGGACCTACCCGAACGCGACATGGCGCTGATACTGCGGGGGGCAAGGGAGATGGTGCCCATCTACCTACGCCCTGGGGTGGGCGCCAACGTCGACATTTGTGTGGCCTTCCAGGTCCCCGCGGCGCGCCCGTATCTCATCCATATTCACGACGGAACCGCCGAGATGCGCGAACGCCGGCCTGAGGACCGCCCCGACGCGGTGTTGCAGGCACCCGCGTCGACCATGACTCAGCTGCTCTATCAACGCATCGGGCAGTTCGCCGCCGTCCGCCGCGGTCTATGGCTGACCGGTGGCCGGCGGCCCTGGGTGGCCCTCAAACTCATGACGTACTTCGAACGGGCCTGACCCGCCCCGCGCACCATCAATGGTCCGCGGCGCAGGTCAGGGGACATCAGGAACATTTACCAGACAGATCATTTGCCAGCCCATATACGGCATTTGTCTGCTCTTCCATGTAATCGAAGCTGCCCCAAGTGCCCGCCTCTGGCCAAGCCAGGCTGGTCGAGCCGTCATTCAAATAGTAGAGCCCTTCGACCGATTTCTGCAGATTGTTTGAAGCACGGTCGAGCCTGCCGACAAGAGGTTCTAAACCGGGGACGTTGTGGTCGGCATTGAGATCCTGAAGGCGCAAAATGCCTTAACGTATTGTGCTTAATTGTATTGTGGCATCCCGCCGCTGCCATCCGCCGGATAAGTACGGCGAACTGATTATCCTGCGTGCCTCGTTGATTCCGGGCGGCACTTGGTTGTCGAGAATATTGCGAATTTGATCGGGCACTGCACAAGGAACTCCTGCGGCGCGATATTTCTGGCGCGGTTCTAACGGGTTGCAGTTACCCTGTAAATGCCTTTTACTAATTTTTTGAGTCAGATTTGCCTTGTCCGAATTTAGTTGAATTCTCGCCGGTTAGAGCGTATTCGATATGAGCACACCGCAGCGTGTTCCGCGCCGGCCGGTAGCCCCCCCGTGTCCCCTCGCGCCTGCGCATTAGAGCCCTCTCGAAGGCGCCGAAGATGTACGTTGCTGCAAAGGGGCCGCTGAAGTGCTGATCGAGGGGGACCGCTAGTGAGTTTCTGGATGTGGCCGCCCGAGGTGAATTCGGTGCTGCTGCTTGATGGGCCGGGGCCGGGGCCGATGCTGGAAGCGGCCGCCGCCTGGGACGGGATCGGTACCGAGCTGAGCTCCGCGGCCTCCGCATTTGGCTCGGTGACCTCAGAGCTGGCTGGCCAGGCCTGGCAAGGCCCGGCATCGGCGTCGATGCGGGCCGCGGCGGTCCGATACGTGGAATGGCTGGGGGGCACCGCCGCTCAAGCCGAGCAGTCGGCAACCCAAGCCCGGGCGGCGGCCGTCGCATATGAGGCGGCACTGGCAACCATCGTGGACCCCGGATTGATCGTGGCCAACCGCGGGCAGCTGCTGTCGCTGGTGTTCTCGAACCTGTTCGGCCAGAATGCGCCGGCGATCGCGGCCGCTGAGGCCGCGTATGAACAGATGTGGGCTCAGGATGTCGCGGCGATGGGTGGCTACTACTCCAGCGCGTCGGCGACGGTCGCGGCGCTGGGGCCGTGGGCCCAAGCGCTGGAGAATCTGCCAGGCGAATTCGCCCGAGCCCTGGACAACGGTCTTGTCCTGGTCGAGCAGCAGATCGAACAGGCCGCCACAACATTGGCCACCGAATTCACCCAGGTGTCCAACACGCTGTTCACCACGATCTTTGGGGCGCCGGCCGATCCTCCCTTCGCGGCATCGCAGACCGGGACATTTACCGGCACCCCGTCGCTGATAACCAGATTTGAAAATACTGCGCTGTTGCCGCTAAAGCCACTGCTGAGTGTGTCCGGGCTCGACAGTCAAATTGCGGTTCCCGGCAACCCGCTGCTGGCGTTGGTTGCCAGCGACATCCCGCCGCTGTCGTGGTTTATCGGCAATTCCCCGCCGCCGCTGTTGAACTTGCTACTGGGCGAAACGGTGCAGTACAGCACATATGGCGGGATGAGCGTCGTGCAGATCACGCCGGCTCAACCAACCGGGGACTACGTGGTCGCCATTCACGGTGGCGCATTTATCTTTCCGCCCTCTTTTCTGCACTGGATCAATTATTCGGTGATGGCCCACCAGACCGGCGCGACCGTTCAGGTGCCGATCTACCCGTTGCTACAAGAAGGGGGTACGGCCGGCACCGTGGTACCGGCGATGGCCGGCCTCATCTCAAACCAGATCATGCAACATGGTGCCGCCAACGTCAGCGTGATCGGCGACTCCGCGGGCGGCAACCTGGCGCTGAGCGCGGTCGAATACATGGCGAGCCAGGGGAGCCAAGTGCCGTCGTCGATGGTTTTGCTGTCGCCATGGCTGGACCTTGGGATGACCAATCCAAATATTGCTTTCGTCCAGGACCCGCTGCTCCCGTTCGGGCCCGCACAACAGATCGGCAAGGCGTGGGCGGGCAATCTTGCCGTGACCGACCCGATGGTGAGTCCGCTATACGGGTCGCTGAGCGGACTTCCGCCCACCTACGTCTACGCGGGCTCGCAGGAGATCCTCGCCCCGGACGTGCTCGTCCTGCAGCAAGAAGCCGCAGCCATCGGAGCCCCGTTCAACTTCGTGTTGGCCCATGGCCAGATTCACGACTGGGTGTTGCTGACGCTGGACGGTCCGAGATACCTCGCGCAGATCAACCAGGAACTCGGCATCGCGGCCTGAGTGCGGGATGCGCCGTCGACTGCTGCCGCTGCCGCTGATGCCGGCGCCATCGAACAGAATTGAACCCATGGCTCCCACTTCGGTGTCGAACGCCCGGATCGAGAAGGCAGTCCTCGACGCACACGAGAAGCAGAAGAACAAGCACGGCGGCAAGAACGCCGACTACATTCCGATTCTGGCGCAGGTGCCCTCAACCCTATTCGGAGTGTCCGTCGCTACCGTCGACGGACAGGTCTTCACCGCGGGTGATGCGGGGTACGAGTTTGCGCTTGAATCGATCTCGAAGATCTTCACTCTTGCGCTGGTGATCGAACAACGCGGTCCCCGAGAGCTGCGCCTCAAGGTTGGCGCGGACCCAACCGGTGAGGCGTTCAACTCGGTGCTGGCGCTCGAGCTGCACAACGACAAACCGATGTCGCCGCTTGTCAATGCCGGCGCGATATCGACGACCAGCCTGGTGGACGCCGTTGGTCCCGAGGACCGCTGGCGCCAGATCGTCGGGGCGCAAAGCGATTTCGCGGGACGTCAGATCTCGATCAGCGAGGAGATCAACGCCTCCGAGCAGGCCACCAACTTTCACAATCGCGCCATCGCCTGGCTTCTGCGCGGCAGCGGATACATCTACTGCGACCCGATGGAAGCCTGCGACATCTACACCCGCCAGTGCTCAACGTTGGTCACGACGGCGGACCTGGCTGTGATGGGGGCGACGCTGGCCAACGGCGGGACGAATCCGATCACCGGCAAGCGGGTGATCGCACGCAAGAATGTTCCGCATGTGCTCGCCGAGATGACGATGGAAGGTGTCTACACCCGCTCGGGCGACTGGGCCTATACGGTCGGGTTGCCCGCCAAGAGCGGCGTAGGCGGCGGGCTGGTCGCCGTCGCGCCGGGGCAGCTGGCGATAGCGGCCTTCTCGCCGCCGCTGGACAAGGTGGGCAACAGCGTTCGCGCCCAAGCCGCGGTGGCCCAGATCGCCGACACCCTGCAACTCGGGCTGTTCAACGTTCCCGGCGAGGAAGACGAATAGGGGACTCGGCTCGGCCGCCCAAACCGCGGGCAGTGCCGAGATGGGGACCTTCGGCCGTGGCGGTGACCGGTGCGTGCCGACGAGAATCGCGTGATGGCCCAACGTGAGCTCGAAGAACTCTCCGACGCCGAATGCTTTGAGCTGCTCGCTACCGGGCGGGTCGGCCGACTGGTGTGCCAAGACGACCTCGGACCGCTCGCCGTTCCCGTCAACTACGCGATGGCCGGACACGACATCGTCGTCCGAGTTGAGGGCGGCGCGAAACAAGCGGCGATGGCCCAACCGATGCTGGCTTTCGAGGTCGACCATGTCGACGAGGGCCAGCAGTCGGCATGGAGTGTCCTGGTGCGCGGTCCCGGGGCTGAGGTCGACATGGAACAGATTCCGGCGCTACTGCGAGAGATGGATGGCCACTTCCCCAAGCCGTGGGCGCTCGGCATCCACAACGTCTGGCTTCGGATTGTGCCCACAACCATCACCGGGCGGCGGCTCGGCGGGCAGCGTCGGTCGTGGTGACCTGCTACAGCAACGGGACGAACGACAGCAGGGAAAGCAGCAGTATCAGGGGGACGCCGGAATTGGCGGTGCCGGAATTGAGGACACCGGAGTTCAACGAACCGATGTTCAGCACACCCGAGTTGTAGCCGCCCAAGGTGAAGAAGCCCGCGTTGCTGCCATCGCTGCCCGCGTTGACGAAGCCGGTGTTGTAGCCGCCGTTACCGACGTTGAAGAATCCCGTGTTGTTTCCGCCGTTGCCAAGGTTCAACACGCCGGTGTTGCCGCCACCGGCGCCCGAGTTGAAGAAGCCCGCGTTGCTCCCGCCGGCCCCCAAGTTGAAGAAGCCCGAGTTGTAGCCGCCGCTGCCCACGTTGAAGAAGCCCGAGTTATGGCCGCCGTTGCCCACGTTGAAGAGGCCCGAGCTAGTTGACCCGGCGTTGAAGAAGCCCGAGTTCGCGACGGTTTGGGTGATCGCACTGCCCAAGCCGGTGTTGAGATCACCCGAGTTCCACATGCCGGTGTTGATATCGCCCGCATTCCAGAAACCGGTGTTGTAGCCGCCCGCGTTGAAGGCGCCCGTATTGTGCGCGCCCGAGTTGAAGCTGCCCACGTTGAACCCGCCCAAGACGAAGTTGCCCGCGTTGAAGCTACCCAGGTTGCTGGTGCTCGAGTTGAAGCTGCCCGCATTGAAGCTGCCCGAGTTTCCCACGCCGAAATTGTTGATTCCCGAGTTGCCGAATCCCACGTTGAACCCCGAGCCCGCGTTGAGGCCCGAGTTCCCGATGCCAGTATTGAGCGCGCCGGAATTCCCGATGCCAGTGTCGATGAAGCCCGAGTTGCCAAAGCCGGTATCGATGGCACCCGAGTTTCCGATGCCCCAGTTCCCGACCCCGGAGTTGAAGAAACCAACATTGCCGGTGCCGGAGTTGCCGAAGCCGAGATTGCCGCTGCCGGAATTCAGCCCCCCAAACCCCATCTGATTGTTGCCGGTAAGGCCGATGCCGATGTTTCCCGAACCGGTGTTGCCGAAGCCGACGTTGTTGTTGCCGGTGTTCCCGAAGCCCATGTTGTCGCTGCCGCGGTTTGCTAGGCCCACATTGTTGTCGCCCTGATTTCCCCAACCCTGGTTTTGGTTGCCGATGTTGCCGCTGCCGGTATTGCCGCTGCCCAGGTTCCCATTGCCGACGTTGTCGTTGCCCGCGGTTCCCCCCAGCCCCGCGTTTCCGAAGCCCACGTTGTTATCGCCGTGATTTCCGCTGCCCTGGTTGTAGTTGCCGGCGTTGCCGCTGCCCCAGTTGGAGTTTCCGAGATTCCCGCTGCCGACGTTGCTGTCACCGCGGTTGCCGCTACCGAGATTGCCGTTGCCGGTGTTGCCGCTACCCAGGTTGGTGTTGCCGGTGTTGCCGCTGCCCAGGTTTTGGGTGCCGACGTCGCCACTGCCCACGTTGCTATCGGTGTTGCCGATGCCCAGGTTGGGCCAACCATTTGCGGCCGCAGCGGCGGTGGCTGAGCTAGCCAGTTGCCCCGGCAGGCCGGGCAGGCTTTGCAGCCACTGCTGCCACGGTGCCAACTGCGCGGCCGCCGCCGACGCGCCGCCGTGATAACCCACCATCGCGGCTACGTCGGCGGCCCACATCGCCTCGTATTCGGCCTCGGTGGTCGCGATTGCCGGCGTGTTCAGCCCCAACAGATTCGACCGCACCAGCGACACCAGCTGGGCGCGGTTGGCCGCCACCAGCATCGGAGGCACCGTGGCCGCTCGGACCGCCTCGAACGCTGCTGCCACCACCTTGGCCTGCGCGGACACATCACCGGCGCGGGCGGCCGCTAGACCCAGCCAGCCCGCATAGGGAGCGGCCGCGGCGGCCATCGCCGCCGCCGCGGGGCCCTGCCACGACCCGCCCGTCAGCCCCGACGTCACCGACGAAAACGCGGCCGCCGCCGTGCTCAACTCGTCGGCCAACCCGTCCCAGGCGGCTGCGGCCGCCAGCATTGGCCCGGACCCCGTGCCAGCGAATATCCGTAGCGAATTGATCTCTGGCGGCAACACCGAAAAGTTCATCACTGTCGTCCTCGTACCAGTGCCTTCTCAGCGTCGGGGGCAATTGCTCGTTGTCACCGTGGCGCTATTTGAAAGCGTAATTTTAATGACTGACTTGGCGGCATGTTGCCGCCTTTGAAGAGAAAAGCTCGACCGCATCGTCGACGCGGTGGCGTCGGCCGGGCTCGGATGCCGGCGGTTTGCGCGACGCCCGTGACCAGTGTTTCGCGTCAGGGTGGGGACGTGTTCATTTGCGGTCCTTCGCGGTAGTCAGGCCGAAGACGGTTCGGATGATTCGCGAAATATTTGCATTCGCTCGCGGCTACCAATCCCAACCACGCATCCAAACCTAGGAATCAGGCCCGGATTCCAACAGTCGCAATGGGTGCAGGCCATCAACCGCGCCAACGAACGGGGGATGGATGCTGTAGCCGAGCATCCGGCGAATGTCGTCGGAGACCGCTCGGGCAATTTCGCGCGATATTGACAGGGTGTAGGCCTCCATCGGGCGCAGCCACGGTTCGCAGTACTGGGCGGTGACGGCCAGACGCTCGCTGGTGCTGGTATTGGCGCCACCACCATGCCAGAGGGTACCGACGAAGAAGACGCACGAGCCGGCAGGCATCACGACGGGCAGCACCTGATCGTCCGGGCCCGGCGGACGTCTGCCCCAACGATGGCTGCCGGGGATGACCACCGTGGCGCCATTGTCGGCGGTGAAGTCGTCGATCGCCCAGATCGTCGCAGCCGCCAAGGGTGCCCTGGGCCGCGGAATCGGGTAGAACCCGTCGTCATGGTGGGGTAGCTGCGCGTCTTCTCCGGGCAGAATGTTGATCGCCTGCAATGCCGAAAGCAGGTAGTTGGGCATCAATATCCGATCGAGCACCGCCAGCACCCGTGGATGATCGGCAAGCCGGTCGCACACTCGCGTCCTGCTCAACACGCTGTAGATGCGTTGGGTGCGCCGGCCCTCAAATGAGTTACGTCCGGTGTGCTCGAGCCAGGGTCGCACGACCTCTCGGATCAGCCGGCACTGCTCGGCACTGAGCAGGTTCTCCCAGATGACGAAGCCGTCGCGGTCGAGGGCCGCCATGTCGGCCTCGATGGTCGCGCTGTCGACCGAGCTTCCGCCGCTTGGCGTCCATTTGTAGCGGTGCGCCAGATCGCCCTTGAGGTCTTCCAAGCTTGTGACGGCTTCGTCATCAATGCTCATTGGCACTCGTCCTTTTCCCGCTGGCACCAACGGCGGCCAGCCCTGCGCGGCGACGGCTCGCACCACCACAGTAAGCCGACGATGGCCGGAAATGGGTAAGACCAGGCGGCGGCTGACGGCTCGATCGGTACCCTGGCGCCATGAAGACGTTGCTGTCAGCCCTGTCGCTGGTGATCGCGCTGGCTGGTCCAGCCGCACTTCCGGGCATTATCGCCACGGCCCAGGCCGAACCGGTCATGTTCGAGCCCGACTGGCCCAATCACCAGGAGCAAGCCGAACAAACGATATGCCTGGCTCTGGCGCAAGGCTGGCCACGCACCCAGATTGTCGACGTCGCCGAACACGCAAACGACATCGACCAGACGGGACTGAGCGTGCCTGAGGCCGCCCGGCTGGCCGACACGTGGATCGACGAGGCGCACAACACCCTTTGCCCAACACTTGCCCTGGATTGACCGTTCGGCGGCGCCGCACCTTCTTACTGGCCAGCTATCAGCTGCATACCAACTTCGACTCAGATCTGCGACATTCCCGCGTCCCGCCCTTGTCGGCCCGTGCAATCGCCTGTGTACTCGGTGAGGTCAGGGCTCATCGAATGCCCGGAGATCGGCCGCGATGAGGTCTGCGACAACGCATTCCGGGGAGAGGAGGCAGTGCTTCCATGCGAATAGTTGGTTGGGCAGCGACGGTCGCTGTCCTGGCCGCCTTGAATCCGCTGGCGCCACCGGCACAAGCGGAACCGACCTGTGGGGTCAACCTCAATGCCCCAGAGATCCAGGCAGCGATCAAGTCATTGCCAACCCTGCCGCAGAGCTACCCGTGGGACACCAATCCGCGCAGCTTCGATCCGAGTAGCAACTACAACCCGTGTTCCACACTGTCGGCGGTCATCATCAGCGTTGAAGGCGCGACGGGCAGCTCACCGGACCTCGTTCTGCTTTTTCACAACGGCACCTCCGCCGGTATTGCCACCACAAAGGCGTATTCGTTTACGACGCTGAATGCGGCGAAGACAACCGATGACACGGTGGCCCTCGACTACAAAGACGGCAGAGACGTCTGCACGGCGTGCCCCGGACCGATCACGACGGTGAGGTACGAGTGGAAGGGCGACCACGTCGCGATGTTGGACCCGGCGCCGGCTTGGTGACCCACGCCTGTCGTCAGTCCTGGGTTCGGGCGCCGGTCAGCGACTGGATGGTCTGTATTTCGCTCTCCCGGTAGGGCCGTCCGTCGGGTTGCAGAAGATCGCTGAACCATACCTTCGGGGGCTTGGTGTACGGATGATCCCAGGAATCCCACGGTAGGTAGGTCTGAGTCTTACCGGCGACCAAACCCCAATTGAAGGCGCCGACGTTGCGACGCTTGGCGATTGGTAGCACCCCCTCGACACTGCTGCCCTGGGAGCGCGCCAGGTACTCGGTGCAGATGATCGGCCGCCCCAGCGGCGCAAGTTCGTCGATACGGGCCTCAAAGCCGGCCGGTGCCGCGTAGCTGTGAAATGTGATGACGTCGGCATTGTCGAGCTGGATGCTGGCGATGGTGGAGCGCTTGCCCGGATCCGACCAATTTCCCTGCCAGACACCGCTTGTCAAGGGCTGGCTGGGATCGACCTCGCGCGCCCACTGGAACACCTGGGGGAGTAGCTCCGCGACCCGCTCCAGCTTGTCCTTTCTCTCCACCTTTCGGTACACCTTCGCCGGATTGTCGGGCTCATTCCACAAGTCCCAGCCCAATACGCGGTTGTCGTTGCGGAACTGGTTCAACACTCCAGTCACGTAGCCGTGCAGAACGGCCTGGTAGCTGGGGTCGCCGAGGTGTTCGGCGCCGGGGCTTTGCACCCAACCCGAGTTGTGCACGCCGGGCCTTGGCGCACGCTGCTGACCCAGCTTGGGGAACGGGTCCCAACAGGAGTCGAACAAGACGAAAAGAGGTTTGATGCCGTGGCGTGCCGCGATGGCGACGAATTGTGCCAGCCGAGTCTGAAAGCCCCTTTGATCCGAGGCCCACAGCTGATCGTGCAGGAAGACTCGCATGCTGTTGAACCCGATCAACCGGGCCAAGCCCAGCTCTCTGTCGATGCGCCGCGGATCGTAGGTGGCGGGCTGAAACATCTCGAGCTGATTGATGGCGTTGGCGGTGATGTAGTTGGCGCCGACGATCCAGCCTTGGGTCTGGTACCAGGTGTTGGCGCGCTCAGCCGACCACCGGCCTGCCACAGCGGTGGCGCGGGGGGTCTGGGCCAGCGCGGCGCCGGCCGCCAGCAGCAGCGGCAGTTTGAGAGCCGTTCGACGTTGCACCAAGTGACGATAATTTCGCGGGCGATCTGTCCGGTCTTGCGCGCTGACGTGTCTAGGCATGCTTATCGATTCGCAACAACCTGGGATTGCAAATTGTTATCTCCTGAACACCATCCAGGCTACCCGGCCGGCGGGGTGAAGTCTCGGCGCAACGCCGTGGATTGTCTTGTGCCACACCGGCCGAGCGCACTGTGTAGGATGGCGTGAGCGTCTTGTCGAAGACGTCTCGGGAGACTCTGTGGTGCCGCGCGTCTGCGCGCTCAGTTTGGCGCGGCTACCGCGTCGCCGAAGCCGGGCCCGGCTTCGGGTGTGACATTGCGTGCGGTGATCTCCTCGCCGCAGTGGGCGCAGATCAGGCGCGGCTCGACGAACTGGCCGCAATGGTGACGCAACACAATCGGTGGGCCGTCGGGGTTCGGCAAGTGCTTGTCTCCCCACTGCATGAGGACGACGATCGCGGCGAACAGTTCGTGGCCGGTGTCGGTCAGCCGGTACTCGTGGCGCTCCGGATCCTGGGAGTAAGGCACCCGGTCCAGCAGGCCCGCATTGACGAGCATCCGCAGCCGCGATGACAGGGTGGGGCGCGGAATGTTGAGGTTGCGGGCGAGCTGGCCGAAGCGCTGCACGCCGAAGAACGCCTCGCGCAGGATCAATAGGGTCCAGCGCTCGCCGACCAGCTCGAGGGCACGGCCAACCGACTCCCCTTCGAAGCGGTGGGACAGATCGGCGGCGCCCATAGTTCAACAACTGTACCCGGTTCAATTTCTGAACCATGGTGGTAACTTGACGGAACCGCCGTCATTACCAGGAGTCCTGATGAATCAGCCGGACCTGAGCGCCGCACCACTGCGCAGAGCAGATAGCGAGATGGAGAACCTCGCCGAGAAGATCGCCCTGACGGCGCGGGAGATGTCGGCGGAGATCGACCGCGATCGCAGACTGCCCGACGAATTGGTGGCGCGGCTTGGCGAGGCAGGATTGCTGCGCGCCACGATGCCGCGCGAGGTACAGGCGGCGGAGCTGGCCCCCGGACCGGCGCTGCGGTGTGCCGAGGCGGTGGCGCGCGGCGATGCTTCAGCGGGATGGTGCGTGTCGATCGCGATCACCAGCGCGTTGTTGGTCGCCTATCTGCCGGCGTCCAGTCGCGACGAAATGTTTGGTGCCGGGCGAAGTGTCGCCGCGGGTGTGTGGGCGCCGCGCGGTAAGGCGAAGTCTGTCGACGGCGGTGTTGTGGTGTCCGGGCGCTGGCCGTTCTGCAGTGGGATCAACCACGCGGACGTGATGTTCGCCGGTTGCTTCGTGGAGGGTCAGCCGGTGCCATCGGTGGTGGCGCTACCCAAAGACGATCTGCGCGCCTTGGACACCTGGCACACCCTGGGGTTGCGCGGTACCGGCAGTCACGATTGCGTTGCCGAGGAGGTCTTCGTCCCCGCCGATCGGGTGTTCTCGGTGTTCGACGGTCCCACCATTGACAGGCCGCTGTATCGCTTCCCGGTGTTCGGCTTCTTTGCGCTGTCGATCGGGGCGGCGGCGCTGGGCAACGCGCGCGCCGCGATTGACGACCTGGTCGAGTTGGCCGGCGACAAGAAAGGGCTGGGGGCCAAGCGCACCTTGGCCGAACGGCCGGCCACCCAAACGGCGGTCGCGACGGCCGAGGCGGCGCTCGGTGCGGCGCGCGCACTGTTTTACGAGGCGATCGACTCGGCCTGGCAAGCTAGCCACAATCCCGACCCGGTGCCGGTGGCGCTGCGCAACCGGCTACGGCTGGCGGCCACCCACGCGGCGCGGACCTCTGCCGACGTCGTGCGCATCATGTATGACCTGGCGGGGAGCAGCGCGATCTACGATGGCTCACCACTGCAACGCCGGTTTCGCGACGCGTTTACCGCTACCGCCCATTTCCAGGTCAACGAGGCATCCCGCGAACTGCCGGGGCGCGTCTTGCTCGGCCAGCACTGCGATACCTCGATGCTGTGACCGATTTAGAAGTCGCCCTACCGTTTTGGCTGGACCGGCCCGACGACGAGGCGATGGAGGTGGCGCTGGCGGCGTCGAACGCCGGTTTCGACGTGCTGTGGGTTGGGGAAATGGCCACCTACGACGCGTTTGCCCTTGCCACCGCGATAGGGCTGGGTGCACCCGGAATGGGCTTGAAGATCGGACCGCTGGCCGTCGCCGTTCGCGGCCCGGTGGGGCTGGCGCTGGGCGTCAGTTCGGTCGCCTCTCTCACCGGTAGCCGGGTCGATATCGCCCTGGGCGCCTCCAGCCCGGCGATAGTGGCCGGTTGGCATGATCGGCCCTGGGCACGCCACGTGCCGGTGATGCGGGAAACCATTGAATGCCTGCGGTCGATACTGGGTGGGGCGCGCGTCGACTACCACGGGCGCCATGTCGCCAGCCACGGCTTCCGACTGCGCAACCCGCAGCCGGAGGCTCGAATTGCGTTGGGGGCCTTCGGCCCTGGCATGATTCGCCTGGCGGCAAGGCACGCCGATGAGGTGGTGCTCAACCTCGCATCGCCGGCTCGGGTGGCAGAGGTTCGTCACGCCATCGACTCCGCGGCCGCCGCGGCGGGTCGCGCCGCACCGCGGCTGACGGTATGGGTGCCCGTTGCCGTTGATCCCGGTGCCGCCGCGCACGCTCAGCTGGCGGCGCAGCTGGCGGTCTATCTCGGCCCGCCTGGCTACGGCGAAATGTTCAGTGCACTGGGCTTTGACCGCCTCGTCGGCGCCGCGCGCGCCGGGGCGAGCCGTCGAGAGTTGGCTGCCGCCATCCCCGTCGAACTGCTCGAGCAGGTGGGGGCATTGGGCACCGCCGAGCGAGTCGCGGCCCGGCTGCGGGACTATGAAGAGGCTGGCGCGGACTGCCTGGCGCTGGTGCCCTGCACTGCCGAAGATCCGGCGGGCCGGGCAACGCTGAACGCACTGTCGAGGAAGGGTGAATCGTGACGCTGGTCAATACCGTGTGCCGGCTGGCCGCGCGCCCGATCGGCTTGCCCAAGCCATCGGACTGGGAGGTCGCCGAAGAACCCGTTGGCGGTCCGGCCGATGGGGAGTTTTTGGTGCGCGTTGAATATCTGTCGGTCGATCCGGCGATGCGGACGTGGATGAACGCGGGGCGGTCCTACGTGGCACCGGTGCAGATCGGCGAGGTGATGCGCGCGGGCGGCATCGGGCGCGTGATCGATTCTCGCCACCCGGATTTCGCGGCCGGCGACGAGGTGTACGGAATGTTCGGGGTGCAGCGTTACGCGCATTCCGACGGTAGCGGTGTGACGCGCGTGGACACCACCCTCGCGCCGGCCCCGGTGCATCTGGGCGCCCTGGGCATCAGCGGTATAACGGCCTACTTCGGGCTCCTCGACGTCGGTCGCCCGCAACCCGGTCAGACCGTCGTCGTCTCCGGAGCCGCCGGTTCGGTGGGCAGCATCGTCGGACAGGTAGCCCGGATTGTGGGCTGCCGGGCGATCGGCATCGCCGGCGGTGAGCAGAAATGTCGTTGGCTGGTAGATGAGCTTGGCTTCGACGCCGCCATCGACTACCAAGCCGGGGATCTGCGCCTTCAGCTGAAGATGCATGCCCCTAACGGCATTGACGTCTTTTTCGACAACGTCGGGGGAGAGGTGCTCGAGGCGGGGTTGTCACGTCTGGCCCGCGGAGCGCGTGTCGTAATTTGCGGAGCCATCTCCCAGTACAACGCCGCCGGGGAGCTGCACGGGCCGGCCAACTACATGCAGTTGCTGGTCGCACGCGCCTCGATGACCGGGTTCGTGGTCTTCGACTACGCGGATCGATATGGCGAAGCCGTTGGGCAGCTAGCGAATTGGCTGGCTAGCGGTGAGCTGCGCGCCCGCGAGCAGGTGGTTGCGGGCGACGTCGGCGACTTTCCTGAGGCGCTGTTGGCGCTGTTTCGGGGTGAGAACACCGGCAAACTCGTGCTCGCGCTGCGCTAGCGATCCGGACGGATCGGACCGTCACGATAGCGGCCATTCATGGACTGGGGCCCCGCTGCGCGCGTGCTCGACGTATCGCCGGGTCATCTCGTGCAGCGCCGAGATGCGTTCCAGTCCGCGTTCTTCGAGGCGGCGCACCGTCTCCGTCTGCCAGGCCGCGCCGGTGCGGCCGCTGCGAACCCGCGCTTCGATGACACCGAGGTACCGGTCGCGGTCGTGGGCGTCCACGCCCCACGCGTCGAGTCCGGTCGCGGCGGCGGGCAACAGGACATCTCGGGTGAGCTGCGCTGCGGGCTGGTCGGTGCCCTGCCAACTCAATTGCGCCGCCAGCCCGTCGCGTGCCGCGCGGTGCAGGTCTCGCTCGGCCACCGCGAAGGGGATCTGTTCCCACGGAGTGCGGTCACTGTCTGCGATTGCGCGCACCAGCCCGTAGTAGAAGGCGGCATTGGCGACCATGTCGACGGCGGTGGGCCCGCTGGGCAGCACCCGGTTCTCGATTCGCAGCTGCGGGCTGCCGCCCTGGACGTCGTAAACGGGGCGGTTCCACTGCCACACCGTGCCGTTGTGCAGCCGAAGCTCATGGAGCACCGGAGCTCGCCCTGCCTCGAGGGCAGCGTCGGGATCTTCTGCCTCCAGGGTTGGGAACAGCGGCGGGTACTCGCGCACCAGGTGGTCGAAGAGGTCCACGGGGTCGCTGATCCACCCCTCCCCGAGCCGGACGCGCGCCGGTGCGCTGGCCTTGACCTCGCTGGGGCGGCGGGAGTCGAGTAGCTGCTCCACCAGCGTGATTCGGGTCTCCTGCCAGGCGTGCCGGCCGAGCAGGAAGGGGGAATTGGCGGCCACCGCGACCTGCGCTCCGGCGATCAGTTGGGCCGCGTTGAAGTAGGCCGCAAATCGGTCCCGGTGCGCCCGCAAGTGCAGCTGCAGGCTGGTTGCGGAGGCTTCGGGCGCGACCGAGTCGGTGGTGAATTCGACCGGCTCGGGTGCGTCGCTGATGTGCACTCGGAACGGCCGGTGTCGAGCGGTGCGGATGCGGCGGCTCAGCAGCTCGTAGCGCGGGTTGGTGGAGAGCCGTTCGGCGGTCATGTGGTCGGCGCTCAGGGTGGGAAGCATGCCAACCGCGATCAGGCGGGTGCCCAGGCTTTCGATCCGCGCGCCGGACCCGTCGAGCACGTCGGCAAGAAGTTGTTCGCTGTCCCGGAGCACGTGGCCCGTTAGCGGGTGGGGCGGCAGGTTCAACTCGACATTGAACTGGCCAAGCTCGTGCTGCATATCGGTTCGGTCCAAGGCCTGTAGAACCGCGTCGTTGACCAGTCGCGGCCGGCCCAGCGGGTCCACCAGGTCGAGTTCCACCTCCATGCCGATGGTGTCTTCGTGGCCGGCAAACCAGCCGGCCTCGACCATTTGCCGCAACACCGTGACTGAACGCGTGAGCCGGCGCCGGACGTCATCTCCGTGCCCGAGAACCAACGCGGACGCGTCGATGCGATCACCCACGGGCCTACCTTCCCTCCCGCACACCCGGCCATCAGTTGCTTCTGCCGGTATACCTAATTCGCAAACTAGGCGTCATCGCGGGGTTTGGCGACTCGGACCCCGGATTGGGTGTGGGCGCCCACGGAAGGCCAGCACATACGCCACTCCCGCTCGCTGATCCCGCCGAGCGCCGTGCGGTCGGGTTCTTCGGTGGCATCGGGCGCGCGGCGCCTCGCGGCGATCGTGTCCTCGGCACGGCGCACCGAGTCCATGAACTCCAGGACCGCCGCCCGCAGCTCGCCTTCCGCATCGATGTCAGGTGACACCAAGACGGAGGTGAGCCTCGCCGGGACCAGGTCCATCGGCAGGCCAGCCCTGACTGCGCGTTCGATCACCTTCTGGGCCAGAGCCAACGCGGGCTGACCATGAAACAGATCGTGCATCACCGAGCCCGCCTGTTTGTCTGCCTTTTTGCCCTTCTCCCACTGCGCCACCTGCTCCTGGAATGAGGGCGAATTGCCCGCCAGCACTCCGCGGCGCCGGTTGCCCAGCTTGCGTATCAGGGTGTCGGCCACGTCATCGATGGTGAAGGGTCGTCGCGGCGCGTCCTGCGCGATCCGAGCCTGGAAAAGTACCTGCAGGAGCAAGGCGCCGAGTTCTTCGCGTAGCTGGTCGGCATCTGCGCTACGCAACGCATCCAGCAGCGCATAGGTTTGGCTCAGCAAATAGCGGCTAACCGAGACGTGGGTCTGCGCGGCTTCCCACGACCCCGCTGTGCGTAGTTCGTCCATTGCCGCAACGGCATCGATCAGGCGCTCACCGCACTGTGGGTGCGGTATGGAGATCAGCCGGTCACCGGCGGCCAAACGTGCCGTAATCGCAGGATGTGTGGGATCGGAGGACAACAACACGGTGGCGTTGCCTCCGGCGCGCACGGGGCGCGCCGCGGGCAGCAGCCGAGTCAACGCGGCCGGTACTTCCTCGGTGTACTGCACCTGCTGCCGCAGCACCTTGAGGGCTTCCATTGGTACCAGCAAATGATGTGGGTCAATCAGTACGACAGTCATCACACAGCCGGCTTCACGTTCGACGGTGACATGGCAGCCGTTGCGGCCACTGCAGTTGGCGCTGATTCAACCCGCGTCGGGGAGCCTCATGATGCCCGCCGCCAGGCGCCCAACACCGCTTCGATGATGGCCGTGCGGTGGGCCGCGGTGGACACCGTGGCATCGAGCCAACGCACCCTGCGGTCTCGCCGAAACCACGACCGCTGCCGTCGGACATAGCGTCGAGTGGCCAGACAGGTTTGTTGGCGCGCACGATCCAGGGCTTGAGTGTCTGCGCCGGCCTTGAGCGCCTCCATGACTTGGGCGTACCCCAACGCGCGTGCAGCGGTGACCCCCCTGGCCAGGCCGCAGGGGAGTAGCGAGATCACCTCTTCGATCAGACCTCGATCGAACATGGCTTTGGTTCGTGCCGCTAGCCGTTCATCAAGAACCTTTGTCTCGCAATCTAATCCGATGATCGCGCTATCCCAGCGAGGGCTGCCGATACGTGGAGCGGAGGCGGTATACGGGCGACCGGTGATTTCGACCACTTCCAGCGCACGCACCGTACGGCGGGCGTCGTTGAGCGGGATGACTGCGGCCGCGGCAGGGTCGCGGCGGACCAGCTCGGCATGCAACCTGGCCGGCCCGACCTGAGCGAGACGTCGCTCCCAGCGGGCTCGGATCGCTGGGTCTTTCGCCGGAAAGGCCCAGTCATCGAGCAGCGACTGGACGTAGAGCATCGAGCCCCCGACCAGCAGCGGCAGCGCTCCGCGTGAGGCGATCGCTTCGATGTCAGCGGCAGCCGAACGCTGGTAGCCCGCGACAGTGGCGGTTTCGGTGACGTCGAGCACGTCGAGTTGGTGATGCGGTATGCCGCGGCGCTGGGCCAGCGGCACCTTGCCGGTGCCGATATCCATGCCGCGGTAGAGCTGGTACGCGTCGGCGTTCACGATCTCCACGGCGATCTTGCCGCTGAGTCGGTCCGCAATCTCGATCGCTAAGTCTGACTTGCCGGTTCCCGTTGGTCCGATGATCGTTAGTGGTCTCATATCCTCTGCCTGCTATCTCGCCTCAACAGCGCCTGTCGGAGGGTCAGCAGTGGGGCGAATCGATGTCGGCATGCGTGCCATCCTGTGCTCCCCTGCGGTGGTCCTGCTTGCTAGCGGTGACACCACAAGGGTTGCGTTCGGCGGCCGCGCTGGGATCAGTCAAATGGCCTAATAATGCGCATGGGTCCGCTCTGAGACGCTGGCCTCCCCAGACGACGCGAACGCCGACCGAGTTGATGGGCAGAGGTTGCTGAATGCGCTTTCGACGTCGGTCGTGACGATGAGCCGATCGATCGCGGCGGTGCGCACGAAGCCTTGCTGCCGCAGTTCTTCGAGCCAGTCGAGCAGTCCGCGGTAGTGTCCGGCGGGGTCCAGCAGGACTACGGGCTTGTGATGTATGCCGAGGCTGGCCGCGGTCCAGCATTCGAGCAGCTCTTCGAGGGTGCCCAGACCGCCGGGCAGCGTCAGGAACCCGTCAGCGCGTTCGCCCATGAGGTGTTTGCGTTGGGTGAGTGTGTCGGTGACGATCAGCTCATCGGCACCGAGGTCAGCAAGTTCGGATTGCAGGAGAATTCTCGGGATTACGCCTGTGGTGTGGGCTCCGGCGGTTCTGGCCGCGCGGGCCACCGCGCCCATCATGGCGATGGTGCCGCCTCCAGAGATCAATCGCCATCCGCGTCTACCGATTTCGGTGCCCACGGCGGCGGCCAGGCTCAGGTCGGCGGGGTTGTCGCCGCCGGAAGCGCAGTAGACGCAAATCGTCGGACGGCCATCGGTCCGAGCGCGCCAGGCAGGTCTGGGCCCAGCCGCAACGAATCCCGCCTCCTCGAGCAATCCGGTCACCCGCGCGGATTCGTCGGCGTCCAGCAGGGAGCCGCCGCTGTGCAGGTCGTAGATTCGGCTGGCCGTGCGTTGTGCCGGCAGGTCTCGAGTCACAGACCGTCCTCCAGTACCTTCCTCGAACTGATCAGAAGTTGTCCGCTGACGCGGGTCAACTTGTCGTGGATCACGCAACTTTGGGCGATCGCCGGCTTGGTACCGGGCCGAGTGTTGATTTCGATCAGATAGGCAGATGCCTCGATCACGCCGGCACTACGCGACGCCAAGTCGATCATCGACAACCAGTGCCGTCGTTGAATCGCATCCCCAGCTCTGCTGTCCCACTTCAGCAGGGCTTTCTCGATTGCTGCGCGTGTCGACACCGGGCCGGCACCGGGGATGTGCTCGAACGTGGCGTCCTTGGTGAACGTCTTTGCGTGGGAGCCGATGTCGCGGAGGTCCAGTAGCCTCATCTGCCGTGCGTAAAACTGCTGCACCTCCGCGTACAGGCAGCTGTGCAGCGCCTTGCCCCGCGGCCAGGAGAACAAGCGCAAGCGGTTCGCTGACGGGATCACGCCGCCGTCACTGCCTTCAGGTGCAACAGCGCGGGCAACACGATGTTGGTGTGGCGGTGCAGTTGGGTCCTCTCGGTCAATGTCAGCCGTGGTAGCCGACGCATCAGAGTTCCCACTGCGATCTGGCATTCGAGGCGGGCCAAGCGTGCCCCAAGGCAGTAATGAATTCCAGCGCCGAACATGACCGCTGCGCCTCGGGCACGGGTGATGTCGAATCGGTCCGGCTCCTCGAACACCTTCGGATCCCGGTTGGCTGCGCCTACGAAGGCGATCACCGGTTGCCCCGCACGAATGTGCGCGCCGCCGAGTGTGACGTCTTCGATGGGCTTGCGTGCCGCCGTGGACTGAACCGAGCCGTTGAAACGCAAACTCTCGTTGACCGCAGCTGCCATCAGCTCCGGATGCGCCCGCAGCAATGCCAGCTGGTCAGGGCGCGTCCACAGATCCGCGATCATGTTGCCGATCTGCGCAACCGTCGTCCCGTGTGCGGCGAACATGAGCTGCACACAAAGGGCCAGTAGTTCTTCGTGCGTCAGCTGACCGGCCTCGCGGGCCGCGATCAGGGCGCTGATCAGCCCCGGTCGTAACCGATCGTGGCTGGCCGCGGCGGTCTCGAAGAACCACAACATGTTCGCGGCGGCATCGTCGGCTCTCGCTATGGCCGCAGGTTCCTTGCGCAGATCGAACCCATCGCCAAACCGAGAGACCCACACCGGAAGGTCCGGATGCAACTCGTCGGCGGTCAAGCCCAGCATCGCTGCTATCAATATCATTGACAGAGGAACGGCATAGTTGTCGATCACGTCGAACGCAGTCGCCTCCTCGAGCCCGTCGATCAGCCGATCCGCGGCCTTGGCCGCGATCATCCGGTAGGACTCGATTGCCGAAGGTGTGAACGTGGGCGCCACGATGGAACGCAGACGCCCATGATGGGGCGGATCCAGTGACAGCAACAGCCGACCCGACAATTCGGCGAAACCGCGGGGCGCGCCAAACACTCGCCCGGATGCCAGAGGATCGGCCGGAACCAATTTGCGGCGAAACCGAGGGTCCCTCAGCATCGCAACGACATGATCGTGTCGAAACAGGTACCAGCATCCGTTGTCGCCGGGTTTGAACGGTTGTCCCCAATGCACCGGATCCGCCTGACGATAGGTCGCGTACACCGCGTACGGATCGTCGCGCAGCTGCTGATCGTGTGGGTCGAAACGGGCCAACATGGTGTCTGTCACATGCCGTAGGGCGGGGCCGGTTGCCTACGCGATGGCGTTGATCCCAGCCGGGATGGACAGTCGTGATCGGTCACGGTTCGCCTGGCGTCTTGAACGAAAACAACTCGTATGTCATCAGCCGCTGCGCAAATGCCGAATGCATCAACTCTTCGGTGCCGGTCAGGTGCGCCGACTCCAGCCGTGTCTTCCAGTATGGGACGGTGAGTCCGGTCAAATCCACCCGCCGACAAGTGATCAACCCGGCCTCGTCTGCCGCTCGCCGGTAGTCGGCCGGCTCGTGAATGTTCGTGCAGTATTGGTCATCGACGCGCTGCTTGACGCTTTCGGCGGCCCGACCCCGGCCCGCGCACCACGCGATCACTACGATTTGCCCACCCGCGAGCAGCACTCGGCCAAACGTGGTGAACATCAACCCCAGATCATCGACGTGCTCAGTGCTTTCGCACGCCCACACGGCTTGATAGCGGTGTCGGATCTGGCCGGAACCCAAGCGGCGGTCAACCTCGAGCATGTCGCCGACCCTGAACCTGACCTGGTCTTCCACGCCGCGCACCAGGGCCGTTGCGGCGGCGAACCGCGCCTGCTCAGGCGACACTGTCACGCCTTCCACGGCACACCCGAACCGCTGGTGAATCATGATCGCGCCGCCCCCGGCCCCACAGCCGGCATCTAGCACGGTGCCATCCGAAGGCGGTTTACCGAGGAACTTCAGGCCAAAGCTGACCAGCTCGGCCTCGGAGCGGTGCAACCAGTCCAGCCGATCCTTCTCCTGCATCGGCGCCGGACCGTCCGGCAGGTCGATGCCGTTGTGATTGAAAAACAATCCATCACGCGACGCGAGCATTGCGTTGAGCCCATCGCAATCGCGGGTCTTCCGGTCGTAGAGCGCGGCAATGGACGTCCGCCGCGCTTCACTCAAGCCGGTTACGATCTCACCAGTACTCAAGTCGATCACCCTCCCTCACTTGAAAACACCAATCGCCCAATGCTGTTGACTGCAAGAGGAATTCGATGCGGCACTGACCTTGAACAGTCGCCGTCCGTGGTTGTCCACCGCTGCGGCCGCACGGGTATCGGGGGAGAAAACGGCGTAGGTGCGGTAAAGGCGAGGCGTTTCATCGGTGGGCCCCCGCCGCTAACGGCACGCGGTGTCGGGATGTCCAGCGGAACTGGGGGTTTGGGCTTGGGCAACCGTGATTCGGGGTAATCCCAGCCCGACTCCACGCGTTGTCGGGGTCTGGCCGCGTTCGCTGGCATCACCTGCGGGGGTCCTACGATGCTGCAGCAGCGGCCCGTCTGCGATCAGATGGTGCGGCGCGGCATCGGTGATTTCGACATCCACCAAGTCACCCGGCCGGACCGAACCGTCGGCGCTGTCCGGACGGAAGTGGACGAGTCGGCCGTCTCGGGCCCGCCCGCTGATTCGCGCCGTGGTGGCGTTTTTGCGGCCCTCTCCTGCGACGACCAGCAGCTCCTGCCGGGTCCCGACCAGGGATCGGTTGCCCTCCAAAGAGATTCGCTCTTGCAGCGCCACCAGCCGCTCGAAGCGCTGCTGGACGACGTTCTTGGGAATCTGGTCGGGCATGTCCGCCGCGGGTGTGCCCGGCCGAGGCGAGTATTGGAAGGTGAATGCGCTTGTGAACCGCGCTTTTTGCACCACGTCGAGGGTCTGCTCGAAGTCATGTTCGGTTTCGCCGGGAAAGCCGACGATGATGTCGGTGGTGATGGCCGCGTCCGGTATCGCGGCACGGACCTTGTCGATGATCCCCAGGTAGCGATCGCGCCGGTAGGAGCGGCGCATGGCCTTGAGGATCTGGTCCGAACCCGATTGCAGCGGCATGTGTAGATGCGGGCACACAGCCGGAGTTTCGGCCATCGCCAGGATCACGTCGTCGGTGAATTCGGCCGGGTGCGGTGAGGTGAACCGGATGCGCTCTAGACCCTCGATCCGGCCGCAAGCGCGTAACAGCTGCGCAAACGCACCTCGATCCCTAGGCAGTGGTGCCTCGCCCGTCGAAGGGTCTGGGTCTGCGAAATTGACGCCGTAGGAGTTGACGTTTTGGCCGAGCAGGGTTACTTCCAGCACGCCCTGCTCTACCAGGGCCTGCACCTCGGCGAGGATGTCGCCGGGGCGGCGGTCGGCTTCCTTGCCGCGTAGCGACGGGACGATGCAGAAGGTGCAGCTGTTGTTGCAGCCCACCGAGATCGACACCCACGCGGCATAGGCTGAATCCCGTGCCGCGGGCAGCGCCGAAGGGAATGTCCGCAGTGATTCGAGAATCTCGACTTGCGCGTCTTGGTTGTGCCGAGAGCGTTCCAAGAGCACCGGCAGTGAGCCGATGTTGTGTGTGCCGAAGACGACGTCAACCCACGGTGCCCGGTCGAGCACGATGTGGCGGTCTTTTTGTGCCAGGCATCCGCCGACCGCGATTTGCATGCCGGGCCGACTCGCCTTGATCGGAGCCAGGTGCGCTAGCGAGCCGTAGAGCTTGTTGTCGGCGTTTTCACGCACCGCGCAGGTGTTGAATACCACCAGATCTGCAGGCGCGCCCGGGTCGGCTTTGATGTACCCGGCGTCTTCAAGCAAACCCGCCATGCGCTCGGAGTCGTGAGCGTTCATCAAGCAGCCGAGAGTGCGGACTTCATACGTGCGGGCGGTTGCGTTGCCCGCGGTATCATTCCTGGTCGCAGGCGGCCGCTCAGTCACAATGTGGTCTTGAGTCACAATTCCTCCGGCAATTTTTCGACTGGAGGGGCGACATTTCCATCGCACGCCCAAAAGGATCGGAACAAGGCATAGCCGAAATTGGACTAATCGAATTCCCCAGGAAAGGGGAATTCGACAAGCCACGGCGAGATATAGCCCGTGCAAAACTTTCCGAGCCTCCTTTTGAGGGAGGTGCGAGCTTTGCTGAGTCCGGGCCCCCTTTTGAGGGGGGTGCGGGGTTCCCGGGCCTCCTTTTGAGGGGGGTGCGGGTTTTGCTGAGTCCGGGCCCCCTTTTGAGGGGGGTGCGGGGTTCCCGGGCCTCCTTTTGAGGGGGGTGCGGGTTTTGCTGAGTCCGGGCCCCCTTTTGAGGGGGGTGCGGGGTTCCCGGGCCTCCTTTTGAGGGGGGTGCGGGTTTTGCTGAGTCCGGGCCCCCTTTTGAGGGGGGTGCGGGGTTCCCGGGCCTCCTTTTGAGGGGGGTGCGGGTTTTGCTGAGTCCGGGCCCCCTTTTGAGGGGGGTGCGGGTTTTGCTGAGTCCGGGACTCCTTTTAAGGGAGCTGCGGATCCACTTCGATTTGAATCTCTGAGAAGTGGTGCTGGTAAGTACTGTAAACCCCATCACCTATGCCGCACAAGTCCCGTGTGGCGATTCCTCGAAAAATTTCCCGGTAAGCAGATAAAAGCCCCGCGAGAGGCATGGTAGGTGCGGCGTTGGGCCATTTCGCGCCGCACTTTGGGGCCGCACTCGCCGGTCAGAGGGGTCGATTGCCCGCACCGACGACTTCGGCAACAAGCGGTAACCTCGGTCGCCATGGGGGAGAGCCGATGAGCGCAGGCCTGTTCGGGCTGCTCGATGACGTCGCTGCCCTGGCGCGGCTGGCCGCGGCCTCGGTGGACGACGTCGGTTCGGCCGCGGCTCGCGCGACCGCCAAGGCGGCAGGCGTAGTGGTCGATGACACCGCGGTAACGCCACAATTCGTTCACGGCATCACCGCCGAGCGCGAACTGCCGATCATCAAACGCATTGCGCTCGGCTCGCTGCGCAACAAGTTGGTGTTCATCCTTCCCAGCGCGATGCTGCTTAGCCAGTTCGTCCCGTGGCTGTTGAGTCCAATCCTGATGCTCGGCGCCACATACCTGTGTTACGAAGGCGCGGAGAAGCTGTGGAGTGCGCTGCGCGGCAACGGTTCCCAGGCCAGGAGGCCGAAAGACGAACAGCAAGTGGTGACCGGGGCGATCCGGACCGACGTCATCCTCTCCGCCGAGATCATGGTGATCGCGCTCAGCGAAGTGGCCGACTTGGCTTTTCTGCCAAGGCTTGTCGTCCTCATCGTCGTTGCGCTGGTGATCACTGGCGCGGTGTATGGGGTGGTGGCGGCGATCGTCAAGATGGACGATGTTGGGCTGCGGCTGGCCGAGACGTCGTCTCGGGTCGGGCAGCGGCTCGGTCGCGCCCTGGTCGCTGGGATGCCCAGGTTGTTGTCCATGATCGCGGCGGTCGGAACGGTTGCGATGCTGTGGGTGGGTGGCCACATCCTGTTGGTGGGCAGCGATCAGATCGGTTGGCACACCCCATACGGCTTGGTGCATCATCTCGATGAACAAGTGCGCCACGCGGTCGGGTCCCTAGGTACCGTCGTGGCCTGGCTGGTCAATACCGGCGTGTCGGCGGCGCTCGGACTGATTGTCGGGGCAGTAGCGGTCACGCTCGTGCACCTGCTGCCGTTTCGTTGGGCGGGTTAGGCGCCGGCGTGCGCCGTCAAATGAAGTCCGAGCCGCCGTCGGCATTCACCGTCGCGCCGGTCACATAGCCGTTGCGCCGCGACACCAGGTAGGCGGTGATGGAAGCGACCTCCTCGGGAAGCCCGGCGCGGCCCAGATCGCACGGCTGGTGAAAGTATTTGTCAATCCAGGCCATGACGTCGTACGGGTTGGTGGCATCGAGTCCGTCGGCGGCCAGCAGGTCTTTGAGCTGTTCGGTAAAGCTGGCCGTGACGATGGTTCCCGGGCACACGCAGTTCACCAGGATGCCGTCCTTGGCCAGGCTCTTCGACAGGTTCTTGGTCACGCTGGATAGGGCCGCCTTCGAGGCCGTGTAGGCGACCAGGCGTGGGTTCTGTCGCTGAATCGAGTGCGCGGACAGCGTCACAACGCGGGCCCAGTCCGCGGCGCGCAGCAAGGGCAACGCGGCGCGAATCGCCCGGACCCCCGACATCGTGCCCAGCGTGAACGCGGCATCCCAAGCGGCGTCGTCGAGTTCCTCGAAGTACCCGTCGCCCGGTCCGATCGTGTGCACCAGGCAATTGAGTTGCCCCCAGCGTTCGGAGACGGCGGCGAAGGCGCTGGTGATCGATGCGGCGTCGGCCATGTCCGCGCTGATCGCCACCGCGTCGGGAGCGCCGGCCTGACTTAGCCTTTCCACGGCGCTGTCCAGTGCCCGCTTGCCACGGGCGATCACCGCCACGCTGGCTCCTTCGGCGGCCAGGGTTTCGGCGATGGCCAGGCCCATGCCTTTGCTGCCTCCGGTGACGACGGCCTTGGAACCGCTGAAGCCCAGGTCCATCGCATCTCCTCTGCGGGCGGGCGCCTCACATGTCAGTCTGGCGCGGCGATCTGCGCAATAGTGTCCGGCGCAACGCCCAGTCCGCGCAGGCAAAATCGCACCGTGCTCTCGCGAACCTCGTTGCGTCGGCAATCCCCGGAGGCCCACTGCTGTTCCGTGTTGGCCCACATCACGCCCTGAATGGAGCGCGCCTCGCTGTGCGGGTCGACGTCGTGGAACACTTCCTGGGCCACGCCGAGGTGAAGCTGCTCGATGAGCGGCTCAAGCGTTTCGGCGTATGCGGGTTCGACCAGCTCGGGGGCGTTGAGCAGATGTGATTGAGCATCCATGGACAGGTGACGCAGGTCCGCCTTGACCGCGTCGTCGAAAGCCAAGTCGAGGCGGCCGTCGATCCAGGCAGCCACTCCTTCGATCGGGTTTGTCGCTTTGGCCATGAGCGTTCTGAGCCGCACCGCTTCGACCCGGGCGACCTCGAGGAACACCGCGGCTACCAGTTGGTCTTTCGACTCGAAATGCCGGTAGAACGCCCGGGTGCTGAGTTGGGCCCGGTCCAGGACGGTCGCGACGCTAAGTCCACGAACCCCATGTTCGCGAACCGACATCGACGCGGCGACCAGGATGGCACGCCGAATGCCAGGATCCGGAGCAAGCTTGTGCCGGCGCCGCGTAAGCCGGCTACTCAGGTCCGCCTGGCGGCGGGTGCCCGGGTTGTTCGGATGCGTCATAGATCCGTAGGTACCCACCAGGCGCTTCCGGGACACCCGCAGCCGACATTTCATCGTCGCTGCAATGTCGGACATGTGTTAGCTACCTGCGCGGCAGTGCATTGTGGGTGAGGGGGATGAGCCGCCTTTTACGGGCAATATGTGCGCATCGAGATGTCGACGTAGTCGCCAGCGTGGTTGCTGAGGGCCGGATTGCTCGAACGAAATGCCGCGACGATCTCGTCCACAGTGAGCCCACGACGGAAGTTCTCGCACACCAACTTGCCGTTGTAGATCGCTGCGTTGGGATTGGCGAAGGAGATACCCCGGTCGTTGAGCGCTGCGATGTAGGCGCTGTCCTGCTCAGGAGTTGAGGCGATCGTCGTCGTGGTGGTTGGGGCGGACGTCGGCGTTGGCGCAATCTGGGTGACCGACCGCGGCTTCGAGGCCTTGCCCGGCGAGCTCTCCGTGGACAGGGCCCAGCCACCGATCACGATCACCGCCGCAAACCCGAGACCGAGCAACAGTAGGGCCGCGGCCCTGGCCAAGGTGGTGCGCCAGGACTGGACGAGCGACGCCGGTTCAGCAGCAAGCTCCTCGCCGCGACCATCGGGGATGTCCGGGACATCGGGGAGGTCTGGGCCGGGGTCGCGGACGTCGCTGACGTCCTGTTCGCGCGACCAGGCCGTCTCGACCGTGTCGGTGGGTGCGGGACTGGGGACGGCTGCCGTCTTGTCGCCGTCGAGTGCGGCGGTCTTGTCGGAAGCCGGGACCGGCTCGGCCATGAGGGCCATGGTAGCCATCGACTCCGTCACCCGATGCGGGCCAACGGCGGGCGCCCGCTTTATGTGAGGTGACGGTCACGCCACCTGGCGAATCGGCCCGTCGGTGCGTGTATCGCCGCCATCACCGAGCTCATCGATGAAGCCACCGAACTCGCGTGCTCGGCGGGCTCGGCGACCGGCGGTCCATCACCCTCCCACCACGTCGGCCGCAATAGTGCCGTCGTCACCGGAATCGCGTCCTCGACGCTGCTGCGGCCCCACTCGTAGGCACGGTCGATGGCGCCGGCCGAGGGGGCCAGGTTGATCGGTGACAGCGTCGGCTGGAACCTGACCAGGTGGTCGGCATAAGGCAAATTGCGCACCATCTGCAGCTGGATCGCCTGGGTAATCGGGGCCAGCCACATGTGCCGGGAGTCCCACTGCGGATGGAAGCAATCAAAGGCCAGGTAGCACGCGTTGCGGGTGCCGAGCTTTCCGTCACGCACCCGCTTCCACGCCAATTCGACCGGCACGTTGCTGGCCGCGCCGCCGTCGACGATCGCCGCGATGTCTTGGTCGGCGCAGAGGGCATCGAGCATGTCGAGCATGCGGTCATCACTGGTTTCGTGGTGCAGCACGCCGGGAACGGCAGACGAAAACGACGCCGCGTCGACGACGTCGAAGTCGCGATCGGGGTCATCGCCGCTGACCACGATCGGTTTGACCACCCGCAAGTCGATGAAGGCGGAAACCTGCCACATCCGGGCTGCGACCAGCGGGCCGATGCCGATGGGCTGGAAGGGCAGTGAGCGCAGTTGCAGCGCCGCCAGTTCCGGACGGCGAAACCGGGATGGCAGTGCGGAATACGGTTGCTTTCGCACGCCGGAGACCACGACATCGAACGGAATCGTCAGATCTGACATGCGGAGCCGGACGTTGTCCTCACGGCTGAGCAGCGATAGCGCGAATTGGTCGAAGCGCAGGGCGAACATCCCGGCCAAGCCGTGGCGGCGGCGCAACCGCTCGGGGCCCAGAATGGCGCGATAAGACACCGTCTTGGCCCACTCCACGTAGTCGTCGATCGGCACCGGCAGACAACGCGCCACCAGACTGCCGATGATCGACCCGAACGACGACCCGATCATGTAGTCAGGCGTTTGGCCGGCCTCCAGGAGGCGCTGGATGCCGCCGATGTAGACGAACCCCGCGCCGCCCCCGCCGCCGAGGATGGTGACGAGCTTCTTGTAGCCGACCTCGGAGTCCAGTTCGGCCGCAGAGAAGTCGCTGCCGTGGCGTTCGATCAGCACTCGCCGTTGGTCGTCTTGGTCGGCGGACAAACCGTCGAGCGCGGTGCGTGCGGCCTTGAGCGCGGTAATCGGATCTGGCTCTTCGCGCAGCGGTCCATACAGGATGTCGCTGACCCGGGACCGCCACGGAGCGACTTCGGCGCCCACCGAGATGTCACCACGTCCGCGGCTGCCGCCCGGACCCGCGGCTCCCGGTTCGAAGTCGGCGAGTCTGGCGAAGTTGAGGATGTAGCGCAGCTTGCGCAGCTCCTCGTCGCTCAACACGCCCGGGTTGGCCAGGTGCTGCCGGATCAGCCTGCTTTCCATCTTTTGCAGCAGCTGGGCCGGCTCGGCCGACGGGAGATCGACGGTGTCGAGGGAATCATCGATGTCCTGAGTCTCGGCATCGATCTTGTCGACCAGGTCCAGTGCGGCGTGACGGCGAGCAAAACGGCTGCCTATCAACTCGGCGAACGGAATGTGCATCAGATCAACCCTCTCATGGCGATCATGTGCGCATGGCTACCGTCCGGGGGGCACCGAGACGGTCGGCAGAGCCGAGCTGCCCGGCCAGCAGCCCAGCGGGCTGATGCCCTTGTTGATCGCGGCCGTAATGCAGTTCTGCACCACAACGTTGGGGTCGTTGCTGATTGAGCGGGACAAGATCTCGTTGGCCTTGGCCTGAGCCTCGGCGGTGCGTTGCGCCTCCACGGCGATCGAGGTCTGCGCGCGCTGCTGGTTGAGCTGGTTGATCTTGTCCTCGGTGCCCTGGTCGTACTGGATGGTCGGAACGTTGACGTCGAAGATGTCGACTTGGCCGCCCACGTCCTGGCGCATGATGTCGGCGGCTCGCTTGGCCAGGTTGGGCAGTGGGGACACGTCCAGGTTTTGCGGGTCCAGTGGGTTGAATGCGGCGAACACCTCGTTGAGGGCAACCGACAGATTCCGCTCGATGAGGTTGACCCGCACGTTGTCGAAGGTTTTGTACTGCTGGAAGAGTTCGGGTGCGGCCGACTGCTTGAGCTGCCAGCGGATACTGACGTCGGCCAGGGCCGTGGATTGGTTGCCCAGCCGCACGGTGATGCGCTGGTCGCTGTTGCCTTCCTTGACGTACTTGTCGATCTGCACCGCGCCGTCCATTTGGTGGGTCATCTGCCAGGGCCATTTGCCGTGGAAGCCGTTGTTCAGGCTCACCCCGTTGGGGCGGCCGAAGGTGGTGACGATCGCGATCTGCCGGGTCCCGACGATGGTGAAGCAGCCCATCAGGAAGAACAGGACCGCCGCCCCAAGGGCGCCGAGAGTCGCGATCTTGCCGCGTAGGCGCGCTTTGTCATTGCCGGCGAACTTCCACAGCAACGCCGCCACGGCGGCGCCGATCAAGCACATGGTCAACATCACGATCTCCCACGTCATCCCTACGCTCCTTCTCCCGCTCGGGTGATGCCGATCGGGCGCGGCATTGCTCAGTTGGGTTCAGCCAGGCCCAGCCAGGTGCGGCCGGGTACGTGCAGACTAGGCGTTGGCGCGACCTGGCCGGGTGCAACGCCCGAGAATGTGGCGTCCGCGGCGGGCTTCAGGTGCCGCAGTAGGTCCGGTAGGCGCCGAAATCCTCGGGCGCCGGGCCGGCGTAGCGCTCGAGCCCAGGCCTTTCGACATAGGGGTCCGTGACCGCATCCAAGAGCCGGCGGAACGGATCGAGGTTGCCGTCGGTCGCCGCGGCCAGAGCCTCCTCGACGAGATGGTTGCGGGGGATGTAGATCGGATTGACCCCGTCCATCAATTCGGCATCCGGCCCCAGGGGCTGCCAGCGTGACAGCCAGTCGTCGAATCCGCTTGGGGCGTCAAACATTGCGCGGGCCGCGTCGCCATCTCCACGGGCCGCTGCCGCCAGGTGCCGGAAGAACGAGGTGTAGTCGACCTGGCCCTGCCGCAGGAGCTGCAGCAGCTCGTCGGCCAGGGGCTTGACCACCTCGGCCTCGGTCACCGCCGGCAAGCCGAGTTTGGCTCGCATACCGGAGCACCAGACGGCGTCGTAGCGGGTGCGGAATACCCCGAAGGACTTCTCGGCGAGGGCGATGCCCTCCTGCATGTCGTCGGCGAGCAGCGGCAGCAGGGCCTCGGCAAAGCGGGCCAGGTTCCAGCCCGCGACGACGGGCTGGTTGGCGTAGGCGTAGCGGCCCCAGTGGTCGATCGAGCTGAACACCGTTTCGGGGTCGTAGGCCTCCATGAAGGCGCACGGCCCGTAGTCAATGGTTTCGCCCGAGATGGTCATGTTGTCAGTGTTCATCACCCCGTGCACGAACCCGATCAACATCCAGCGCGCCAGCAGTGCGGCCTGGACCGCGACCACCTCTTCGAACAGTGCGAGGTAGGGGCGCTCGGCATCCGCGGCGCCGGGGTAGTGGCGGGCGATGGCGTAGTCGGCGAGGCGCCGCAGCAACTCGACGTCGCCGGTAGCGGCCGCGTACTGGAAGCTGCCCACCCGCAGGTGGCTACGGGCGACCCGGACAAGCAAGGCGCCGGGCAGTGGTGTCTCGCGCTGAACCTGGCGCCCGGTACCCACGACGGCCAGGGACCGCGTTGTCGGGATGCCCAACGCGTGCATCGCCTCGCTGACGATGTATTCGCGCAACATCGGCCCAACCACGGCCAGGCCGTCGCCACCGCGGGCGAACGGGGTGCGCCCGGAGCCTTTGAGGTGAATGTCGTACAGGCGCCCATCGGTATCGGCGATCTCGCCGAGCAGCAGGGCGCGGCCGTCGCCCAACCGCGGGACGAACCCGCCGAACTGGTGCCCGGCGTAGGCCTGCGCCACCGGAACCGCTCCGCTGGGTAGCAGACTGCCGACCAGGAACCGGACTCCTTCGGAACTGCGCAACCACGTGGAGTCGAGTTTGAGCTCGCCCGCCAACGGTTCGTTGAGCACCAGCAGCCGCGCGTCTGGCGGCACCTCGGCCTGCCAGCGAACGGCCAGCTCCGGCAAGTCCCGCAAGAAGTGGCTTTGCAGAGCGATGGTCAGATCCGGTGCAGCGCTCATCTCACCAAGCCTACGGACGGGTCAGCCACTCGGGCGTGTCCATTCCCTGTCGGATGATTACCTCCTAGGCTTGCGTGCCATGTCGATCGATCGTGCCGCGCTGGTTGCGGGCAGTCTGCGTTGTGCCTCCGGTATCTCATTTCTCGTCGACCCGGTACGGGCGAACCGGCTTTGGGGTGCGGGTGCGCAGGAGTCGTCGCCGACGGCGCGGCTGCTGTTGCGGTCGATGGGCTATCGCGACGCCCTCATCGGAGGGCTGCTGGCGACAGCTGCGGTGCGCGGCAAGAACACCCGTGGCTGGTTCCTGGCTTCGGCTGGCGCGGACGCAGCCGACCTGCTCGGCGGGATCAGCGTGCATGACGAGCTGAAACGGCTACAGCAGATCGTCGCCCTCGGCGGCGCAGTCGTCGGTATCGGAGTGGGGCTCTGGGGTGCCGCGCGGCCGGCCACCGAAGCCAGTGCGCCCCAACTCGGGTAGGAGCAAGCATGCGTGTCGGAGTCCTGACGTTTGTCACCGATGAAGGCATCGGCCCTGCGGAGCTGGGCGCGGCACTCGAAGAGCGTGGGTTCGAGTCGCTGTTCCTCGCCGAGCACACTCACATCCCGGTGAACAATCAGAGCCCGTATCCGCCCGGCGGGCCAATTCCGCGCAAGTATTACCGCACGCTGGATCCGTTCGTGGCGTTGACGGCGGCGGCGGTGGCGACCGAGTCACTCGTCTTGGGCACCGGCATCGCGTTGATCCCCGAGCGGGATCCGATCGTGACGGCCAAAGAGGTGGCATCGCTGGACGTGGTGTCCGGCGGGCGGTTCTGCTTCGGTGTGGGTGTGGGGTGGCTGCGAGAAGAAGTCGCCAATCACGGTGTTGATCCGGCGGTGCGAGGACGGGTCACCGATGAACGGCTGGGCGCGATGATCGAGATCTGGACCCAGGACAACGCCGAATATCACGGGAAATATGTCGATTTCGACCCAATTTGCTGCTGGCCGAAGCCGGTGACCAAGCCCCATCCGCCGCTGTACATCGGGGGAGGGCCGGCAAGCTTTGGCCGCATCGCCCGCCTAGGTGCCGGATGGATCGCGATTAGCCCGTCACCGCAGCTGTTGGCCGGTCCACTCGAAGAACTGCGCTCGCTGGCCGGTGAGGACGTGGCGGTGACGGTGTGCCTGTCGGATGAGACGAAGGTCAGCGACCTCGAGGGTTACCTGCCGCTGGGGGTCGAACGAGTCCTGCTGGGATTGCCGACCGAGCCTCGCGACCAGACGTTGAGATATCTTGACCAGATGGAATCCGAACTGGTCCAGTTGGGATAAGACCGCAACCCAGTCAAGTGTGGGGGCCAGGCCTCTGTCTGCGCAAAGCGGTTGTGGTTATTCAGATTTCGCGCCGATGCCCGAATCTGTACGGGCTCTGTAGCCGTGATGCGCCGAAAATTATTGTAGTTTGCGTAATTTGGGTCATTCATGCTGAATTGTGCTTATATTGCTTGACTTTCGTCGGGATCGGCGAGCTAGGGTGGTGGCGTGAATCTCCACTTGAACGCGGACCTGCAAGCCCGCTACCACCGCTTCGTCGAAAGGGTGCGCACATCAGGCGAACTCTGGGTGCTGATTGGACCCGAGGCACGGGGAGCGTGGGTCGAATCGAACCACTACGTGACGGAGGACGACGAGCCCATCCCCGTGCATCTGGTCTATTCGGCTGCAGCCTATGCGCGCCAGCACGCCACAGGGGCGTGGGCGGCATACGAGCCGGCGGCGTTGGAGCTGGAGCAGTTCCTGGCCGGGCCGCTTCAGCACATGCACCAGAGCGGCGAGATGCTGGGCCCCGACTACAACGCCGATCTCGCGGGAGTCGAGATCGAGCCCATCGACCTGGCCCGTGCCCTGCTGGGGGAAGAGCAGCCGTAGCCCGCGCAGTGGAGCCGTTGGCTAGCTCCCGATTCGGCCCAGCAGCCGACGAATTGGGCCCTGCGACTCACCGGTCTCCGGTTGTCTATTGGCATAGGGCCACGGCTGGTTGCGCTCCGGCACCGACGAGGCCCGCTGCTGTTTGAGCTGCATCCGCAGATGCTGACGCAGCTCATGCAACTCGGGGTCGGTCCAACGATTGTCGGTCTCGACTGGATCGGCAGTCAGATCGTAGAGTTCCCACTGGTCGTCCACCGGGTCGGTGCGATAGGTCTCGCCGCCCACACCGTTGCTGGCCAGGTGACGTACCCCGGGCTCGGTCCAGGTCGCCGGGTCGTCAAAGGTGCGCACCAGCTTCCACAAGTGGCCGGCGCCGCCGGGGGCGTCGGAGTCCTCGACCCGCACGACAAGCCCTTCGAAGTTGGCGGCCACGTGCGCGGGCAGCTTGATGCGCAGCGGCGCTGGGGGATTGACCGTGCGGCCCAGCTGTCGGGACAGCAGCGATGCGCCGGTGTCGCCTTCGAGCACGTTGTCGCGTGTCATCAGGTAGATCGCTCGATCTTCGTCGGCGGGGGCCCCGTCGACCACCGCCATCAGATCCCGACCGGGCAGCGGGTGCACCTCGGTGAATGATTCGGCAAGGTTCGCGGCGACGGCGTCGGTGTCGATGCCGGCCGCGCTAAGCAGCGTCGGCACCAGGTCGACGTGCGATGTTGGGGCCGAAACGGTGCGTGCCGTGGTCGCCTCATCGCCGACTCGGGCGATGACGAACGGAACCCGGGTGGCCTCGTCGTAGAGGTTGAACCACTTCTGATGCAGCCCGCCATGAGCCCCGAGCAGATCACCGTGGTCGGATGTGCGGACCAGGACGGCGTTGTCGGATCCGCCCTCGGTCACCGCGCGGCGGACCCGGTCAATCGGCCCGTCGTTCTCGGCGTGCAAGCGGTAGTAGAGATCGCGGTAGCGCTGCGCGTTGCGGTGGTAGGTGCGCTTGATCGCCGGTGCCACGCCGTATCCGGTGTAGTACGCCTGCCGGAATGCGATCTGCGCGGCCGGCTTTGTTCTCAGGTCCTCGTTGGCGGTGGGTGGTGCCGGCACATGCGGGGGGTCTAGGTGCGACGGCTTCAACGGGCCGAATCGCGCCCAGGCCGGGAACAGCACCACGTCGTGCGGGTTGATGAAGCTGGCCACCAGCAAGAACGGACGCAGCGCCGCTTCGTCGCCGGCACGGCGGCGCGCATAGCGGTCCTCGAGCCATGCAACAACTCGGTCGGCGATCAGCGGGTCACGACGGAAACCGCTGTTCGCGTTGCCCGCGCCATGCGGCTCGGGGCCCACCCAGCCGGAAAAGCCGTACGGGCCGAGCGGGTCGGCATCGAGGTAGCGCTGTACGGCCGCCGGGTCGATCTCGCCGTCGTCGTCGTTGGTGGCCAGCGAGAGGCCGGTGTCGGGGTCTTCAAGATCGGCATGCGAGATGTGCCATTTGCCGTCGTAGTGGGTGTCATATCCCGCCGCGCGGAACCAGTTACCCAGAGTCGGTACCTCGCCCGCCCGCAGCCAGCGCAGCCGGGAGTCGTCGAACCGTTTGCCGATGCCATCGGTTTGCGTGACACCGTGCAGGTCGGGGTACTGGCCGGTGAAAATTGTCGGGCGACTCGGCACACAGGCCAGCGATCCGGTGTAGTGCCGGGCGAAACTCACCCCGTGTTCGTCGAACCAGCGACGGCCGGTAAGGGTGCGCTGCCGCCAACCCAGGACGTCGGCCGACTCGTAAGGGGGAACCGCGCGCTCCTCGTCGGTCATGATGATGACGATGTCGGGGCCCTCAGGCATGCGTTTTCTCCAATCGGCTCGCCAATCCGGCAAGCATCGCGTCGGACTGCTTGGCCAGCACGCGCAGCGCAACCCGCTCCGCCATCTGAGCCAGCCGGCTGGTCCCGACCTCTACCGTGCTCGTGAGTTCCACGATGGTGGCGTTACCGCTTCGGCGCAACCTCCAGTGGTTGGCGACCTTGCGGAGGCGGTTGGGTAGGCCCTCGATGTCATAGGCCAGCGAGGTGGGCGGGTCGAACGCGGTTATGCGTTCCACCAGGGTGTTGCGGCCCACCTGTACGCGGCGGGTGGTGCCCACCGGCTCCCCGTCGGGGCCCTCATTCAACACGCACGAATGGTCGATGCCGTCAGCCCACGTGCTCAGGGCGCCGAAGTCGGCGAGTACGTTCCAAATCGCCTGCGGCTCGGCCACTATGGTCCGGCTACGGCTGATATCTGCCACTCAGCCATCCAACACTATGCGGCAGGCTCGCGCGCCAAGTTGGTCTGTTCGCGACCTCGACGCGGGACGCGGCCACCGTTGCCCGGCCGGGTCGGCGATGCGGCGGCGCGGGGTCACGAGGGCAGCGATCGGACCTGCCCCTCGAACACCGTTCCCCAAATGGGGAGGTCTTTGAGTCCGTCGACGCCGACCTGGTAGGGGTCGTCTTCGAGGACGGTGAAGTCCGCGTACTTGCCGGCGCGGATCGATCCGAGGTCGTTTTCTTTGCGCATGATCCAGGCGGCGTCGATGGTGATGGCCCGCAGTGCGGCGTGCAGGCTGATCCGCTCCTGCGCGCAGTTGAGGTTGCCGTTGATCGTGATTCGTCGGGCCGCGACCCAGGCGAGGGTCAGTGGGGCCAGTGGCGCCATGGGGCAATCGGAGTGCAGGCCGAACGGGACGCCGAGGCGCTCGAGTGATCCCAGGCGCACCAGCTCGGCGCCGCGGTCGCTGCCGAGCCATTCCGAACTGTAGATATCGCTGAGTAGGTAGTGGTAGTAGGGATTGGCGGAGACCACCATGCCCAGCTCCCGCATCTGCAGGTTCTGTTCCTCGGTGGTGTAGCCGAAGTGTTCCAGGACGGTGCGGTGACCGATCCGGGGATGGATCCACTGCAGGTGGCGTACCAGGTCGATCAAGGCCTCGGCACTGAGGTCGCCGACGGTGTGGGCGTGCAGTTGGTAGCCCTCCCGCCAAAAGACCTCGGCCCAGGTCCGCGTGACTTGCAGCGGGGCCATCCACATCCCGGTGTGGCCGTCGAGGTAGCCGGGGTACCCGAACTGGGCCATTCCGCTGAAGATCGCGCCGTCCATCATGAGTTTGAAGTGGTGGTCAAACCCGACTCGTCCGGAGGTCATTTGCGCCCACTCCGCGACAGCGGCCACGGCCTCCTGCGGGCTGACACCGCGGGCCAGGAAGTCAGAGATCAACGGGGTGAGCACGATCCTGGACGGTGCGTCGATCTCCCGCGAGATCCTGTTGATCAGCCGGATCTCGTTTTCCGGATTGCCCATGCTGCCGACGCCCATGTCCAGACAGGTCGTGACGCCGGCTAGGTGGACCATGCGGAAGAAGTTGGCCATGCCTTCCCCATACCGGGCGGGTTCGAACAGGAGTTGCGGCAGGCGGCTGGCGCCGACCAGGGCCATTGCGCCGTTCTCCCAGAAGCGTCCGCGCTCCCAGTCCACCTCGGGAAGATCGGCGAACTGCTGCTCGCTGAGCCCCATCCAGTCGATCGCGCCGTCGTTGGCGATCAGTTCGTGGAACGACCGGTGCCACAGGATGACGGGCCGGGTTCCGAACATCGCGGTCAGCTCGGGGCGCCCGATCGACCCGTGCCAGAGCGGGTGGTAGCCCCAGGCCACGAACGGCACGCTCCAGTCCGGGTGGGCGTCGACCAGTTCCCGCAACCGCGTGCGGAACGCGTCCGGGGTCGTCGCGCCGGAAAAACGTCCGGTCGGCAGGTTCCAATCCTCGGGAGCGAGGAACGGAAACTGAGTAAGCACCGCAGGCAATGAAGGGTGCACGTGCGGGTCGATGAAGCCGGGAAGCACCACCTTGTCGGACAGCCGCTCGTCGACGACGTATTCGTGGCGATTCAGCCAGGGACGCATCGAGTCCAGCGAACCGACGGCGACAATCCGGCGGTCGGCCACCGCGACTGCGGAGGCCTCCGGTAGTGAGGGCGTCATCGTCAGCACCTTGCGGGCCGGGAAGACAGTGATCGGATGCGTGGGGCCCTCGGACATATGGCCAGCTTGCTCCACGGGCTCACCCCAGCGGTACAAATCAACGAAATCGGCGGCCGTCGGCTATTTCAGTTCCGCTAGAGCTAGTTTCGCCGCATTGGCGCCACACATGCCATGGGCGCCCGGCCCAGGCGGCGTCGCGGCCGAGCAGATGTAGGTGCCCGGCACCCCGGTTCGATAGGGCGACAATGTCACCCGCGGTCCAAAGGTCAGCTGGCGGACATCTTTGGCGCCCGTCATGATGTCGCCGCCGACGAAATTCGGGTTGTATCTGGACATCTCGGTGGTGCTGCGGACGGTCTGCCCGACGATGTGCTCCCGGAATCCCGGTGCGAAACGCTCGATCTGCGCGATGATCGCGGCGGTGGCGTCGCCGGTGTAGCCGTTGGGGACGTGTGCGTAGGTCCACAGCGGATGGATATTGCCGACCGAGCGCTCAGCATCGGCCAGGTACTGCTGACCGACCAGAACGAATGGTCGTTGTGGCATCCGTCCGGCATGGACCTCGCGTTCGGCGGCGGCGAGCTCGGCGTAGGAACCTCCCAGATGCACCGTTCCCGCCCGGCGGGCCTGCGGATTGGTCCATGGGACGGCGCCCTCGATGGCGAAGTCGACTTTGAATGCGCCTGGCCCGCGCCGAAATTTGTTGTAGGCGCGGGCAATCCGCCCGGGCATCCGGTCACCGAGGATGCCGGCGACGGCGTCCGGCGCGAGGTCGAACATGGTCACGTCCGCCGGTGGCAGCTGCGATGCCGTCTGTACCCGTACGCCCGTTTCGATCTTGCCGCCCAGCTCGTCCAACGCTGCCACCAGCGCGTTGGTGATTGATTGCGAACCGCCGGCCGCTACTGGCCAGCCGTGCCGGTGGCCTGCGGTGATGATGCCCAGGCCGATGGCTGAGGTCATCGGGTAGTGCAGCGGCCGAAACGCATGCGCGGCAACGCCTCCGAACAATGCCCGGCCCTGGTCGGTGCGAAACAGCCTGGCCAGCACCGCGGCGGGAAGCACCGTCGTTGCCCCGAACCGGGCCAAGGTGATTGGGTGCCCGGGAATGCTCAGCAGCGGACCCATGATGTCCTCGGCCAGCATGTCGAATCGTTGCGAAGTCCATTCGAACAGGGCCCGCCAGCGGCGACCATCGCCGCCCAGCCCGTCGGCCGTCTGGCCTACCGAACGGTGCAGCACGCCCGCGCTGCCGTCATCGAGCGGATGCACGCAGTCGATCTCGGGCAGCAGCCAGCTCAGGCCGTGGCGGTCCAGGTCCAGGCCGGCGAGGAACTCCGAGCCGATGGCCATCGGATGGATGGCCGAACAGTGGTCATGCACCAGGCCGGGCACGATGGCCTCGCTGCTGCGGGCACCGCCGCCCACCTCCTCGGCGGACTCGAGAACGGTGACCTGCAGTCCGGATTTGGCCAGGGTGATGGCGGCGGCGAGCCCATTGGGCCCGCCACCAACCACGATCGCGGTCTGCGATGCACCTTTCATGCCAGCGCCCCATGCTCGTGGTCCTGCCCGTCGCGGATCCGTTCCCGCCTGCCGCCGAGCGACCAGGTCACCTGCGTTGGGATCGGACCGTTAGGCAGCCACGGCTGCTCGGCCACCGCATCGGCAACCTTCCAGGTGCCGCGCTCGAGCACCCCCAGGGCCGCGTCGATGACCTTGTAGTGCTGCACCTTGCTGCCCCAGGCCTGCGACTCCACCCACACGACGATGAGTTCACCGGGCTCGAACGCGGCCTGTGTCTGCATCGCCGCGATCAGATCTTCGTTGTGCAGGTGACCGTCGCCGAAGTTGAACCCGATCAACGAGTTGCAGATGAACTCGCCTTCCCGCACGATGCGGGTGTCGATGTCGGGCAGGTTCTTCAACAGCACCGAGAACAGGCCGCGACCCTGGCTGTGCATGCTGCGCCAGGCGATCGAGTGCTGCATCGTGATCTCCGCCCACTGCGGCTCATAACCGAAGTCGATGAACTGGTCGAGCTGGTTCTTCGACGACCGGGTGACCTTGTTGAGTTTGTGCTCGGTGCCCGGAGCGAAGGCCCATACCGCCGAGGCCCAGTTGCCGGCGTATTGGCGCATGGACGGCAGGAACGAGACCTTGTCGGGCCGGAAGTTGCCCAGGATCGGGAAGAACAGCAGTGCGGCGACGATGGCGGCCAACAGCCATGGCGACGACATGGAGGTCACGCCGTAGCCCTGCCAGGCTGGGAAGCCCAGGAACAGAAAGATCGTGGCGTAGGCGAACAGCACGTTCCATTCCAGCGGCACCGCCAGCGGGAACGTCGAAATGATGAACAGGTGGAACGACACCATCAAGGCGGCGGCCGCCAGGGTCAGCCACTTGTTGGTGGAGAACAACAGCGTCAGCGGGGCGAGGATTTCTACCGTGGTGCCCGCGGCGTGGGCCATCACCTCGGCGAGCCGAGACGGGCGCAGGTCCCGCGGAAAATTGCGGTAGTGGGCCCGCTTGAGCCACCTGAACGCAATGGCCGGGCTGTTGCTCACCATCGGGGGGATGACGTTGGCGAAATGCTTGCCGAACTTGGATGCGCCGGCGCCCACCCATACGACGACGATCAGCAGCTTGAGCGCGATGATCATGTCCGCGAAGTTCGCGAATCCGAGCACCGCGAAGAAAAACATCGCCGGCAGATACTGCTCGCCGCGGGCGCCCAGGAAGATCGTCTTGTCACGCAGTCCCACCAGGACCAGCAGCACCATCGGTGCGATCAGCAGTGCGGGATTGACCAGGCCGGATGTGTTTCCGGGAAGCGCCGCCGACAGCGAGTCACTGGGCACGCCGGGCGAAAACAGCGCAACCGCCACACTGACCAGCAGGGCGACATAGAGCGCAACGTCCAACAGAGTGCGCCGGTCGCCCTCGGTGAACGGCACCCATTTCCATGGCCGCAGCCGGATGGTGCCGGGGCGGGCCCAGAAACGAATGCCGCCGGTCATCGGCTTGATCTTGCCGGCGAGGGGACCCCAGGAACCGGCGACGCCAATGGATTCCAGCAGCACCGTCCACAGGATGACCTTCTGGTACACAATCGGTTGGTTCCACCACGCGGCCACGTGCCAGAAGGCCGGCAGCCCTGAGGTCAACGTGGCAACGATGACCCCGCCGAGCGCGTAGCCGAAGATGAGCTTCAGGATGTAGATGGCATGCACCATCCGCGGCGACGGGAACCCGTATTCCACCCAGCTCTGGGCGAGGATGCGCCCCCGCTCCATCAGCGGTTTGCGCAGGAATGTGTCCGGATCAACGTCGGGAAAATGTGGTTTGAAGAATCCCATCGCAGTGGCTCCTTGATTCATTGAGACTTGCTTGGTCAGGTCGAAGGTGGATCGGGACACCGTACGAATCAGGTGATGTGGCCCACACCGTCTCGACCGGATGAAATTGCCTGTTCGCACTGTCCTGGGAGGACAAAAGCACCGCTAAGACCCGGTTCTGTCGGACCCGTCAAGACGTCTAGTGTCGGTTCATGGCGGAACGAAACCGCACCGACGACGCGGCGGTCGGCAAAATCGCGGTCGAGGTCGTGGACCGCCTTAGCGCCCAATTAGCCGAAGCGACCGCATCGATTCAAGGCACCCTGGAACGCGAAATCGTCGAGCTGCGCGGTGACGTGCAACTGCTGGACCTTCTCCACGCCAGCGTCGAGGGAAACGTGGCCGCGGTGCTCAACGCGATCCACTACGACATTCCGATCGAGCGCGTTGAGTCTCCGACGGCGGCGCTGGAGTACGCCAGGAGGTTGGCGCAGCGGGGGGTGCCGGTCAATGCGCTGGTGCGTGCCTACCGGCTTGGCCACAAAGAGATGCTGGAGCGAATCATCGATGGGGTCCAGGAAGCGGGCGCCGATCCCGCGCTGAGCCTTGATGTGTTCAACCGGATCTCCGAGGTCACCTTCAACTACATCGACTGGATCTCGCAACAGGTCGTGGCGGCCTACGAGGCCGAACGCGACCGGTGGCTGGAAAACCGCAGCCGAGTCCGCAATGTCCGGATCGCGGAGATTCTCGATGGCGGCGACATCGACACCGACGCGATGACCAAGTCGATTCGCTACCCGTTGCGAAAGGTGCATCTCGCGCTCGTCTTGTGGTTCCCCGATGGCGCGACCGACGGCAACGAGTTCGAGAGGCTGGAGCGGTTCTTAGACGAACTTGCCGAGCACCTGGGCACGGGCAATGCGTTGTTCGTGGCCGCGGATCGGATCACCGGGTGGGGGTGGATCCCGTTGCGGGCCAATGATGCTGGCCTGACCGAGCGGGTCCGTCGCTTCGTCGCGGGCCACACCGACGCGCCGCACGTCGCATTGGGCCAGGCATTGCCGGGCGTCGAAGGTTTCCGGCGGGCACACCGTCAGGCGCGAAACGCACACCGTGTTGGTGTCGCGGTGGGTGCATCCGCGCCGGCGGTCATGGCGGTCAGCGACGAGGGACTGTCCGCGGCCGCACTGATGGGTGCGGATCTGCCGGACGCCGGGGCCTGGGTGCGCGAGACCCTGGGCCCGTTGTCGACCGATTCGGACAACGATGCCGTGCTGCGTGAGACGCTTCGGGTCTTCCTGCGCGAAGGGGGTAGTTACAAGGCGGCGGCGGAGCGCCTGCACCTGCACTACAACTCGGTCAAGTACCGGGTTGCCCGGGCGGTCGAGCGTCGGGGCCGGCCGATCGACGACGAGCGGCTCGACGTCGAGATGGCGTTACTGGTCTGCCAGTGGTTCGGCGCGGTGGTGCTCGGCCCCGAGCGGTGAGGGTGCCGGCGCCGTGGGTACAGGTCGTTGGAGGCAATCGGTGGCGTTACCGCTACGGTTTAGGTAATACGCCCGACTAATAGAACGAAGATGGCGGCAGAACAAGCAATGTACGAACAGGTCAATAGCTACGTCGTGGATCCTGCCGACGTGGGTTCACGCATCGACCCAGTGCTGGCCCGGAGCTGGTTGCTGGTCAACGGCACGCATGCCGACCGATTCCAGGCTGCGTCGCATTCTCGCGCCGACATCGTCGTGCTCGACATCGAGGATGCGGTCGCCCCCAAAGACAAGGGCAGCGCTCGCGACAATGTGGTGCATTGGCTCGGTGACGGCAATGCCGACTGGGTTCGCATCAATGGCTTCGGCACCCCGTGGTGGGCCGACGACATAGCCATCCTGGCTGGCAGCTCGGTCGGTGGTGTCATGTTGGCGATGGTGGAATCGGTCGACCATGTCACCGAGACCGCCAGGAGGCTGCCCAACGTGCCGATCGTGGCATTGGTCGAGACGGCTCGCGGCCTGGAGCGCATCACCGAAATCGCGTCGGCCAAGGGCACCTTCCGGCTGGCTTTCGGCATCGGTGACTTCCGCCGGGATACCGGCTTTGGCGAAGACGCCACCACGCTGGCGTACGCGCGGTCACGATTTACCATCGCGGCCAAGGCGGCCGGCCTGCCGAGTGCAATCGACGGGCCGACCATCGGCTCCAACCCGCTCAAGCTCATCGAGGCCAGCGCGGTCTCGGTGGAGTTCGGGATGACGGGCAAGATCTGTTTGTCGCCGGAGCAGTGCGCGGTGGTGAATGAGGGGCTGTCCCCGTCGCAGGACGAGATCGGCTGGGCGAAAGAGTTTTTCGCCGAGTTCGAGCGCGATGGGGGAGAGATCCGAAACGGCTCCGACCTGCCGCGTATTGCCCGCGCAACCAAGATCCTGGATCTGGCGCGTGCCTACGGCATCGAGGCCTCTGACTTCGAGGACGAGCCGGTGCACTCACCCGCGCCAACCGACACCTATCACTACTAGTCACTACTAGGTTGTGACGAGCTAGGCGGCGTGCCGGGCGAGCGAAATGCCTACCCTGACCTCGAGTTCGCTGGCCGTGACGGTCTGCACCCGCGGCGGGGCGCCGGATCGGTAGCTTGTTCCCGTTGGCGTGGTGAATTCAGCTGTGTGCGTGTGGGTTTCGTGCATACTCGTCTCGACTCGCCAACCGTACGCCTCCTTGGCGTAGTTGCAGCGCTCGCACGATCCCAGGCCGTTGTCCGCTGTGGTGGGGCCGCCTTTGGCCCAAGGCCGCGCGTGATCGCGGTGTCGGATCGGGGCGTCGCAGTAGGGAGTGCGACACCGCTGATCCCGCAACTCGATGAAGGCGGCCAGGCCGCGGGGAAATAGCCGCGCTCGTGATTCCATCGCTACCAGCGCCCCGGCTCGGGGATGGGCGTAGAGCCTGCGCAGCGTCGCCCGCGAACGTCCGTCGGCGACAGCGTCGGCGACCATCGTACGGGCGACCGCCGCGGGGATTGGGCCATAGCCGCAGACATCCGCGGGTGCGCTATCGGCTCCCAGCAGTGATTCATCCGTCAGCACCAGGTTGACCGCGATCGGAGTCGGGACCGCCGCGTCGCGCCCGGTGACCCGCTCGACCAGGGTGTCCGCCATCACCTGCCCGCGGGAGCGCCCGTCACACCGGGTATCTGCCGCACGGCGCAGCGCCGCGTACACCGAAATGCCCTGGGCCACCGGCAATAGCGCGGTCAGATAGGTCATGGTGTCGGGAGCCGGGCGGATGGTGACCGTCCGTTCCCTCTCGGCCTTGGCCGCCCGGTCGACGACAGCATGTGGGTCCAGCCGGTAGGCGATCGCTTTGGCCGCCGCGGCGACCCGAGCATCACCCAACCCCTCAAGGCCGGACGGGTCGCCACACAATTCGGCATCCAATTCGCGCCGGTGCTCGATGTCCAGACAAGCGCTCTCGCGAACGATCAGGGTGGCCCGCCACTCCGACAGCAACCCGCATTCCAGCGCCGCCAGTGTGTGCGGCATTTCATGCACTAGTGCCTTGGCGAATCCCAGGTGGCGGCTGCCCCGGGCGGGCGAGTCTCGTCGCGCCAGCGCGATCTCATTGGCCAGACCACGTCCACGCTGGGCGGCTGGCACGCCGGCAGCTGATTCGGCAGCTCGGCGTGCCGTGTCCAAGGCGGCCGCCGCGCGAGCCTGGCCTGCTGCGGCTGCCGATTTGACCCTCTCCAGCTCAGCAATGCGCTCGACCAGCGCGGCTTGGTCGGCGGCGGGATCGACAGTCGCCAAGGATTCGAACATGTGTTCGATTCTAGCAGGTTCCACTGACTAGACGACAGCCCCCGATACGCTGGCTGGATGAGCCGCGAGGCCCGGATCCGGGTGGCTCGGATCTATGACGACGTCGAACCCGACGACGGCCAGCGCGTCCTGGTCGACCGCATCTGGCCGCGAGGCATTCGCAAGGACGACCCCAGGGTCGGCATCTGGTGCAAGGGCGTCGCCCCGTCTACCGAGTTGCGTCAGTGGTACCACCACCAACCTGAGCGATTCGAAGAGTTCGCGGCGCGCTATGAGGCGGAGCTTTCTGGCAGTGCGGCGCTGGCCGAACTGCACACGCTGGCCCAGGGCGGTGCGGTCACGCTGGTCACCGCTACCCGAGAGGTAGCTGGAAGTCACGTGGCCGTTCTGGCGAATCTGCTGAAAGCCCGCTGAGATTCGTCGCTCGGGGGTGCGCTGCGTGAGACGATCTCCGGGTGCAGCTGGGATTGCATGCGCTGGGAATCGGTGCCGGGGCCGACCGCTCGATGATCGACGCCGTGGCCTCCGCGGCCGATGATGCCGGGTTTGCCACATTGTGGGCCGGCGAGCATGTCGTGATGGTCGACCGGCACACATCGCGCTACCCGTACTCCGAGGACGGCGTCATAGCGATCCCGCCCCAGGCGGACTGGCTGGACCCGATGATTGCGCTGAGCTTCGCCGCCGCCGCCTCCTCCCGTATCACCGTGGCGACCGGGGTGCTGCTGCTGCCGGAGCACAACCCGGTAGTGGTGGCCAAGCAGGCGGCAAGTCTGGACAGGTTGAGCGGGGGACGGTTGACGCTTGGCGTGGGCGTCGGCTGGTCTCGCGAGGAGTTCGCGGCGCTGGGTGTCCCGTTTCAGGATCGTGCTGGTCGTACGGCCGAATACGTCGCCGCGATGCGCACCCTGTGGCGCGACGATCTCGCCTCGTTCACCGGGGAGTTCGTCCGGTTCGATTCGGTTCGGGTGAATCCCAAGCCCGTGCGCGACCGACGGGTCCCGGTCATGGTCGGGGGCAACAGCGATGCGGCGCTGCGCCGCGTCGCGGCCTGGGCGGATGGCTGGTACGGCTTCAACCTCGACGGCGTTGGCGCCGTCCGCGAGCGGGTTGGCAAGCTCGATCGGCTGTGTGCCGAGTCGGGCCGCAACCGTGATGAGCTGCGGTTGGCCGTCGCCCTGCGCTGCCCCCAGCCGTGCGACGTCGATGCGCTGGCCGAGCTGGGGGTCGATGAGTTAGTGCTGGTTGAGACGCCGCCCGAGGCCGCCGAGGCGGCGCAAAACTGGGTTTCGGCGCTGGCAGAAAGATGGCTGTCCACAGTGTGGGTTAGGTAGGCTCCCCGTTGACATGAGTGAAGCCGACACGCTGTTCCCGAGGGAACTGACCGACCTCGACGACGAGGTCCGCAGCGTTCCGCCGCCGCCGGCGCCGGAGGTCCCCAGCCCGTACGCGTTCCGGCTGGCTGATCCCGACGCCGACGCCGAGAAGATCGCTGACTGGATGCGCCGGCCGCACCTGCTCAGGGCCTGGGATGCCGCATGGCCGGCGTCGCGGTGGTACCGCTACCTGCAGGCGCAACTCGAGGGCGATTACTCGCGACCCTACATCGGCAGCTTAGACGGCCTGGACTATGGATACCTCGAATTATATAGGGCTGCAAAAGATCTCATATCAACGCTATATGAGTCTGACCCCTATGATCTGGGCATCCACGCCGCAACGGCTGAACCGAAGTTCGTTGGCCTGGGAAATGCCCAACTCTTGCTGCCGCACTTCGTGGCCAGCGTGCTCAATGCCGAACCGCAATGCCGCCGGATCATCTTTTCCCCGGACTATCGCAGCAGGGGCACCCGCCGATTCTGCGAGAACGGTGGCTGCACATTCCTGGGCGAACATGACCTGCCGGATCGTCGCGTGGCGCTCTACGTGCTACCGCGCACTCTCGACGACGTGCCCGGACTACGCAGCTGAAGGTTTCGCTTCAGTAGTCGTAGCGAGCCATCGGGGGTTCGCAGGTGCGCTGCGTCCAGTCCAACGACTCGCTGAACGACATTGCGGCAGGAATCATTTCGCTAGTCACCAGCCCGTGACGGGTGGTCAGGTCCTCGACAATCTCGAAGCTGCGCGCGATCGCCTCGGGTGTGTCGATGATGATCGTGGTTACCGGCACATCGCGGGTGATCCGAAACAGCTTGTCTCCGTGTGTTCTGCGGTCACCATGAAACCCCCAGATGCCGCGTAGGGCGGTCGCTCCGCGCGCCGCCCCGGACTGCATCAGTCGATGCACCAGGGCACGGTGGATGGGCACCCCCTCGTGGTGACTGGCTTCGGAGGTGTGCACCATCAGCTTCTGCCACAGGTGGCGTCCTTGGTCATCGGTCGGCGGCAGCTGTTGGGGGCGGGCGAACAATCTGCCGTCGTTCTTGCACAGCCGCACCCGTTCGATGGTCAACAGCGGGTTGGTCAGTACGGTGGCGAGTTTGGTGGCGGCGGCGGACACCTGCGCGGCCGTTCCGATGCCGATGATCATGAGCGGAACGTTGACATTGCGGCCAAAAAAGCGGGCCCGGAATCGTTCGCCATCTGCTGTGCCGTCCACACCAAGAAGTACCGTGGCCCCGGCAAATCCATGCTGCCGTAGCAACTCGCAGACGGCATAGGCGGCGGGGGATCCGCCAACCCGGACCTGGCGGCCGACATAGACGGTCAGCTTTGCGGCGTCCGCGGTTTGCTGCTCGATGTCATTCAATGCTTCGACGCCGTTGTGCCGGGTCACCAGTCGAGCGCGCTCGAGTGTCAACAGCGCCCGGCCGGTCATCGCCGTCACTTCGTCGACCAGCGAGCGGATCTTGGACTCGACATCGACGGCGACGACTGTCACCGGAGGGTCCTCGGACAGGCTCAGCGACTGATCGCTGCGCAGCTCGTGCTTGAGGCCGAAACCGTTGGTACCACGCAGCATTACGCTCGTGGCGATGCCACGGTTGCCGAACAGATCCAGCAGCGTATCGGCCAGGAACCGATTGGTACCCACAACGCGATGCCGCTCACCGAAGTACGCGGTCAACTTGAGGCTCTGCGCGCTCATAGCAGCTGCGCGATCCAGTGCCCCAACAACGCCGCCCCGAGGCCGGCGAGCACGCTGAGCCCAATATTGGCCAGCGCGACCCACATTTGCCGTTCCTCGCTCAGCCGTTGGGTTTCCAGCATCCAAGTGGAGAAGGTGGTGTAGGCGCCCACAAACGCGGTGCCCGCCAACAGGGCCGCGTCCCGGGACAGTGCCAGGCCGGCAAGGAATCCGAGTAGTGCTGCGCCGCTGACGTTTACGGCGAAGGTGCCAAACGGAAACGTCCTGGCCATTCTGCGCGCGATCGTGCGGTCCACCAGAAAGCGCAGCGTCGAACCGAGGCCCCCAATGACCATGACGCCCATCCAAACCACCACGGTTCCTGCGGTCATCAGCGCACCCGCACGCGGCGAACCGCGACTGTCGCCAGTTTGACCGCCAGCAGCCCGAAAGTAACGCTCACGAGCGTGTAGACGAGGGCCAGTGCCCAATGGCCGTACTCGATCATCTTCAGCGTCTCGACTTGCATCGTCGAGAAAGTGGTTAGGCCGCCACACAATCCGGTTCCCAACAGTGGGCGTCGGTAGCTAGACAACGGCAACCGCTCCAGCAGGCGGGTGGTGAAGTAACCCACCAAGAAGGCGCCCACGATGTTCACGGTGAAGGTGGGCCAGGGCCACTTGGCCGGGTCGGGGACCGCCAGAGTGCTCAATGCCGCGCGGGCCAGGGCGCCCAGGGCTCCGCCGGCGAAAATCGCGGCCAGTTCTCGGTAGTCGGGGCGTGCCACCAGTCGCTTCCCTCCCGCGGTACAAGTTCGTGTCCGTTAGCAGCCTAGGTGGGGACTTGCAAGTGGGTAAACCCTGGGGAATACCTGGGAAGTTCCCGAGTGGTAGGGGGAGGCAGAATTGGTACTCATGGTTGCCAACCCGCGGGCCGGACAGCCGGCCCAGCCCGAAGACCTGGTCGATCTGTCCCACCTGGTGACGGCCTATTACACCATTGAACCCGATCCGGACGACGTCGCCCAGCAGGTGGTGTTCGGCACTTCGGGTCATCGCGGCTCCGCGCTGAACGGAGCGTTCAACGAGGCCCACATTCTGGCCATAACCCAGGCCATCGTCGAGTACCGCGCCGCACGTGGCACCACCGGACCGCTGTTCATCGGCCGTGACACACATGGTCTTTCGGAACCGGCCTGGGTGTCGGCGCTGGAAGTGCTCGCCGGCAACAACGTGGTCACCATGATCGACTCGGCGGACCGCTACACACCGACGCCGGCGGTCAGCCACGCGATCTTGACCTACAACCGCGGCCGCACCGAGGCGCTGGCTGACGGCATTGTGGTCACGCCATCGCACAACCCGCCGCCGGACGGTGGCTTCAAATACAACCCCCCCAACGGGGGCCCGGCCGACACCGACGCCACCAACGCAATAGCCAAGCGCGCCAACGAAATTCTGCGAGACGGGGCAGGCGTGGCGCGGATGCCATTGGCCCGAGCGCTACGTTCCGCGCAGCGGCATGACTACCTGGGCAACTATGTGGACGACTTGCCCAACGTGGTCGATATCGCTGCCATCCGCGAGGCTGGGGTTCGCATCGGTGCCGATCCGCTGGGCGGGGCCAGTGTGGACTACTGGGGTGAAATCGCCAGTCGGCACGGTCTGGCGCTCAGCGTGGTCAACCCGCTGGTCGACGCGACCTGGCGGTTCATGACGCTCGATCACGACGGCAAGATCCGGATGGACTGCAGCTCACCGGATGCGATGGCCTCGCTGATCGCCAACCGGGACCACTACCAGATCGCGACCGGCAACGACGCCGACGCAGATCGACACGGCATCGTCACCCCTGATGAGGGGCTGCTGAACCCGAATCACTATCTGGCGGTGGCCATCGACTATCTGTACACGCACCGGCCGTCGTGGCCGGCAGGCATTGCCGTGGGCAAGACCGCCGTCAGTTCGTCGATCATCGACCGGGTCGTCGCAGGAATCGGCCGTGAGCTTGTGGAAGTGCCGGTCGGGTTCAAGTGGTTCGTCGACGGCCTGATCGGCGGCACCATCGGGTTCGGCGGCGAGGAGTCGGCGGGCGCCTCGTTCCTGCGGCGCGACGGATCAGTCTGGACCACCGACAAAGACGGCATCATCATGGCGCTGCTGGCCGCGGAGATCCTGGCCGTCACCGGCGCCACGCCTTCGCAGCGGTACCGTGCGCTGGCTGATCAATATGGCGCCCCCACGTATGCCCGGGTAGACGCGCCCGCAAATCGGGACCAGAAGGCCCGTCTGGCCAAGCTGTCGCCCGACCAGATCAGCGCCACCGAACTCGCTGGTGAGCCGATCACCGCCAAGCTGACCCAGGCGCCGGGAAACGGCGCACCGCTGGGTGGGCTCAAGGTGACCACCGCCAACGCGTGGTTCGCGGCGCGTCCGTCGGGCACCGAAGACGTCTACAAGATCTATGCAGAGTCCTTCAACGGGCCCGCGCATCTGGCCGAGGTACAGAAAACCGCGCGCGAAGTGGTGAATCAGGTGATCGGGTAGTCGTTGCGGCCAGCGACTTTGAACCCGTGATGCTAGTGGTGTAGCTTCGATGAGCACGACTTCGCGGGGCTATGGCGCAGCTGGTAGCGCACCACACTGGCAGTGTGGGGGTCAGGGGTTCGAGTCCCCTTAGCTCCACTCGATTTAACTGGGCATTTTGCGTATTTCCACGCTGGATTTGAGTGGTCAGGAGTGGGTTGACGACCGTGTTCGTCCGCACGCTGACAGCGGGCTCGAACACCGGCCGACTGGGTGGCCAAGGCCCTGCACTCGCAGGCCACTCGGGTACCCCGAGGCGTTGGAAGCGAAGGTCGAGTCGCTCCGCCGTTGCCAAACCGCGGGCGGAGTGTGCGACGGTTACCCGCCGAACCTCCTGTTGACCTTGGCCCTGGCCACGGCTTGGAGCGCGATGAGCCCGTTCGGACCGTCTTTGAAGCCCTTGTCCAGCCAGCAGCTTGCGGTGATGCGGGAGAGTGTTGCGCGTCGGCCAGCCCTTAGCTGATCACCGACACGGTGTCGTCACCCTTATTTGCGACATAGACGTCGCCGGCTTCGGCGCCGGTCGGGCTGACCGCCACCTCGATCGGGTTGGTACCGACGGAGATCGTGCCGATGACGGTGTTGGTGGTGGGGTCGATCACCGACACCGTGTCGCTGCCCCCTGTTGGTGACGTAGATGTCGCCGGCTTCGGGGCCGGTGGGGCTGACCGGCACCCCAAACGGTCCGTTGCCGACGGAGACGGTGGCGGTGACGCTCTAGCCCGCACCTCCGTCACCGCCGTCACCGCCGGTGCCCCCGGTGCCTCCAGGGCCGCCGGCCGCACCGGAGGAGCCACTGCCGGCGTTGCCGGCGTTACCCGTGCCTCCGGCGTTGCCGGCACCGACGACGCCGGTGCCTCCGGTGCCGCCGTCACCGCCGCTGCCTCCGGTGCCGCCGCTGCCTCCGGTGACCGCACCGGTGCCTCCGGTGCCGCCGGTGCCACCTTGACCGCCCTCGCCGCCGGTGCCGCCGGGGCCGGCGCTGCTGGATCCGCCGGTGCCGCCTGGGCCGCCTTGGCCGCCTTGGGCGCCGGCGCCGCCGTTGATGCCGCTGATGACTCCGTTGGCTCCGGTGCCGCCCTGGCCGCCTTGGCCGCCTTGGCCGCCTTGACCGCCGCTGTTACCACTGAAAGTGGAGACGCCGCCGGTGCCGCCCTTTCCGCCTTGACCGCCGAGGCCGGCCGTGCCCCCGGTGCCCGGTGTGCCGGGTCCGGCACCGGCCGTGCCGCCGGCTCCACCCTGGCCGCCATTGCCGCCGGTGCCGCCGGTGCCGGCGTTATCGGTACCGGTGTCGAACGCGCCAACACCGCCTTGGCCGCCAACACCGCCCTGGCCGCCATCGCCGCCGTCGCCGCTGGTGCCGTTGGTACCCGTACCGGCAGCGGCGCCGCCGTCACCGCCGGTGCCTCCAGCGGCGCCGACACCGCCGTCACCACCCACGGCGGCTAGTGCGGCTGCTCCGCCTGTGCCGCCGGACCCGCCGCCGCCGGCGTTGCCGCCGTCGCCTCCGCTGCCGTTTCCGCCGGCCCCAGCATCGCCGCCGGTGCCGCCGTTGCCGGCGGCGCCACCCGCGCCGCCCACACCGCCCGCACCGCTACCGGTGGACCGGGCTGCGCCGCCGTTACCACCGGCGCCGCCGCTACCACCGTCGCCCGCGTTACCGCCATCGCCGCCGCCAGCACCACCCGCGCCACCGTTGCCGCCATCACCAGCGGCCCCACCTGTACCGCCAATGCCACCGGGGCCATTGGAGGCATTGCCGCCTTGGCCCCTGCCGCCGGTGCCGCCGTTGCCCCCGTGGCCCCCGGCTCCGCCGTCGCCGCCGCCACTAGCGCCAATGCCGGCGCCGCCCGCACCGCCGTCACCACCCCTGCCTCCTACGCCGCCAGTTTGGCCGGCTTGGCCGTTGTTAGCGGTGGGAGCGCCGCCAAGCCCGCCCTTCCCGCCGTTTCCCCCCGCTCCGCCGTCTCCAGCGGCGCCGCTAGCCCCGCCGCCCGCGCCGCCCGCGCCGGCAGCACCACCGGCACCGCCGGTCCCGCCAGATCCACCGTCTCCGCCGACCTGTCCGGCCGAGCCCTGCCGCCCGTTGCCGCCGTTGCCGCCGCCGCCGCCGTCGCCACCGTTTCCGCCGTCGCCGCCGCCGATCCCACCGATTCCCGCGCCGCCGGTCCCGCCGGCCCCGCCGGCACCGCCGTCGCCGCCGTCGAGGCCTGGGGGGAGGGCGGCTCTGGTGCCACTGCTGCCGCCGCCGGCGTCGCCGCCGTCGCCGCCCGTCCCGCCGTTGCCGGAACTGCCGTCAGCGCCCGTGCCCGTGCCGCTGCCGCCGGCACCGGCTGCGCCTCCGGTGCCGCCGTCGCCGCCTGCGCCGCCGGTCCCGAGAGTCCCGTCGGGAAGCGCCGCGGCGACACCGCCGTTGCCGCCGGTGCCCCCAGTGCCCCCAGTGCCTCCGGTGCCCCCATCGCCGTTGCCGCCGGCGCCAGCCGCGCCGCCGGCGCCCCCGGCACCGGCCGTGCCGCCGATACCGCCAGCGCCCCCGTTGGTGGTAATGGTGCCGGTTCGGGGGTCGCCGAGGCCGCCGGTGCCGCCATCGCCACCGAGGCCGCCGGTCCCTCCGTGACCGCCACCGATCCCGCCTGTACCGCCGACGCCGCCATCACCGGCCGCACCGCCGGCCCCGCCGTCGCCGCCGAGCTCGCCGCCCTGACCGCCGGCGCCGCCACCGCCGCCGGTGCCACCTCCGCCGCCGGTGCCGCCGCCGGTAGCGCCGATGCCGGCCCCGCCGGTGCCGCCAGCGCCGCCGATGCCGCCCGTCCCGCCGTCGCCGCCGGGGTGGTCACTGTCCCACGGACCGAGTCCGCCGGTGCCGCCTTTGCCGCCGCTACCGCCATCCCCGCCGGTGCCGCCACCGTCGCCGCCGCCGCCGCCGCTACCGCCATCCCCGCCGCTACCGCCGGAGCCTGGGTCGCCGCCAGCAATGCCCGACGGGATGCCGCCTCCGGCTCCGCCGGCTCCGCCGTTGCCGGCAGCGCCGCCGTGGCCTCCGGTGCCGCCTCCGGTGCCGCCGTTGCCGGCCCCGCCAGCACCGCCTACGCCGCCGTCGCCGCCAGCGCCACCAGCACCAGCGTGCTGGCTCGGATCTTTGCCGCCGGTGCCGCCGGTACCGCCCGTGCCGCCGGCACCACCAGCCCCGCCGGTGCCGCCGGTACCCGTGGCGCCCGTGACCGATCCGGTGCCGCCTTGACCGGCCCCGCCACCTTCGCCGCCTTGACCGCCGGCGCCGCCGTCGCCGCCATCCACTCCCGTGTTGGCAGTGTTGTTAACGCCAACTCCGCCGGTACCGCCTTTACCTCCGGTTCCGCCGTCGCCGCCTTGGCCGCCGGCGCCTTGGATGCCGCCGGTGCCGGTGCCGGCTGCGCCGCCGGTGCCGCCTTGGCCGCCGGCACCACCTGATGCGCCCTGGTCGCCGATACCGCCGCCGGAAGTCCCGTTGGTGCCCTGGCCGCCGGCCCCGCCGGTGCCGCCAGTGCCGCCGGTGCCGCCGTCGCCGGAGTTGCCGTCGGCACCCGTGGTGGATCCGGTGCCGCCGGTGCCTGCGGCTCCGCCGATGCCACCGGTGCCGCCTTGGCCGCCGGCGCCGCCGGCTGCTCCTGGGGTGGTGCTGTTGTCGGTGCCGGCGCCGCCGGTTCCTCCGGTGCCTCCGGTTCCGCCGTTGCCGCCTTGGCCTCCGGCGCCTTGGATTCCACCGGTGCCGGTGCCGGCTGCGCCGCCCGTGCCGCCGGAGCCTCCGATGCCGCCGACCCCGCCTTGGCCGCCGGTGCCGGCGTCGGCAGCCCCCGCGGTGCCTTGGCCGCCTTGGCCGCCGCTGCCGCCGGTGCCGCCGACCCCGCCGTTGCCGGAGCTGCCATCAGAGCCCATGGTGGACCCGGCGCCGCCAGCACCCGCTGCACCACCGGTACCGCCGACACCGCCCGTACCGCCGATGCCGCCGGACAACAAAGGATCGGTGCTATCGGTACCGGCGCCTCCGGTGCCGCCTTGGCCTCCAGTGCCGCCGCTGCCGCCTTGGCCTCCGGCGCCCTGGATTCCGCCCGTGCCGGTTCCGGCCGCGCCGCCAGCCCCACCGATGCCCCCGGTGCCGCCAACGCCGCCTTGGCCTCCGGTGCCGGCGCCCGCCGTTCCGGTGGTGCCTTGGCCGCCTTCGCCGCCGCTGCCGCCGGTGCCGCCCGTGCCGCCGTCGCCGGAGGAGCCCGCGGCGCCCATGGTGGATCCGGTGCCGCCTTGACCGGCCGCGCCACCAGTACCGCCGACGCCGCCCTGGCCGCCGGCTTGTGCGGCTTGCGATGGGTCGGTGCTGTCGGTGCCGGTGCCTCCGGTGCCGCCTTGGCCTCCGGTTCCGCCGGTGCCGCCCTGGCCGCCGGCGCCTTGGATGCCGCCGGTGCCGGTTCCGGCTGCACCGCCCGTTCCGCCGGTTCCGCCTGCGCCGCCGGTGCCTCCGGTGGCGCCTTGGGCGCCGGCGCTGACCGTGGTGGTGTTGTCGGCGCCTGCGCCGCCGTGGCCGCCGAGTCCGCCGGTGCCGCCGTCGCCGGAGGAGCCCTCGGCGCCCATGGTGGATCCGGTGCCGCCGGTGCCTGCGGCTCCGCCGGTCCCGCCGGTGCCGCCTTTGCCGCCGGCTTGGCCGGCGAGGGTTGGGTCGGTGCTGTCGGTGCTGTCGGTGCCGGTGCCTCCGGTGCCTCCGGTTCCTCCGGTTCCGCCGGTGCCGCCTTGGCCGCCGGCGCCTTGGATGCCACCGGTGCCGGTTCCGGCTGCACCGCCCGTTCCGCCTTGGCCGCCTGCGCCGCCGGTGCCTCCGGTGGCGCCTTGGGCGCCGGCGCTGACCGTGGTGGTGTTGTCGGCGCCCGCGCCGCCGTGGCCGCCGAGTCCTCCGGTGCCGCCGTCGCCGGCGGTGCCCGCGGACCCGCTGGTGGAACCGGTGCCGCCTTGACCGGCTGCGCCACCAGTGCCGCCGGTGCCGCCTTTGCCGCCGGCTTGGCCGGCGAGGGTTGGGTCGGTGCTGTCGGTGCCGGTGCCTCCGGTGCCTCCGGTTCCTCCGGTTCCGCCGGTGCCGCCTTGGCCGCCGGCGCCTTGGATGCCACCGGTGCCGGTTCCGGCTGCGCCGCCGGTTCCGCCTTGGCCGCCTGCGCCGCCGGTGCCTCCGGTGGCGCCTTGGGCGCCGGTGCTGACCGTGGTGGTGTTGTCGGCGCCCGCGCCGCCGTGGCCGCCGAGTCCGCCGGTGCCGCCGTCACCGGAGGAGCCCTCGGCGCCCATGGTGGATCCGGTGCCGCCGCTACCGGCTGCGCCGCCGGTACCGCCGGTGCCGCCTTGGCCGCCGGCGCCGCCGGCTGCTCCTGGGGTGGTGCTGTTGTTGGTGCCGGTGCCTCCGGTTCCTCCGGATCCGCCGGCGCCCCCGGTGCCGCCTTGGCCGCCGGCGCCTTGGATGCCACCGGTGCCGGTTCCGGCTGCACCGCCCGTTCCGCCGGTTCCGCCTGCGCCGCCGGTGCCTCCGGTGGCGCCTTGGGCGCCGGCGCTGACCGTGGTGGTGTTGTCGGCGCCCGCGCCGCCGTCGCCGCCGAGTCCGCCGGTGCCGCCGTCACCGGAGGAGCCCTCGGCGCCCATGGTGGATCCGGTGCCGCCGCTACCGGCTGCGCCGCCGGTACCGCCGGTGCCGCCTTGGCCGCCGGCGCCGCCGGCTGCTCCTGGGGTGGTGCTGTTGTTGGTGCCGGTGCCTCCGGTTCCTCCGGATCCGCCGGCGCCCCCGGTGCCGCCTTGGCCACCGGCACCTTGGATGCCACCGGTGCCGGTTCCGGCTGCACCGCCCGTTCCGCCGGTTCCGCCTGCGCCGCCGGTGCCTCCGGTGGCGCCTTGGGCGCCGGCGCTGACCGTGGTGGTGTTGTCGGCGCCCGCGCCGCCGTCGCCGCCGAGTCCGCCGGTGCCGCCGTCGCCGGCGGTGCCCGCGGACCCGCTGGTGGAACCGGTGCCGCCTTGACCGGCTGCGCCACCAGTGCCGCCGGTGCCGCCTTTGCCGCCGGCTTGGCCGGCGAGGGTTGGGTCGGTGCTGTCGGTGCCGGTGCCTCCGGTGCCTCCGGTGCCTCCGGTTCCTCCGGTTCCGCCGGTGCCGCCTTGGCCGCCGGCGCCTTGGATGCCACCGGTGCCGGTTCCGGCTGCGCCGCCGGTTCCGCCTTGGCCGCCTGCGCCGCCGGTGCCTCCGGTGGCGCCTTGGGCGCCGGTGCTGACCGTGGTGGTGTTGTCGGCGCCTGCGCCGCCGTCGCCGCCGAGTCCGCCGCTGCCGCCGTCGCCGGCGGAGCCCTCGGCGCCGGTCACTGATCCGGTGCCGCCTTGACCGGCCGCTCCGCCGGTTCCTCCGGTGCCGCCTTGGCCGCCGGCTTGGCCGGCGAGGGTTGGGTCGGTGCTGTCGGTGCCGGTTCCTCCGGTGCCGCCTTGGCCTCCGGTTCCGCCGGTGCCGCCTTGGCCGCCGGCGCCTTGGATGCCGCCGGTGCCGGTTCCGGCTGCGCCGCCGGCTCCGCCTTGGCCGCCTGCGCCGCCGGTGCCTCCGGTGGCGCCTTGGGCGCCGGCGCTGACCGTGGTGGTGTTGTCGGCGCCCGTGCCGCCGTCGCCGCCGAGTCCGCCGGTGCCGCCGTCGCCGGCGGAGCCCTCGGCGCCCATGGTGGATCCGGTGCCGCCAGTGCCTGCGGCTCCGCCGGTCCCGCCGGTTCCGCCTTGGCCGCCGGCTTGGCCGGCGAGGGTTGGGTCGGTGCTGTCGGTGCCGGTGCCTCCGGTGCCTCCGGTTCCTCCGGTTCCGCCGGTGCCGCCTTGGCCGCCGGCGCCTTGGATACCACCGGTGCCGGTTCCGGCTGCGCCGCCGGTGCCACCTTGGCCGCCTGCGCCGCCTGATGCGCCCTGGCCGCCAGTGCCGCCGTCGACTGCGCCCATAGAACCGGTGCCACCAGCACCGCCGTCGCCGCCGAGTCCGCCGGTGCCGCCGTCGCCGGAGGAGCCGTCGGAGCCCATGGTGGATCCGGTGCCGCCGCTGCCTGCGGCTCCGCCGGTGCCGCCGGTGCCGCCTTGGCCGCCGGCTTGGCCGGCGAGGGTTGGGTCGGTGCTGTCGGTGCCGGTGCCGCCGATACCGCCCGTGCCTCCGGTTCCGCCGGTGCCGCCTTGGCCGCCGGCGCCTTGGATGCCGCCGGTGCCGGTTCCGGCTGTGCCGCCGGTGCCGCCGGTGCCGCCTGCGCCGCCTGATGCGCCTTGGCCGCCGGTGTCGCCCGGGTTCACGGCGGTGGTGCCTTGGCCGCCTTCGCCGCCGTCGCCGCCGAGTCCGCCGGTGCCGCCGTCACCGGAGGAGCCCTCGGCGCCCATGGTGGATCCGGTGCCGCCGCTACCGGCTGCGCCGCCGGTACCGCCGGTGCCGCCTTGGCCGCCGGCGCCGCCGGCTGCTCCTGGGGTGGTGCTGTTGTTGGTGCCGGTGCCTCCGGTTCCTCCGGATCCGCCGGCGCCCCCGGTGCCGCCTTGGCCACCGGCACCTTGGATGCCACCGGTGCCGGTTCCGGCTGCACCGCCCGTTCCGCCGGTTCCGCCTGCGCCGCCGGTGCCTCCGGTGGCGCCTTGGGCGCCGGCGCTGACCGTGGTGGTGTTGTCGGCGCCCGCGCCGCCGTCGCCGCCGAGTCCGCCGGTGCCGCCGTCGCCGGCGGTGCCCGCGGACCCGCTGGTGGAACCGGTGCCGCCTTGACCGGCTGCGCCACCAGTGCCGCCGGTGCCGCCTTTGCCGCCGGCTTGGCCGGCGAGGGTTGGGTCGGTGCTGTCGGTGCCGGTGCCTCCGGTGCCTCCGGTGCCTCCGGTTCCTCCGGTTCCGCCGGTGCCGCCTTGGCCGCCGGCGCCTTGGATGCCACCGGTGCCGGTTCCGGCTGCGCCGCCGGTTCCGCCTTGGCCGCCTGCGCCGCCGGTGCCTCCGGTGGCGCCTTGGGCGCCGGTGCTGACCGTGGTGGTGTTGTCGGCGCCTGCGCCGCCGTCGCCGCCGAGTCCGCCGCTGCCGCCGTCGCCGGCGGAGCCCTCGGCGCCGGTCACTGATCCGGTGCCGCCTTGACCGGCCGCTCCGCCGGTTCCTCCGGTGCCGCCTTGGCCGCCGGCTTGGCCGGCGAGGGTTGGGTCGGTGCTGTCGGTGCCGGTGCCGCCGATACCGCCCGTGCCTCCGGTTCCGCCGGTGCCGCCTTGGCCGCCGGCGCCTTGGATACCGCCGGTGCCGGTTCCGGCTGCGCCGCCGGCTCCGCCTTGGCCGCCTGCGCCGCCGGTGCCTCCGGTGGCGCCTTGGGCGCCGGCGCTGACCGTGGTGGTGTTGTCGGCGCCCGTGCCGCCGTCGCCGCCGAGTCCGCCGGTGCCGCCGTCGCCGGCGGAGCCCTCGGCGCCCATGGTGGATCCGGTGCCGCCAGTGCCTGCGGCTCCGCCGGTCCCGCCGGTGCCGCCTTGGCCGCCGGCTTGGCCGACGAGGGTTGGGTCGGTGCTGTCGGTGCCGGTGCCGCCGATACCGCCCGTGCCTCCGGTTCCGCCGGTGCCGCCTTGGCCGCCGGCGCCTTGGATACCACCGGTGCCGGTTCCGGCTGCGCCGCCGGTGCCACCTTGGCCGCCTGCGCCGCCTGATGCGCCCTGGCCGCCAGTGCCGCCGTCGACTGCGCCCATAGAACCGGTGCCACCAGCACCGCCGTCGCCGCCGAGTCCGCCGGTGCCGCCGTCGCCGGAGGAGCCGTCGGAGCCCATGGTGGATCCGGTGCCGCCGCTGCCTGCGGCTCCGCCGGTCCCGCCGGTGCCGCCTTGGCCGCCGGCGCCGCCGGCTGCTCCTGGCGTGGTGCTGTTGTCGGTGCCGGTGCCGCCGATACCGCCCGTGCCTCCGGTTCCGCCGGTGCCGCCCTGGCCGCCGGCGCCTTGGATGCCACCGGTGCCGGTTCCGGCTGCGCCGCCGGCTCCGCCGGTGCCGCCTGCGCCGCCTGATGCGCCCTGGCCGCCAGTGCCGCCGTCGACTGCGCCCATAGAACCGGTGCCACCAGCACCACCGTCGCCGCCGAGTCCTCCGGTGCCGCCGTCACCGGAGGAGCCCTCGGCGCCCATGGTGGATCCGGTGCCGCCGCTACCGGCTGCGCCGCCGGTCCCGCCGGTGCCGCCTTGGCCGCCGGCGCCGCCGGCTGCTCCTGGCGTGGTGCTGTTGTCGGTGCCGGTGCCTCCGGTGCCGCCTTGGCCTCCGGTTCCGCCGGTGCCGCCCTGGCCGCCGGCGCCTTGGATGCCACCGGTGCCGGTTCCGGCTGCACCGCCCGTTCCGCCGGTTCCGCCTGCGCCGCCGGTGCCTCCGGTGGCGCCTTGGGCGCCGGCGCTGACCGTGGTGGTGTTGTCGGCGCCCGCGCCGCCGTGGCCGCCGAGTCCGCCGGTGCCGCCGTCGCCGGAGGAGCCCTCGGCGCCCATGGTGGATCCGGTGCCGCCGCTGCCTGCTGCGCCGCCGGTACCGCCGGTGCCGCCTTGGCCGCCGGCGCCGCCGGCTGCTCCTGGGGTGGTGCTGTTGTTGGTGCCGGTGCCTCCGGTTCCTCCGGATCCGCCGGCGCCCCCGGTGCCGCCTTGGCCGCCGGCGCCTTGGATGCCACCGGTGCCGGTTCCGGCTGCGCCGCCGGTTCCGCCGGTTCCGCCTGCGCCGCCGGTGCCTCCGGTGGCGCCTTGGGCGCCGGTGCTGACCGTGGTGGTGTTGTCGGCTCCTGCGCCGCCGCCGCCGCCGAGTCCGCCGGTGCCGCCGTCGCCTGCGGAGCCGTCGGCGCCGGTCACTGATCCGGTGCCGCCTTGACCGGCGGCTCCGCCGGTCCCGCCGGTGCCGCCTTGGCCGCCGGCCTGGCCGGCGAGGGATGGGTCGGTGCTTTCGGCGCCGTCTCCGCCGGTGCCGCCTTGGCCTCCGGTTCCGCCGGTGCCGCCTTGGCCGCCGGCGCCTTGGGTACCACCGGTGCCGGTTCCGGCTGCGCCGCCGGTTCCGCCTTGGCCGCCTGCGCCGCCGGTGCCTCCGGTGGCGCCTTGGGCGCCGGCGCTGACCGTGGTGGTGTTGTCGGCGCCCGCGCCGCCGTCGCCGCCGAGTCCGCCGGTGCCGCCGTCACCGGAGGAGCCCTCGGCGCCCATGGTGGATCCGGTGCCGCCGCTACCGGCTGCGCCACCAGTGCCGCCGGTTCCGCCTTGGCCGCCGGCTTGGCCGGCGAGGGTTGGGTCGGTGCTGTCGGTGCCGGTTCCTCCGGTTCCTCCGGTGCCGCCGGTTCCGCCGGTGCCGCCTTGGCCGCCGGCGCCTTGGATGCCGCCGGTGCCAGTTCCGGCTGCGCCGCCCGTTCCGCCTTGGCCGCCGGCACCACCTGATGCGCCTTGGCCTCCGGTGCCGGCGCCCGCCGTTCCGGTGGTGCCTTGGCCGCCTGCGCCGCCGTCGCCGCCGAGTCCGCCGGTGCCGCCGTCGCCGGAGGAGCCCTCGGCGCCCATGGTGGATCCGGTGCCGCCGCTGCCTGCGGCTCCGCCGGTGCCGCCGACCCCGCCTTGGCCGCCGGCGCCGCCAACTGCTCCTGGCGTGGTGCTGTTGTCGGTGCCGTCGCCGCCGGTGCCGCCTTGGCCTCCGGTTCCGCCGGTGCCGCCTTGGCCGCCGGCGCCTTGGATACCACCGGTGCCGGTTCCGGCTGCGCCGCCGGTTCCACCGGTTCCGCCTGCGCCGCCTGATGCGCCTTGGCCGCCAGTGTCGCCCGGGTTCACGGCGGTGGTGCCTTGGCCGCCTTCGCCGCCGTCGCCGCCGAGTCCACCGGTGCCGCCGTCACCGGAGGAGCCCTCGGCACCGGTCACTGATCCGGTGCCGCCTTGACCGGCGGCCCCGCCGGTTCCTCCGGTGCCGCCTTGGCCGCCGGCGCCGCCGGCTGCTCCTGGGGTGGTGCTGTTGTCGGTGCCGTCTCCGCCGGTGCCGCCTTGGCCTCCGGTTCCGCCGGTTCCGCCTTGGCCGCCGGCGCCTTGGATACCACCGGTGCCGGTTCCGGCTGCGCCGCCGGTTCCGCCGGTTCCGCCTGCGCCGCCGGTGCCTCCGGTGGCGCCTTGGGCGCCGGCGCTGACCGTGGTGGTGTTGTCGGCGCCTGCGCCGCCGTGGCCGCCGAGTCCTCCGGTGCCGCCGTCACCGGAGGAGCCCTCGGCGCCGTTCACTGATCCGCTGCCGCCGGTGCCTGCGGCTCCGCCGGTTCCTCCGGTGCCGCCTTGGCCGCCGGCTTGCGCGATTTGCGACGGGCCGGCGCTGTCAGTGCCGGCGCCGCCGATACCGCCCGTGCCTCCGGTTCCGCCGGTGCCGCCCTGGCCGCCGGCGCCTTGGGTACCGCCGGTGCCGGTTCCGGCTGCACCGCCCGTTCCGCCGGTTCCGCCTGCGCCGCCGGTGCCTCCGGTGGCGCCTTGGGCGCCGGCGCCGACCGTGGTGGTGTTGTCGGCGCCCGCGCCGCCGTGGCCGCCGAGTCCGCCGGTGCCGCCGTCGCCGGCGGAGCCCGCGGCACCGGTCACTGATCCGGTGCCGCCGGTGCCTGCGGCTCCGCCGGTGCCTCCGGTGCCGCCTTGGCCGCCGGCTTGGCCGGCGAGGGTTGGGTCGGTGCTGTCGGCGCCGGTGCGGCCGGTGCCGCCTTGGCCTCCGGTTCCGCCGGTGCCGCCTTGGCCGCCGGCGCCTTGGATGCCGCCGGTGCCGGTTCCGGCTGCGCCGCCGGTTCCGCCAGTTCCGCCGGCGCCGCCTGATGCGCCCTGGCCGCCAGTGCCGCCGTCGACTGCGCCCATAGAACCGGTGCCACCAGCCCCGCCGTCGCCACCTAGCCCGCCGGTACCGCCGTCCCCGGATGACCCGTCGGCACCCGCAACGGATCCAGTGCCACCAGAGCCGGCAGCACCACCAGTACCGCCGGCCCCGCCCTGGCCGCCCGCTCCGCCTGCGACTCCGGCATTCGCACTGTTGTCGCTACCGGCTCCGCCTTGGCCGCCGGTGCCGCCGACGCCCCCGACACCGCCGGATCCACCGACTCCCGAGTCGGTGCCTCCGGATCCGCCGGTTCCTCCGGCTCCACCGGCGCCTCCGGTGCCGCCGATGTCTCCGTCGAGTCCGCTGCCGGCAGCTGCGTCGGCGCCGGTGGTTCCGGTGCCGCCAGCCCCGCCTGCGCCGCCGTCGCCGCCGGTACCGATGGACTGGCCGCTAGTGCCGCTGGCGCCGCTGGCGCCGCCGACCCCGCTTGTGGTGCCGGCCGCGCCGCCCTGACCCCCGGCACCCCCAGCGCCGATGTTTCCGCCAGATCCGCCGGCTCCGCCGGTCCCGCCGATCGTGGTGTTGGCGGCTCCGGCGCCGCCGTCGCCAGCTTGGGCGCCGCTGTTGCCGCCCGTCCCGCCGGCTCCGCCATCGCCGTTGTTGCCCGCCGCGCCGGCTCCGGTCCCGGCGTTACCGCCTGCCCCGCCGGTCCCGCCGTCACCGCCGGCGCCACTGTCCCCGCCGTCGTGGCCGCTCGCGCCGCTGCCGTCCAGTGCGTCTGCACCGGATCCGCCGGTTCCTCCGGTGCCGCCAGTCCCGCCGGTGCCGCCGTGTCCGCCGGATCCGTTGGTGCCGCCGAGGCCGCTGTTGCCGCCGGCGCCGCCGGTTCCTCCGGTGCCGCCGGCGTATCCGGTGCCGCCGGTGAGGCCGGTTCCTGCGGCGGCGTCGGTGCCTTGTCCGCCGGTTCCTCCGGTGCCGCCGTCACCGCCATCGCCGCCGATGCCGGCGTCGCCGTGGGTTCCTGTGGTGCCGCCGGTGCCGCCGAAGCCGCTGTTGCCGCCGGCTCCGCCTGCGCCGGCGTCGCCGCCGGTGCCGCCTTGGCCTCCGTCGCCGCCGATGCCGGTGGTGTTGTCCGCGCCGGATCCGCCGGTTCCGCCTGTGCCGCCAGTCCCGCCGGTTCCGCCGTGTCCGCCGGATCCGTTGGTGCCGCCGAGGCCGCTGTTGCCGCCGGCGCCGCCGGTTCCTCCGGCGCCGCCGGCGTATCCGGTGCCGCCGGTGAGGCCGGATCCTGCGGCGGCGTCGGTGCCTTCTCCGCCGGTTCCTCCGGTGCCGCCGTCACCGCCGTCTCCGCCGATGCCCGCATGACCCCTGGATCCGTTGTGGCTGAACAGGTTGCCGGCACCGCCGGCTCCGGCTTGGCCGCTGGCACCGCCGACCCCGCCGTCCCCGCCAGCACCGCCGATACCGGTAAGACTGTCTGCGCCCGTGCCGCCGCCGCCACCGGCGCCGCCAGCACCGGCGTGGCCCCCGGTCCCACCGCAGCCGAACAACAGCGCGGCTTGACCGCCGGCGCCGCCGTCGCCGCCAACACCGCCACCGCCACCAGTGGCGCCGTTGCCTCCGTCGCCGACACCGTTGCTGCCATTAGCACCAGCTCCGCCGGCCCCGCCGTCCCCGCCGGCACCGCCACCCATCAAGACGCCGCCGCGTCCGCCGGCCCCGCCGTGGCCACCCACGCCTCCGGTGGCGCCGACTGTGGTAGCAGCCCCGCCGGCCCCGCCGTCTCCGCCGGAGCCAGCTCGGCCCAACAGCCATCCGGGGTTGCCGCCGTCTCCGCCGGCACCCCCGGCGCCGCCGGCAGTGCCGACTCCGCCGGCGCCACCACCGCCGCCGTGCCCGAAGAGCAGCGCGGCCTGACCGCCCGCCCCGCCTGCACCGCCGCCGATGCCGCCGGTGCCGCCGTGTCCGCCGAAGCCCATCACCAGGCCGCCTGCGCCGCCCGCCCCACCCGTGCCGCCGCCGATGCCGCCGGTGCCGCCGTGCCCGCCGAAGCCCAACAGCCATCCACCGTTACCGCCCTCGCCGCCCGCGAAGCCGCCATCGCCGCCGGCGCCGCCGTGCCCGCCGAAGCCCAACAACCACCCGGCATTGCCACCATCGCCGCCCCCAAGGCCGCCGTCACCGCCGGCGCCGCACAACAGTCCGCCGTGGCCGCCGTCGCCACCGGCGAACCCACCGTTGTCGCCGCCAGCCCCACCAGCCCCACCGCGGCCCCACAGCGCCGCCCATCCGCCGGACCCGCCGGTCTGCCCAGTTGCACCGGCACCGCCAGCGCCGCCGTTGCCATACAGCAGCCCGCCGTGCCCGCCGGTGCCGCCGAAGCCGCCACCGGAGCCGCCGCTGCCGCCCATCCCACCTGCGCCGCCGTCGCCAAACAGCCACGCGCCTCCACCGCTACCCCCGCTACCGCCACCAGTGCCGCCCGCACCGCCGATACCACCGCGGCCAAGCAGCCACCCGCCGCTGCCGCCGTTGCCGCCGGTGCCGCCGCCTATTCCGCCGGAGCCGCCAGAGCCGCCGTTGCCCCATAGGCCCGCGGATCCGCCGGCCCCGCCGGCCTGCCCGGGCGCACCGGCCGCGCCGTTGCCGCCACTGCCGTAGAGCAGCCCACCGTCGCCGCCCGCACCACCGGGGGTTGTCGCATTGGCGCCGTTGCCGATCAACGGGCGCCCGAGCAGAGTCTGGACCGGCGCGTTGACCGCGTTCAGCAGATTCTGCTCAACGTTGGTCGCCTCAGCCCACACATACGAACTCGTCCCAGTGTTCAAAGCCGCAACGAACCGGTCGTGAAACGACGCTATCTGCGCGCTGATGGCCTGATACTCGACGCCGTTGGCGCCAAAGAGCGCTGCGATGCGCGTCGATACCTCGTCAGAGCCCGCAGCCAACAACTCTGTCGTGGCGGCGGCAGCCGCCGCGTTGGCCGCGCTGACCGTCGATCCGATGTTCGCCAATTCACCTGCGGCCGATGACACGATTTCCGGTGAGATAGACATGTACGACACAGGGCAGCTCCAAAACACGCTCGGTGACGGCAGTGCACCCGCAGCCAGAATTGATGCGGTTGGTATTGGGAAAGAAAATAGGTAGTCGGACTACTGGCGGAGGTTCGCTTTGGGGAGATTGCCAAGGTGAGCCTGTCGTTGTGGTCCAGCGTTTGTGCGACTCGGTCACGCGACGTTCGGATGGGACGACTCTGCGGGGACACGACATCGACCAAGTGCCAACCGCACACGTTGGACTGAAGCATTCCTAGCCTCGTCACGGTCAACAAAAGTGTTGGGGCAGAGGATAACTCGACGTCGTGGGCGGGAACCCGGAGATCGGGCCGGATGCGCGACGCGACTCGAGATGCTCGAGGTGCCGAACACCAATGATGTCGTGGTGGTTGGCCGCGATCACGAAATCGGCAGTGTCATTTGGTGTTCATGCGGACTTCATGATCGGGGGTCGGCCGGAGGCGAGGCATGGTTGCGCACCAATCCTGGGACTGTTGGTGCGGATCGGCCAATTCTGCACCGGCAGGGCGCCCAGGCAGCCAACAGTTGGCCTCTGCGTGCAGCGGGTCGCGACGTACGTCGGCTCGTACATCTGGGCGAGCGCCTGGTAATCGGTTCGGCCGGTTTAGCGTTTCGCGTCGGTGCCGGAGATCGCAAAGTGCTTGAGGGATCGGCCAGCGAAGTCCTACCACCACCCACACGACCTCGTGTTGTTCGAACGACAATCGTGTTGCTACGACTGGTATCGGCGCCGGTCTGATGCTTCGCGCCAGCCTCGCGTGGGTCCCAGCGATAGCGACGTCATCCAAACCATCGATCCGAACAACGCGGGCGACACCCGCGTTTCCGTTGACTGATGGAGCCGCTTCTCACAACGACCGCTTATTCGATTTGACTTTCATTGTCGTTTACGAAGCCAGCCGCACTTTGGACCTGGTCAAGGCGACGACCGGAAGTTAGCAATTGGGCCGGTAACTGTCGACAACGTTATTTTCCACCGCGAGCTGCTGCTACGCACCTGCCTCGGGAGGAGTTAGTCGATAGCCGAATGGGGGAGAGGAAAGGGTTATGCCAGGAATGCCTGGCTGGCCCCAATTGCTTGAGCCGGGGTGTATGAGAGATTTTCCGAGAATGGTCACTGAGACTGGCCGGATGTGGCGCTTTTGCCTGGCAGGGCTGGCGACAAGGGTGCTTGGACATCTGAGGCGACGTCGCCTCGTTATCTCGTGGCTCGCACGCCTGTGTGCCAACACCACGAGTGCACTGCCATGCCGATATCACCAGCGCTACGGGACCTTACGGCACTACCTGCGCCCGGATGCGCGGCGTTGCGTTCGGCCCGAACCTGCCTCGGCCCGCGTGCCATCACCCGCCGTCCGTGCAATATCGGTAGGGCATTTGACAATTATTTTCGACAAGACTCTCATACACCCCGGCCCAATTAATTGGGGCCAGCCGGTCATTTCTAGTTCGGCCGCCGGACGCTGTTGTAGTTTGCGGCAGTGAAAATAAGGCACAAGACCTGCAATGATGCCTTGTTCAAGCCCGGGCATCGCGAGGTCTCAGCAAATTGTTAGCTATCAATTAGTTGGATCACAGAAATGGCTGCCTAGCATCTGCATGCCCATTTAATAGAAACGTTATAAATCGCCCCGGGGAGGTGCACTGGTTTGAACGCAATCGTTACCGTCTGAGGACTGCTTGTGGAACCGGTTGAAAGTTCGGCTAGTGACGAACAAACGTCGTTGCTCAATGTGCAGGCTTCCCGGAGTTGGAATCGGCGACGGAAGTCGTGCCGAGGGAACAATCATCCGGCAAGCTGATTCTTTCTGGCGGAGCTCGACCGCCGACACAGGAAGTGGTCGTGCGCAATGACACGAATCGCGACGAATTCGAGCGTCGAGCCCACCTGCACCGGCTGCGATCGGCAGCCGGGCGGGCGGCCCCGAACGCGCATTGCCTGGACAGCGCACCCGCTGGTCCGGCGCTGTTCCGCCTCAACACATTTCATCAGAGCAGTACTGCCGCACGTCGCGGCAGGGCAATTCCCGGGTCGGGGCGGCCGCAAGGCTGTGCGAGGCGGCCCGCCGCGCCGGCGTTGATATCGGCTGCGATCAGGGCGTCCGGCCACGCCTGGGTGCGGGCATCACCGGCGCCGCCGTAGCCACCGGTCGTGCGCGGCCAAGCTCGCTTCTCGGCGGGCCTCGACGACAAAGACTGCGGCCGCAGACGAAGGGTCCGCGGCGTCAAAACCCAACTCTGGAAAGGTTCATCATGTCCATCACCAAGAACGCCCCCCGGGAAGGGGCTGAGGAAGTGGCGGCCACTGCGCTCGGTGTGGCCGCCGCGCGTGCGGCAGAGGCCCGGCGGCAGCGGCCGCTGATCGTCGATCCGTTCGCGCAACTATTCGTCGATGCGGCCGGTCAGGACTTGTGGAGCATGGTGGCCAGTGGCGCGGCGCACGATGAACTTGCCAGTGCCGATCCGGCTTTGGCGGCGGTAATGCAAACCTCGCTGGGGCACATCGCATCGCGCACCAAGTTTTTCGACGAATTCGTTCTTGCAGCGGCTGACGCGGGCATCCGTCAGGTGGTGAGTCTGGGGGCGGGTCTTGACACCCGAGCGTGGCGTCTGAGCTGGCCTGACGCGGTCACCGTGTATGAACTCGACCAGCCCAACGTACTGGAATTCAAGTTGTCTACGTTGCGGGACAACGGCGCAACGCCGGCGGCGAACTACGTCGACGTCCCGGTGGATCTACATCGATGCTGGCCGCGATCGCTGTGTCTGGCCGGATTCGACCCTGCCGCACCGACCGCCTGGCTGGTCGAAGGTCTCCTGCCGTTCCTTTCTGTCGCGGCTCAGGATCTGCTTTTTGGGGACGTCCACAAGCTCAGCGTGCCCGGAAGCTGGCTTGCCGCTGAGGCATTGAGTAGCGAGTTCCTCAAGCCAACGACGGTGGCGCGCCAGCGTGCTCGCATACGGCGGATGCGAGTCACCGCGACCACGCTGGCCGGGCTTTCCAACGTTACCGAGCTGTGGGATCTCGCCGAAGGACGCTCAGACGTCGCCGACTGGCTACGCGGGCGTGGTTGGCACGCTTCTGTGTTGACCGCCGAGCGCCTCCTGGCCCGCTATCACCGCAGCGCACCCGTCGAGCTGGGTGATGCAACACCGCCGAGCCGGTACGTAACCGCTCGGCTTAGCGCGGAAAGCAGCCTCGATGCCTAACTACGTCACCACCATGCCTCACGGCAACCCACCGGGAGCCGTCAGCGCAGTGACTGGCGACGGCAGCGTGGTCGAAATCTACCGCCGAATGCCATCGCTGGGCGAAGTTGAACGCATCCATTGGCTACTCCCGCCGCGCAGTTCGGTGCTGGACCTCGGCGCCGGAACCGGCCGTATCGCCAACGCGCTAACGGCGTTGGGGCATCGGGTCACCGCGGTCGACGACTCGGCCGAGATGCTTGAGCATGTCCGTTGTGCGCGCACGGTTCAGGCGCGAATCGAGGACCTGCGATTGGCCGAGAGATTTGACGCAGTTCTGCTGATATCCAACCTGATCAACTATCCGGACACTCAACTACTCAGGTCGATGTTGGCCTCGGTCACCCACCATCTTGCGCCGGCGGGAAAGGCCATCATCGAGTGGTCGCCACCGTCCTACTTTGCCGAGCGGCCGACGGGCTGGACCGGAACCCATGTCAAGGCGGGAGTGACGATGAGCTTGGCCATCCACTCCAACCGAGGCGGTGTCATCGACGCTGAGTTCGTTGTTGCTGTCGACGACCAGCAATGGTGCCAGCGGCAGACCATGCGGCGAATCACCCTCGCAACGTTGCGCCGTGAACTGGCACGGGCCGGACTGGTCTTGACGACGGCCACTCCCGAATCGACTCGATGGTTGCAGGTCAAAAAGAGGAGTGCTCACCATACAACCCCTCGTTGACATGTTGATCTACCGTCTGGTATAGCTAATACTGCGACTTGATCTACCGATTGGTAGATCAAGTGTGACGCCAGCAGGAAGTTGGAAGTGAGGGCAATAGCGATGGTGTCCAACGATCACAGCGGTGAGCGTGTGGATGGCCGGCGGCTGCGCTACCGGGACCGGCGCGGCGAAATCCTCGACGCGGTCATGGCCCATCTGTTGGAGCACGGGATTAGCGGGATGTCGTTTCGCACTCTTGCGGCAGCGGCAGGCGTGTCGCACATAACGTTGCGCCACCACTTCGGCACAAAGGACGAACTGCTAGTCGAAATCTTTGGTGTGATCGGCGCACGGGTACAGATCCCGGATCACTTTGGTGCTGATGATGTCGAGTCGCTAGTCAGGAAGATGTGGCAGCGATGGACCGAGCCACAGTCTGACCGCAGGTCTCGACTTGTGTTTGAGGCCTACGCGCACGCGGTGCGCAGCCCAGACGAGTACCGCGCGTTCCTGGACCGCGTGGTGACCGGATGGATCGAAATCATCCGCTACCACGCACTGCTAGCCGGGTGCCCCAGCGACGAGGCCGACACCTTTGCCACGCTGTTGCTGGCGCAACTGCGCGGTCTGCAGTTCGACTTTCTCGCCACCGGTGACCGCGTGCGTATCGGTACAGCGCTTGAAAGTGTCATTGATGGCATCCACCATCAGCGCGCCCAATGGGCCAGGGTCGCCAGCCGCTGACATCGGACAGACACGCCATGCACAGCGACCTTGCACTGAACCTGGCTTCGCCCGACAACGCCGGGCGGGCCCTGTCGGCTACGGTCCCGCCGAAACGCCCGGCTCACCGACGCGGGTCAATATCGCTGGCATCGCCAAACATTGACCCGACATCCACCGCTTCGTGGCCATCGGCCGCGCCGGGGTAGATGTCGAAGACATCGAGGCTGCCCTTACAGGTTGGCACCTGTGGGTCCGCCTCGCTGAGAAAACACCCAACCCTGCAGCCACCCGTCGGCGCATTCGCGACGCCGGTCTTGGCTGACAGTTCTCGATTGGATGGTGCCCATCGTGGACCAAAAAACCCTCATACACCCTGGCTCACTCGATTGGGGCCAGTCCAGCAGCAGCACGCCAGCGCGGAGGCTCGATAGGATCGTGGCGACGAGGAAGAGGCACAGCCCCGAACAGGTTGTGCGCAAGTTGGTGACGGCCGATCGGCTGCTGGCTGAGGGGAAGGACACAGCGGCGGTGTGCCGCGAGCTGGGTATCTCGCAGGCGACATATCACCGGTGGCGCAACCAGTTTGGTGGTTTGAAGGCTGACGACGCTAAGCGCCTCAAGAAGCTCGAGCGGGAAAACGCCAAGCTCAAGCGGCTATTGGCAGATGCCGAGCTGGAGAAGATCGCCCTTAAGGAGATCGGGAAGGGAAACTTCTAGGCCCGGAACGTCGGCGGGCGGCCGTTCGTCATCTCCAGCAGGAGCTGGGGGTCAGCGAGCGATTCGCCTGCCGGGTTACCGGGCAGCCCCGTGCGACTCAGAGACACCAGCCCGCAGCCACGACAACCGACCCCGATGCGGCGTTGCGGGCCTGGCTGCGTAGCTACGCGAAGGAGCACCCAGGTCGCGGGTTCCGGCCGGCCTATCGTGACGCCGTCGTTGAAGGCTGGGTGGTCAATCACAAGAAGGTGCAGCGACTCTGGCGCGAGGAAGGCCTGCGGGTGGCGCTGAGTCGGCGCGGCGAGCGCCAGGCCAGCTCGACTTCGCCAAGCGGGATGACAGCCGACAGGCCAAACCGGATATGGGCGGCGGTCTTCCTGTCCGGTGCCACTATCGACGGACGGCCGATCAAGATCATGTCGATTGTCGATGAGCACACCCGCGAATGCTTGGGTGGGCTGATTGTCCGCAGCATCACCGGCGAAGGCCTGATCGCTGTACTCGAGAGACTCGCGGCCAGCCGCGGAACCTACCCGGATGTGGTGCGCTGTCACAATGGACCCGAATTAGCCTGTGCCGCAATGTCCGAATGGGCCACCGAACACGCAGGTCTGCGCTTCATCCCGCCCAGTGAACCTCGGCGCAACAATTACGTGGAGTGGTTCAACTCGCGCATCCGCGACGAATGTCTCAACATCAACAGCTTCTGGTCGCTGAACCAGGCCCGGATGGCCATCAATGACTGGAAACACGACTACAACCATCGCCGTCGCCACGCCGTGCTCGGGCACCTGCCGCCTGCCCGCTACGCCGCCGCGTGCAAGCACCGATGAACGGCTCGGCGCTGGATGCGGCCAATCGCAACGCCAGCGGTGCATCGGGGTATTCGCTAATATCCCTAGCAATCGCGTCGTGCCAGCCCGGGGCGCCCAACACGCGACATCCGAGCAAGGAGGGGCACGCCATGGTGGCGAAAGCCGTAGCGCTGATGGTCCTTGCGGTCGGATTGGCCGCGCCGGCCGCTGCAGACTCCACCGACGATGCATTCCTGACTAACCTCAACACCTCCGGCATGGATTTCGGATCCCCAGACAAGGCAATCCAAGTCGCGAAAACCATCGTGTGCGGCTCGCTGCACGACAATCCCAATGCCAGCAACGCGGACCTGATCGCCAAGGTGACCAAGGCCACCGACTGGCCGGCGCTCGACGCTGCCTACTTCACCGGAGCCGCAATTCAGGCCTATTGCCCACAGTACGGCTCGCTGACTCCGCCAAGTCTGCCCAGCAAAGTCCCCACCGCCCCCAGTGCACCTCCCGCACCCCCATCCACCTCAGTGGTGCAGACCGCGTAACCGCGATAGTTGGTGACCGACTCAACGGTCCCGGCGGCACGCTGTCCTCTTCCAATGATCGTCCACGAGTTCGGGTTGATGACTGATTCCCCGACTGGACTAGCGACTATGGGACAGGGATCGGCGGGATGAAACCAAACGCCCAGTTGATGAGGGAGTTCACCCAATTGATCCCGTAATTGATCCACGAGTTGATCCAACCAAGTGACGGGATGAAACTGAGCGCCCAATTGATTACCGAGTTCACCAATTGGATCCCCCAGTTGATCCACGAGACCGCCCAGTCAATTGCCCAGTTCACCACGTCGAACGCCCAATTGATGAGCTCGTTGATGATGGGCGGAAGCGGCGGGAGTGGGGGTACGGGGATCGCCGCGGCCGAGGCCGCTGCCGCCGAGGCCGACATCAGTGCAGCGTTGGTGGCTTCACTGGCCGCAAAGGCGGACCCAGCCCCACCCAAGGCCTGCACAAACCGGGAGTGAAATGCCGCCGCTTCACCGCAGAGGTGCTGGAAACCTTGTCCGTGCTCCGCGAACAGCGACGCCACCGCCGCCGACACTTCGTCACCGGCTGCGGCCGCTATCCCAGTGGTGGGCGGCGCCGCCGCCGCATTGGCCGCACCCAACGCAGTGCCGATGTTTTCCAATTGTCCGGCCGCCTGGTTCAAACATTCCGGCACCACCATCACCAACGACATATTCGATCCCCATTTCATCGCCACCGATTCCCAGGTGCCGCCGACCGTATCAGCGTCGCCGCAATTCGGGGGCCGAATTCCGCAGATGGTGACGTGCCCGGTCAGTCGTCCACGGCGCCGGCGAAGAAGCGGAGTTGGCCGCGGACGCGGTGGGATCCGGATGCCAGCGACGGGGCAATAGCGGCCGACGGTTGTCCGGCCGACTTGTCTCCCGACGACAAGGCCGCATCAAGAGTTTCGTCACCTGACAACGTCGACGCACACTCGTCGTCTCGGCAATTCTTATTGCGACCGCGCGGAGGGCATGCGTCGCGATTTCGCTACCTCCGCAACGGAGTCAAGATCCCACCAGCCTGTAGGAGGCACCAATGAATTCCCGCGTCACCGATACGCACCGCGCGGTCTTGGCAGCGCTGGCGGACACCGTCGTGCCATCGTTGGATCGCTCCGATGACCCAACCCGGTTCTGGTCGCTGGGCGGCAGTGACCTGCACGCGGATGTCGCGGTCGGATTCACCCTCGCGGAACTTCCCGAGCAACAGCGCGCGGGCATGCTCGCATTGCTCGACGGGCTGCATGCGCAGGGATTCGTCGCCGCCTCGCAATCGGCGCGCGAGCGGCTCATCGGTGACTTTGCGCAGCTGGGTCCGCAGCCGGCGGCGGCGATGAACGCGCTGGTATCGCTGACCCTTGCGGTCGCCTACGCGGGGCCCGATCCGCAGACCGCTAGCAACCCCATGTGGGAAGGTTTCGGTTACCCGGGCGCGCCGCGTATCGAGCCGGGCGGCGACGAGGCCCCCGTGCCGTTTGTTCCCGACGGTCCCGAGCTCAGCGCCGATGTCTGTGTGGTCGGGTCGGGGGCCGGGGGCGGTCTGATCGCGGGCGTGCTGGCGCAGGCCGGGCTCGATGTCGTGGTGCTCGAGGCGGGTGGGAACTTCAATGAGCCCGACTTCAGCGGGCTCGAGTTACCCGCCTTCCAGCAGATGTTCTGGCGCGGCGGCCCCACCCCGACGGCCGATTTCAACGTCACCCTGCTGGCCGGGGCGACGCTCGGCGGCGGCCCGACGATCAACTGGTCGAACTGCTTGCGCACCCCGGCGCAAGTGCGCGAACAATGGGCGCAGGAGTTTGGCCTCAAAGATGTGGACGGACCCGAGTTCGACCGCCACCTGGACGCGGTATGGGAGCGCCTCGGGGTCAACCCGGATTGCTCGGACCTCAACGGCCCCCACGAACGCATGCGTGACGGCGCCCAAGAGCTGGGCTGGTCCTTCAAAACCCTGTTCCGCAACGCGGATCCGGCCGCGTATTCACCGGACACCGCGGGCTACATCGGCTTGGGTGACCGCTCCGGAGCCAAGCTCGATGTGCGTCGCACCTACCTGCGCGACGCGGTGCACAGCGGCGCCCGGGTAATCGCACGCTGTCGCGCCGAGCGGGTGCTGACGCGGGACGGACGTGCCACCGGGGTGCAGGCCAGTTTCGTGGACCCGCGCACTGGGGCGAGTGTGCCGTTGCAGGTCAATGCGGCGCGCGTGGTCGCCGCATGCGGCTCGCTCGAGTCTCCGGCGCTGCTGCTGCGCTCGGGTATCGGCGGTCCGGCGGTCGGCCGGTATCTGCACCTGCATCCGGTGGTCGCCATGCTCGCGCTACACGACCAGCCGCAGCAGCCGTGGTGGGGCGGCCCGATGACCGCACTGGTCGACGAGTTCGCCGATATCGAAGACGGCTACGGCTTCCTGATCGAAGGTGCCCAATGGGCGACATCGATCATTGCCGGCGGCATGGCGCGTGCGACCTTCGAGGAGCACAAGGAAACGATGGCGCGGCTGGGGAACGCGGCCTGGTTGATCGGGCTGGCCCGCGACCGCGGGCACGGGACCGTCACGATCGACGACGCCGGGGAGGCGGTGGTTCACTACGATCTGACCGACGAACTCGACGTGCGCATCGCGCACCAGTCGATCGAAGCTCAGATCCGCATCCATGCCGCGGGTGGGGCCCGGGAGATCGTGCCGTTTGCCGCAACCGGCGCCCGCTGGCGCGCCGGCGACGACCTCGAGGCGTTCATCGCCGAGATGCAGCGAATCCCGCTTGGCGCGGGCGGGCATCGGCTGTTCTCCGCCCACCAGATGAGCAGCTGCCGGATGGGTTCGGATCCGGCCACCTCGGTTGCGAACGAGTGGGGCGAGCTGCACGACACGCCCGGGGTCTTCATCGGTGACGCGAGCGCACTGCCGAGTGCCAGCGGTGCCAATCCGATGATCTCAACAATGGCTCTGGCACATCGCACCGCGGAAGCCATCGCGGCGATCGCCGTGCCCGGCGGGGGCAACGCCTGACGTGGACAACCACGGCAGTTCTGGGCTGACCGACATCAGCCCAGAACTGCGGCCCCGTACCAATGGCAAAGCAGGAGTGCGACTTCAACGTCGAGGCGGTCATCGGTGAGCGGCCGGCCCCGACGCTTGATCGCGCGCTGCACTCGATACTTGACGGAGTTGTGATGCAGGTGAAGCTCCTCGGCGGCCGCTTTGAAGCTCGATCCGTTGCGCAGGAACGCGCGCAGTGTCTCCCGTAGCCGCTCGTCGCTATCGGTTTGAGAGGCCAGCGGGCCGAGTATCTGGCCGACCCAGGCCGCCGCGTCCTCGATGTTGCGGCCGAGTAGACCCGCCATGGAGAGTCCGGGATCGCCGGCGGCGGTGACCCGATGCGCATTGGAGCCCAGCACGATTGCCACCGAACGAGCGTCCCGCGCCTGCCGGTGCGAGCGGCGGAAGCCGGCTACATGTGGCAGGGGATCGCCAACCGCGATCCACGGGATGTCGGTTCGCTCCCGGGCGAATTCGCGGATCTCTGTCACCGCGTTTCGCGCGGTGTCGGTCGTCAACGGGACCCATGCCCATCCGGTCAGTCGGTCCACCGGGATGAACAACGGGCTCGCACTCGCACCAACCGACTGTCCGAATTGGCGGATAACCCGTTGCATGATCGCGAGTTCGTTGCCGAGGTCGGGCCCGTCGAACCACATCACGGTGGCCAGGTGGATGAGGTTGAGTGGATAGCGAATCTCGGTCGTCATGGCATCGACGTCGAGCTGGGCTCCGTCGAGTACTTCACGTACTCGCAACGCGCGCAGACTGTTTCGGTTCTCGGTCCAACGGTCGTGCTCGCTCTGATAGGTATTCACCACTTCTTGGGTGATGTGGTCGACGTAGCCGAAGGTGACCTGCTCGATGCGGCCGAATACGTCCAGGCTCAGACCCGGGTCCAGCTTCAAGGCGCGGACTTCTCCGCGCGCGACGTCGAGTACCGCCTTGTGCGCCAGCCGATAGGAGCGCACCAGCGAGTTCACCGACACCTCGCGTTGTGCCAGGCGCCGCGCGTGCTCGAGTGCGGCTGTTGGCGGCTCGACGTTTTCGATTCGGATCCCGTGGCGGATGGCGGAGAAAACCGTCTCGATATTCGCCCTGATGCTGTCATGCAACAGTCGCGTCAGCAACGTGTCCTCACGCAGTTCGCCGACTTCGCTGACCACCTCGGCTTCGACCGAGTCGACAAGCGAAGTCATCAGGTCACCCAGCCGCGTGACGATTTCGACCGCCCAGGTGTCGACGGAGTCTTGCTGGCGGTCTGCTGCCATGCCCAGACTCTATGACGCGGAGGCGGGCCGGCGAAGTGATTCGCGGGTTCGCCCGGCGCGAAGAGGTTTGTTCTCGCGAGACAAAGACTGCCTGCGGAGTTGGTTGCCTGGCGACCTCGTTTCCGAGTTCCGGGAGCCGTAATTTTGGTGACGTCGGATTCCGTTCCACCCCAGCGCGCAGCCATGGTCCGGGCGATCCGTTCAGTCAATGACAGTCAGGGCAGCTGATGCCATCCGTCGAGCGCTCGCTCGGCGTGAAACGCGTAAGGAGGAACATTCATGACGACCGCGACCGTCACCCTCATCAATACCAGGCAAGCGCCCCAGGGGCGGCTGGAGAAATTCATGGCACGTCGCATTGCCGGGGCGATGTCCGCCGCGGCCCCCAACCAGCAGTTCATGCGATACGTACAGAATCCGATCTGGAATTTCCTGTGTGACAACTACTTTCGGGTGGAGATCGATGGCTGGCATCGCATCCCTGACGAACCGTCGTTGCTGATCGGCATCCATTCGGGCGGCTCGCTGACAATGGACGCGTGGACGCTGGTGCATTCCTGGTATCGGCGGTTCGAGGGACGGCGGATCTTGAACGGCACCGCCCACGACGTGTTGATGGCCGCGCCGCTGCTGGGCGACTATTTCAAGGCCCTCGGGGTGATTCCGGCGTCCCGTAAGGGGGTCACCGATGCCCTGGCGGCGGGCCACGACGTGGTCGTCTGGCCGGGAGGCGAGCAGGATGCGATGCGCAACTGGCGCCAGCGGGACAAGGCGATCTTGGCCGGCCGCAAGGGATTTGTGCGCCAGGCGATCCGTTCCGGTGTGCCGATTGTGCCGGTGGCCACGGTCGGTGGCCACGACACCGTGTTTGTGCTGTCCGAGGGCCGGTTCATTGCTCGCTGGACGGGTCTGGGTAAGCGGCTGCGCGGCGCGACGATACCGATCATCGCGGGCTTCCCGTTCCCGCTGGCCGTCGAGATCCTGCCCGCACATCTGCCGTTGCCGGCCAAGATCCGCACCGAGTTCCTCGATCCGGTTTACGTCGACACCGACCCGGCGCGCGCCGACGACACCGAGTACGTGGACAAGATCTACCGGGAAGTACAAAGCGCGATCCAGGACGGGATGGACCGGCTGGCCAAGCGCCGCAGCTTCCCGGTGTTCGGGTGAGCTGCGATGCACCAGCTCACCAGTCTTGACGCGCAGTTTCTCGCCGCTGAAGACGGTCGCACGCACGGCCACGTCAGCGCGTTGGGCATCTACGATCCTTCGACCGCGCCCGGGGCGAGGCTTACCCTCGAGGCTGTGCGCGACCTCGTCGCGACGCGGATCGACTCACTGGCGCCGTTTCGGTGGCGATTGGCGCCTGTGCCGCTGAACCTCGACCACCCCTATTGGTTCGACGATCCGGTCTTCGATCTCGAGTTTCACATCCGTGAGCTGGCATTGCCCGGGCCGGGTGACGACCGCCAGCTCGCCGAGCAGGTGGCGCGTCTGCACTCGCGCCCGCTGGACCGCGGGCGTCCACTGTGGGAGCTCTATCTCATCCAGGGCTTGTCCGGGGGGCGAGTCGCGATCATGACCAAGATCCACCACGCCGCCGTCGACGGGGTATCGGGCGGCGAGTTGCTCAGCGTGTTGTTGGATCCCGACCCGAACCCCCGCACACTCGAGCGCCTCGAACCGGCGCAGCGCCCTCCTCGGCGCGGCGACCCGGTTCCGGGTCAAGTGGGGCTACTGCTGCGCGGTCTGCTCGGTTTGGCCCGGCAGCCACTGCGCGCGCTCGCCGCGACACCGCGCACGCTGCCACATCTGGACCAAGTGCCCACCGTGCGGATGCTGCCCGGGGTGCGGGCGCTGGCGGCAGGCAGCGCTCTGCTGACCGGCGCGCGGCGCCGCGACGGCGGTGTGCTGGAGCGGACTAACCTGCGGGCACCTCGAACACGATTCAACCGGCGCATCGGTCCGCACCGCCGGTTCGCGTTCGCCTCGGTGCCGGTGGCCGATGTCAAGGCGGTCAAGAACGCGATGGGCGTCACCGTCAACGATGTCGTGCTCGCATTGAGCGCCGGGGTATTGCGGCGGCGGCTGGCCGCCGCCGGCGATCTGCCGACCGAGCCGTTGCTGGCCATGGTCCCGGTGTCGGTGCGTACCCCCGAGCAAGCCGGGACCTTCGGTAACCGCGTCTCGACGATGATCGTGCCGCTGCCCACCGACGAACCCGACCCTCGGCGGCGAGTCGCGCGGGTCAATGACGTCATGCGCTCGGCCAAGCAGCGTCACCGGGCCATCCCGGCCACGCTGATGCAAGACGCCAACCAATTCATTCCACCGGCATTGCTGGCGCGGGCATCCCGGGTTGTCGGCCAGCTGTCGGTCAGCGACCCACTGGCGCCGCCGGTCAACGTCGTGGTTTCCAACGTTCCGGGCTCACCGACGCCGTTGTATCTGGCCGGCGCCCGGCTGCAAGCCCAATTCCCGGTGTCGATCGTCATCGACGGCGTCGGGGTCAACCTCACGGTGTTGAGCTACCGCGACTCACTCGACATCGGCGTGATCGCCGATCGTGACCTCGTCGAGGACGCGTGGCCATTCATCGAAGACATCAAGGCGGAGTTGGCGCAGCTGTGTGCTCTGGTGATTCCGCGCCCAAAGCGCAAGACTCGAACTCGCACCGCGAGAACGCAACCCAAGGAGGATCCGAAGTGACCAGTCTGGCCGGCAACCTGATCGAGGGCGCTCGCCGCCACCCGAACCGAATCGCGTTGCGTCTCGACGAGATCGAAATACCTTACGGCGCACTTGATGCCGCCAGTGCGCGGCTCGCCGGCCTGCTGATCCAGCGCGGATTGCGCCCCGGCGACCGGGTGGGTGTCATGCTGCCCAACGTCCCCTACTTCGCGGTTGCCTACTATGGCGTGCTGCGTGCGGGCGGGGTGGTGGTGCCGATGAACGTGTTGCTCAAGGAGCGGGAAACCAGCTTTTATCTCACTGACTCCGAAGCCAAGGCGATCATCGCCTGGCACGAGTTTGCTCCCGCAGCGCAAGCGGGTGCCGATGAGGCTGGCGCCGAGTGCATCTTGGTCAAGCCGGGCGAATTCGAGGAACTCATCCAAGCGGCCGAGCCGCTCGAAGAGGCGGCCGTGCGCGAGGACGACGACACCGCGGTGATCCTCTACACCTCGGGCACCACCGGAAAGCCCAAGGGCGCCGAGCTCACCCACGCCAACCTGCGCCGCAACGTCGAGGTCATCGTGCAGATGCTGCAGGTGGGGTCCGATGATGTGATCCTGGGCGCCCTGCCCCTGTTCCACGCGTTCGGGCAGACCGCCGGGCTCAACGCCGCAGTCGCCGCCGGCGCATGCCTGACCCTGATCCCGCGCTTCTCGCCGGAGAAGGCGTTGCAGATTATCGAGCGAGACCGGGTCACTGTTTTTGAGGGCGTGCCCACCATGTTCGCCGCGATGCTGCACAGCACCGAGCGCCCGGACACCGGATCGTTGCGGCTGTGCGTGTCCGGTGGGGCCGCGATGCCGGTCGAAGTGATGCGCGGCTTCGAGGAGGCCTTCGGCACCATGGTGCTCGAGGGGTACGGCCTGAGCGAAACCTCGCCGACGGCGTCGTTCAACCATCCCGATCGGGAGCGCAAGCCGGGGTCGATCGGCACGCCGATCGCCGGGGTCCAGATGAAACTTCTCGAAGTCGACACGCACGGCATCGGCGAGATCGCCATCCGCGGGCACAACGTGATGAAGGGCTACTGGAACCGGCCCGATGCCACCGCGGCCGCGATCGACGCCGAGGGCTGGTTTCGCACCGGGGATCTGGCGCGCATCGATGAGGACGGCTACTACTTCATCGTGGACCGGTCCAAGGACATGATCATCCGGGGCGGCTACAACGTCTACCCGCGCGAGATCGAGGAGGTGCTCTACGAGCATCCCGAGGTCCGCGAGGCGGCGGTGGTCGCCGTTCCCGACGACATGCTCGGGGAGGAGGTGGGCGCCGCGATTGCGCTGATACCGGGCGCCACCTCAGACGCCGCAGCGCTTTCGGACTTCGTCAAGGAACGCGTCGCCGCTTACAAATATCCCCGTCGGATCTGGTTCGTCGATGAACTGCCCAAGGGGCCTACCGGCAAGATCCTCAAACGCGACATCACCGTTCCCCAGGCTAGCCCGGCGCAGCAGTGATGACCGGGCGCGCAATGACCCATATCCCGTCCGGGCGCGGCGGCGGCCAAGCCGCTATCGACGCGCCGCGCTGAGATCCTGAGGAGATTGAAATGTCAAGCATCGCAACCGAACCAACAACGCAGAAGGATGATGGCCAGCCCCAGATCCCGGTTGAGAACCCCGCGACCGGTGAGGTCATCGGGCATGTTCCCGACATGAGCGCGGCGCAGATCGCCGAGCTGGCCCGGCGGGGCCGGGCCGCCCAACCGGGCTGGGAGGCGCTGGGCTACGAGGGCAGAGCCGTCGTGCTGAAGCGGATGCAGCGCTGGCTCGTCGACAACGCAGATCAGGTGATCGCGACGATCTGCTCCGAAACCGGCAAGACCTACGAGGACGCGCAGATCGCCGAACTCATATACGGCGCAGCGGCATTCGGGTTCTGGGCAGACAAAGCCCCGCGCTACCTCGCCGACGAGCGGATCCACTCATCGTCGGTATTCGTCAAGGGCAAGCGGCTGGTGCTGCGCTACCGGCCAATGGGGCTCATCGGCGTCATCGGCCCGTGGAACTACCCGCTGACCAACTCCTTCGGTGACTGCATTCCCGCACTCGCGGCCGGAAACAGCGTGATTCTCAAACCTTCGGAGGTCACGCCGCTGACTTCGCTGCTGCTGGCGCAGGGACTGGCCGAATCCGGTTTGCCTGGCGGCGTGTTCGCGGTGGCAACCGGCCGGGGCGGAACCGGTGCGGCCGTCATCGACGAGGTCGACATGATCATGTTCACCGGTTCCACCGCCACCGGGCGCAAGGTCGCGGTTCGCGCCGCCGAGCGCCTGATACCGGCATCGCTCGAGCTCGGTGGCAAGGACCCGATGATCGTGCTCGCCGATGCCGACATCGAGCGGGCAGCCAACCACGCCGCCTACTATTCGATGTTCAACTGCGGTCAAACGTGCATCTCGATCGAGCGCTGCTATGTGGAGGCGCCGGTCTACGACGAGTTCGTCGCGAAGGTCACCGAAAAGGTGCGTGCGATCCGCCAGGGCGTACCCGGCGGCCCCGGCAGCGTCGACGTCGGGTCACTGACCTTCCCACCGCAAGTCGAAACGGTGCAGCGCCACGTCGAGGAAGCGGTTGAACGTGGCGCGAAGGTGCTCACCGGCGGTCATCGCGGCCGGACGAAGGGGTACTGGTATGAACCGACGGTGCTGGTCGACGTCAACCACGACATGGCCTGCATGCGCGAGGAGACCTTCGGGCCGACGTTGCCGATCATGAAGGTCGCCGACGCCGAAGAGGCGATTCGGCTGGCCAACGACTCGGAGTATGGACTGTGCGCCGCGGTGTTCTCCCGCGATCTGGCGCACGCCGAGGCCGTGGCGCGACGCGTCAATTCGGGTGCGGTCACGGTCAACGACGCGCTGTTGAACTACACCGCGCTGGAGCTACCGATGGGCGGAGCCAAGCCGGGCTCCGGGGTTGGCTATCGCCACGGCCCGGGTGGCATCCGCAAGTACTGTCGCCAGCAGGCGCTGCTCATTTCGCGCTTCCACGCGCGTCGCGACGTCCACATGTACCCGTACTCGGCGCGGCGAACCCGGATCCTCGGCCGCCTGGTCGGGCGTCTGTATCGGGGAGTCCGGGGAACCGACAGCTAGGGTGCGTGGATAGGTACTACGGCGTCACGATGTTGAAGTCGGGGTTGGGCCTGTCGAGCACACCGACAAGGGATTGCAGGGCTTGCGGGTCGCCACTGATCTCGACGCCGGGGGAGGTCTGATCCCCGGCTGCCAGGGTGACCAACCTCAGCTTGCCCGCGAGTTTGATCGTGGCATTCGCGGTTGACGCATCGGTGCTGGCCTTGCGGTACACCAATACCCCGTTGCGCAGCGTGAGCCGGTAATTGACTGCCAGGTCGTCGAACGAAACATCAAGTGCCAACGAGAGATCCCACGCCTTCGGGCCGTTCACGCTGATCGCCAGGACGTCGAACATCTGCTCGGGCGTGAGTTGGCCGAGCAACGAGGCCGACGAGGCGGCCTGGGTGGGCGTTCCCATGTTGCCCGCCGCCAACTCGGTGGCTCCGGACAGGAAGAAGTTTCGCCAGGTGGCGCACTCCGCCCCGTAGGCCAACTGCGTCAGGGTGTCCGCGTACAGCTTGCGCGCGCCGGCGTGCTGCTCGTCGGTGAACACAATGTGATCGAGAAGTGTTGCAGCCCAACGGTAGTCGCCGGTGTCGTAGGCCTTCTGAGCCAGTTCGAGGGTGCGGTCGATGCCGCCGATGGCCTCGACGTATCGCGGCCCGATCGCTTCGGGCGGGTGCTGCCAGAGCCGGGCGGGATTGCCGTCGAACCAGCCCATGTAACGCTGGTAGACGGCCTTGACGTTGTGGTTGACCGATCCGTAGTAGCCATGGGTGTGCCAGGCCTTCTCCAGCGCCGGGGGCATCCGGAAGTTTTCCGCGATCTCGATACCGGTGTATCCCTGGTTGAGCAGGCGCAGCGTCTGATCGTGCAGGTAGGCGTATAGATCCCGTTGCAGCGAGAGGAATTCCACGATGCCCTCGCGGCCCCAGGTCGGCCAGTGGTGTGAGGCGAATACGACGTCGGTGCGATCGGCGAAGGTGTCGATGGCCTCGGTTAGGTAGCCCGACCACGCGTGCGGATCGCGCACCAGCGCGCCGCGCAGGGTCAAAAGGTTGTGCAGGTTGTGGGTGGCGTTCTCGGCCATGCACAGCGCCCGGAACTTGGGGAAGTAGAAGTGCATCTCTGCCGGCGCCTCGGTGCCGGGAGCCATCTGGAATTCGATGTCGACACCGTCGATGGTGTGGATCTCGCCGGTGCTGGTGATGTCGATCGTCGGCACGATCAACCCGACTTCACCGAGGGAAGGGGTCTGCCCCAGGCCGCATCCCACCTGACCTTGCGGACCACGCGGCAGGACCGCTCCGTACATGTACGCCGCCCGGCGGGCCATCGCGGTGCCGGCATAGACGTTCTCTTGCACCGCGTGTTCGACGAATCCTTCGGGCGCCAGCACCGCGACCTTGCCGGCATCGACGTCGGCCTGGGTGGTCACCCCGAACACGCCCCCGAAGTGGTCCACGTGGCTGTGGGTATAAATGACGGCGCTCACCGCTCGGTCACCGCGGTGCTCGCGGTACAGGGCCAGCGCGGCCGCCGCCGTCTCGGTGCAGACCAGCGGGTCGATGACGATGACACCGGCGTCGCCTTCGATGAAGCTGATGTTGGACAGGTCCAGTCCGCGCACCTGGTAGATGCCCTCGACCACCTGGTAAAGGCCCTGCTTGGCGCAGAGCTGCGACTGACGCCACAGGCTGGGATGCACCGACGGCGGGGCATCCTCGTCGAGGAAGGAGTAGGAATCGTTATCCCAGACCACCCGGCCGTCGGCGGCGGTCACCACGCACGGTGACAACTTGGCGATGAAACCGCGATCGGCGGCGGTGAAATCCTGCGTGTCGCCAAAAGGGAGCGCGCTGAGGTGATCGCGGTGATTCGAGACGATGAAGGGGCTGGGACTGGTCTGCTCCATGACCCTAATTTGTAGCCGAAGACGCTGCGGTGAACCTATCCGGACTGGGGACGATTGGTGTTCAGTACCGCGGTACGCCAGGCCTGCATCATCGAGCAGAACGACTCCCTGGACAGCCCGTAGGTGTTCGGGAAGGACACCATGTCGCGGCGTTGGCCGCCGGTGCGGTCGGTCTCGACTTCGTCGAAACAGACCCGCGGTATCACATGGCCATGGACGCGAACCGACTTGATCCGGAAGTTCTCGACGGCGCTCCAGCGGAAGTTCTGGGCATCGTGGGCCTTGATGATCCCGAATCCCCGCTTGTCCAGGACCAGTTCGGGCGGGTTGCGCAGGTCGCTGATGGAGAGTGCGAGGGCCAACACGCCCGAGGTTCCGAACACCAACGTCCCGAAGAATGCCTGTGCCGCGCGGGGAAAGTGGGGGTCGGAGTCACCGACTCCGACGAAGACGAACCAAAGGAAGGTAAAGGTAAGCGCCACGCCCACCGCGAGTCCGAGTCGGGTCACCCACCTGGGTTGCTGCATGGTGACCGGGCCGGGAAAAGAATCCAGCGCGGCCTGCGCCCGTGCTGTGGAGTTCGACACGGCAGTCACCTTCCAATGGGTCCTCGTAGTGAGGTCAGACTGCGCCGTCAGGCTTGGTGGATTCTTGGGAAACTGCGGCTCTCGGTAGTTGCTGCCCTATATTTCGCAACGGGTGTGCGGCGACGGGTCGAAGCAGGTCACCGTTCCGTGCGGGCAACGTGGCAAGGCGCGGGTGGCGGTTTTGCGCCAGCCACGCCGGAGCAGCCGGCGGGCCAGATATCGCGCCGCGACCACTCCCTGCTCCTTGTTGTACTGCGGGCCGTCGTGCTCGATTCCGTAGTAGATGTCGTAAACGTCGTAGGCGAGGGCGTCGATTAGTTCCTCCACTTCCGTTGGTGTGCTCATCCCTCCAGGGTTCCCCATGCGGCCAAAGCCGCAACCCCCTGCGCGAAACTCACAACGAACCCGGCATGACGGTGATGCGTACCACCAGCTCGAGCTGGATTTGCGGCCCGGCGCCAGGCGGGCGCCTATTGACGCCCGCCTGTCCCGGTGTCGTTGCCGACCAGTCTGGCGATCGCGTCGGTGAGCGCCGGAGCGTCCAGGGGGGTGTCGCTGATCATGGCGTGCAGGGTGGCCCCGTCGAGAAATATGCTGACGACGCGAGCGGCGCGGGGCCCGATACGCGGCTCCAGCAGCGCGACTAGGCCGTCTGACCACGACTGGGCCAGCGATCGCAATTCGGGCTGATGACTTGCCGCAACGTAGAGCTCGTTGAGGGTGCGGTGCCGCTCAGGGTCGGTCAGGTAGTCGGCGGTGAGCCGGGCCAGGGTCGCCGGAACATCGGTGCTCTCATCGAGGTCGCGCTCCCAATGCTCGAGCCAGTCGGTTGCGCTGGTCGCCACGTGAGCGAGGGCAGCTTCCCTTAGTTCGCCGAGATCGCTGAAGTAGTAGGTGGTCGACCCGACCGGTACGTCGGCTTCGGTGGCAACCCGGCGATGGGTGAGGTCGCCCAGGCCGTGGCGGGCGATCAGCCTCCCGGCCGCCTCGATGATGGTCTGCCTGCGACCCGCGGGGTCTCGAGGGCGACGCTCGACTTCCCGGGTCAATGGGCGCCGGTCAGGTTCAGCGTGAGCACACCGCCGATGATCAGCCCCACTCCGACGACCTTGGTCAGCGACAAGTGTGAGCCGAGGAAGAGCACGGCGATGAGCACGATGGCGCCGGTGCCGATGGCCGACCACAGCGCGTATGCGACGTCGGTTTGCATGCCGCGCGCGATCGACATCGCCAGCATTGCGAAGGAGAAGCCATAGACCGTCAAGCAGATCACCGTGGGCCACAGTCGGGTGAAGCCCTCGGTGCTCCTCAGGAAGCTGGTCGCCATCACCTCCATGGCGATCGCGCCCAGCAACAGTAGGTAAGCCATGAACCCTCCTCGTGTACAAATGTACATGTACAAATGTACACTACAGATCTCGGGGTGTCCCCCGCGGGGGCAGACGGTTTGAGGCCCTGGTCGCGCCGTGTCTTACGGGGGGCAAGTGACGGTCATACGATTACCGTCTTCATCGGCCCATGGTGACCGTCACGAGGTTTGCTCCGACCCGCTTTGGGTGTCGTCGGCGGAAGAAGTGTGTCCGCCTTCGGCACGTTTCCCGTGCCGTTTGTGCAATGCGATCGGGATCATGCATCTAGTGGTTGAATGGCGGGCCTCTTTTGTAGAGGCAGTATTTCGACCAGAATTGTGGTGTCAATCACGGTTCTCCGGCTCGAAAACTTCCCGCCGGGGGAGTGCTGTAGTTCTGTTTGGGTAATTGCCGGCGGGCTCGTTCGGCCAATATTTGTGTTGACTCGGGTTCACCGGTGCGGCGCCGTGTCAACTATCTTGACAAAGTGGAAGCTATGTGGCGGAGCATCGTCGATGGCAATTGGGGGCCGAAAAGCATGTTGCAGCCCTTCGTTTGCGGCAGTGGCCGCATTTGCGTGATGTCGAAGGTTGTTGCGATAATGCAGTAATATCGTTTCCTGGCCACAAAATTAATCAGAAGCGATTGAGTGAGAATCCCCTCGGCAATGAGTCAAGTTGCGGTGGAGGTCCCTTGCCCCGCTTGAGATGGCGGTCCTAGCTCGGAGCAGTGCTGGATTGCTTGGGCTATTTGACTGCCTCTGGCAGAGCGTGACGATGAGGAAGATTGTGGTCTTATATCTGCTGAAGCGACTGTGGCTATCACTTGTCGCGTTGGGTCATGTCATTCGGTCAGCTTGCCGCGCCTGTATCTGGAAGTTCAACGTCTGCGGGGTCGATCCGGCGGCCGCAGTTCGCGACAATGATGACGACACCGAGCGTGGCGCGCTAGGGACTGAACGCCCAAGTAAAGCAGAGGGCTTCGTCGTTTCCCATGATGCGATGCACGATTCGCGGACGGTCGGTGCCGTTCTGATCAGCTCGGGCAAAGTGGGTTGTCCATGCGGCTGATCGCTGAGTTTGGAAGCTTCAATTATCCGAGTCGGCTGTTGATGATCAACCAGCTCGGGATAAATTTGGGCTTCTTCATGTTGATGCCTTATCTGGCAAACTACCTGGGCGGGACCCTCGGCCTGGCTGCGTGGGCGGTAGGCCTGGTAATAGGTGTACGCAACTTCGCCCAGCAGGGCATGTTCTTTGTGGGGGGCTCGCTTGCCGATAGGTTTGGGTACAAGCTGCCGATCGTGGCAGGTTGTTTGACCCAGACCGCCGCCTTTGCGTTGTTGTTGGTCGGGAGGTCGCTGCCGGCCTTACTTGTTGCGGCGGCCGCAACGGGTCTCGCCGTCGCGCTGTTCACTCCCGCTGTGCGCGCCTATCTCGCTACTGATTCCGGCGACCGCAAGGTAGAGGCTTTCGCATTATTCAACGTCTTTTATCAGGCGGGTATCTTGCTCGGGCCTCTGGTGGGCTCAGTATTGCTGGCACTGGATTTCAGGATGGCGGTCCTGGGCGCCGTAGGTGTTTTCGGATCACTGGCGGTTGCGCAATTGGTTTCGCTACCCCCGAGTTCGGCCAATTCTAGTACCGCTAGCGTTAACAAGACCTCGATCGTAGAGGACTGGGCTGCGGTGTTTGGGAACCGGCCGTTTCTGCGATTTGCCGTGGCGATGACTGGTCGCTACATCCTATCGTCCCAGATCTACCTAGCACTTCCGATCCAGGCGGCGCATTTGATGCCTCAACACCAATCGTTGTTGGTGGCAGCAATGTTCGCAATTTCGGGCTTGACCGCGATTAGCGTCCAGCTACGCATGACCGGTTGGTTGAAGTCGCAGCTGGTACCTGGGCGATGCCTGGTTGTTGGCACGACGGTTATCGCAGTGTCGCTGGTACCGCTCGCAGTCGTTCCAAGCGGCGTGATCTTCGGCACCGCGACCGCCGCGACCGCGCTGTTGGTTTCGGCGGTGTTGCTTGCCTCCGCGTCGGCCGTGATATTTCCCTTCGAGATGCGTACCGTCAGCCTGTTGTCAGGTGAGCGACTGGCCGGGACCTACCAAGGCGTATACAGCACCGTAATTGGCGGTGGAGTTCTTGTCGGTAACTTGGGAATCGGATGGCTGATGGACACCACACACCGACTGAATGCCGACAGGATAGCCTGGTGCACAATAATTTTGGTGGGGCTGGTGTCTGCGGCCGCGTTGTTCCGCAGCCAGCAGGTTGAGCGCGCCACGAGCTAGAAACTGCGTGGGGCTTCTCCATGCCTCCAAACGGCGCCCGGGCGCGGGCGGCGGCAACCATAGCTGAGTCGCATCGCGGAGGCCGCATTGATGCCCTGCGAGCGCCAGTGGCGGACTACCCTGCTGGCTGGTGGTTCCGGGGTTCATGACGTTACCGGTCATTACGCGTGGCAAGTCGACAATCCCCGAGGCCGTCAGGGTGTGCGCAACGCTATCGGCGCTTTGGGTCGAGTCCCGTTTCCGAATGAAACCTTCTCGTGCCCTTCAACAAACCCGGTTAGTTGCGGGAGCGTAGCGACTCGGCGACTGCCTGGCCGGCCGCCACCGCGGTAACGATCTTCCCGGAGAAGATGGACAACGTCGTGTCCGTGTGCCATTTGATCAGGGTTGGCCGCTCATCGGTGCCGTCTACGTCGGGCAGGACAGTACGCACGCTTAGCAGCGAACCCACGTGGCGTGCGTGCCGCAGCCCCCTGACAAATCGCGATGCGCTATCCAACATCGCGGTGACTGCACTGTCCGGCATTGGCACCGGTGCACCGGTGGCCAACGGCGCAGAAGTGTCCGACGGGGGCTCGAAGACGGTAGCGACAGTGCGGTGCCGGACGCTGTGCTCCACGTCATAGAGGAGGAACTGCCCGGTATTGCGGCCGTAGGGCGAGAGCGAGACGAACGGACCGTCGATGACCACAATGTCGATGTCGCCGCTCTCGACACCTTCCAGCACCGCCACCTCGCAAACCTCGAACTGCCGGCGCTGGACCGGAATGCCGAACTCGGCCAGCAGACTGTTGTTGCCATGGTTAGCGGCCAGGACCACAAAGTCGTAACGGTCCTGTATTTTTGGATCCGCCGGTGTGTGCGTGCGCACATTGACTCCGGCGGAGAGAAGCTTCGAGCGAGCGGTTAGAGCCAAACGATTCGGATCGATCCGTGACTCCTTCGCCGAGACCAACAATTGCACCGCCGATTGTTTGACCGCGGGATGGCTCGTCGGTTCTACCGGCAGGTTCGCGGCGGCGCAATGAGCCATGAATTCCGCGCCGGTAACCAAGCTGCCTTTCGCCGCGACCGCATACATGTGATGGGTGCCGTCGATTATCGCCTGGTTGTACTCGGCCCGAAAAGATCGCTCGCTGTCCCGGGATTCGACTGCCGTCGCCAGACTGCGGGGATAGTGATACCCGCGATGAAGCCGGAAGATGTTGCAGCCGGATGCGCCAGTCAGAATGTCGGAGCTACGTTCCACCAGATCAACTCGCCAACCGTCGCGGGCCAGCGACAGCGCCGTCGAAACGCCGAAAATTCCCGCACCGACAACGCAGACATGTTGTTTCGCGGTCAATGGAGTCTGCTTCGAACGGGCGCTGCGGCGGCGAGGGCCTCGGAAATTAGCGTGGTAATCGCGACTGACCGGTCGATTTCGTGCCGCATTGCATCTGACTCGCGGCGGTGAGCGAAGAACCAGTCCACCTCTCGGCGCAGCGGTTCTGCGGCTCCGAACGTTGCGCGCTGCAAAGCCCTCTCGGATGACATCTGGTCGTGGTGGACCAGTTCATGGTCGGTCCACTTCCAGACCTGACCGGTAGTGGTTCGCACAACGAGTTCCTTGCGCTTGACGATTCCTGTGCGGCCGTCGAGCCTGATGTCGATGGGTACTCCGGAAGTGGAGGTCCACCGGCACCGGCACAGCCCATCTCCGACGTGGATCGACACCTCTGGCGGCAGTTCGCCAAGCAGAACCGAGGCTATAGCGAGCTCGTGCGGCAGCAATTCCCATTCGGGTCGCCCGCCTAGCGCGGGTCTGTTCCAGTGGAAATCCAGGTGAGCGATGTTCTCGATCGCTAGCGCGCTCCGCAATGCGGCGAAAGCGGGGTGGTGTAGATAAACGAACCCGGTGAACAACGCTGCATTGGTAGCACGTGCCGCGTCCGCCAGTGCGCGCGCATCGACGGAATCTGTGCATAGAGGCTTTTCGACAAAGACGTCTCGACCCTGATGAAGACCCATCAGCGCTAGCCGACTGTGAGTGGGAGTCGGCGTTGCGACAACGAGCACATCTGCGGGGGTCTCGCCGATCAGCTGCTCGGCGTTGGAGCCGATCGGAACATTCGGATATTCGGCTGCTAGAAACTGCATCGTCGAATTTGTACGAACCACGAAGCCCGCAGGGACAGCGCCATGGTCCAGGAAGGCTCGGATCAGTTTCTTGCCCCAGCGCCCAGCACCGCAAAACAAAACCCGCTGTGGCGCTAGAGGTGGCGCAGACCGCGACATCGTCACGTGGACGACCGCCCAACGCCGACGCAGCGTAGACCGGCCTCACCTAGGACGTCGGGATCTAGCAAGTTGCGGCTGTCGATGACGGTGTGTCGTGTCACACCGGAGGCCACCCGCATCCAGTCCAATTTCTGGAACTCCGGCCACTCGGTGAGTACCACTAGGACCGCCACCCCAACGCAGGCGCCGTAGGGCGATGTGGACAGGGCCATGATGTTTCGCCAGCCGGGCTCCGCCATTTCCACGGCTGGATCGTAGGCGCGCACCACGGCCCCCTCAGCGACCAAACCCTCCACTACCGCCAAGGCGGGCGAACACCGCATGTCATCAGTACCCGCCTTGAAGGTCAGCCCAAGAACTCCAATCGAAGACCCGTGCAGGCTGCCGCCGGCCGCCGCGCGTACCTTATCCACCACCAGCCTGGGCTGCCGGTCGTTGGTTTCAGTGGCCGCATCCAGCAGGGGAAACGGCATAGCAACTGAGCGTGCCATGTGATGCAGGGCCGCGGTGTCCTTGGGCAGGCACGAACCGCCCCAGCCAGGGCCGGGACTCAGGTACCCGCTGCCGATCCGCGGGTCGCGCCCGACTGCATCGAGAACCGCTATGCCGTCGGCGCCCAGGCTCTCAGCAAGTTGGGCCATCGCATTCGCGTACGACAACTTTACGGCCAGAAATCCATTTGCCGCGTACTTGGCTAGCTCTGCGGTAGGTGGATCGGTGCATACAACGTCACTGTCGATGCCATCGTAGAGGGCGAGAACCCGCTCCGCTGCTCGCACATCGTCAGCACCAATCACGATCCTGGACGGGGAGAAGAAGTCCGCAATCGCTGTACCTTCGCGCAGAAATTCCGGATTGCTTACCACCGAGATGTCCGGTCGACCGATCAATGCCGCGATGCGCCGCGTGGTGCCGACCGGCACCGTTGACTTAGTCACCACGATGCAACCGCCGGGCAGTAACGAGCCCAGTTCATTCACCACAGCCCATACTGCGGTGAGGTCCGCGGCGCCGTCCCGTCCGGTCGGCGTAGGCAGGCACAGGATGACGTAGCGGCTGCCAGCAACAGCCGCTGCCAAGTCGCTACGAAATCGAAGGGCACCCGATGAGACGCCTTGGTTGACCAGTCGCGGTAGGCCCTGCTCGACAATCCGTACCAACCCGCTCGCCAGTTCGGCGACCTTCAGATCGTCGATGTCGACACATTCGACCGTATGGCCCACCGATGCCAGACAGGCAGCCGTGGTGAGTCCCACATAACCTGCACCGACAACTACCACCTTGTTACTGATGCTCGCCATGAGAGTCACCTAGCCCGAATCGGTGAAGCGGCCGGCCCGTGGAGACCACGTTGTCTCGTCCCGGCGCGCTCGGTGCCTGGTCCCCGCCGAGGCGAGTCCGAAAAGGTTTCCGAACATTGCCGAACTACTTTGCAATCTGCAATGACGATTGGAACCAGTCAACGGTATGTTTCAGGCCATCCCGAAGACCAATTTCCGGATTCCAGTTCAGCAGGTCGCGGGCCCGGGAGAGATCCGGGCAGCGTTGTATCGGATCGTCTACCGGCAACGGCCGGTAGACAACGGAGTGGCCAATTCCGGTGATATCGCAGACCACAGCAGCGAGTTCGGCGATGCTGATCTCTTCCTGATTTCCGAGATTGACCGGACCCACTTGTTCATAAAGTTGTGCGAAATTGATTATCCCTCTGACCATGTCATCTATATAACAGAACGACCGGGTCTGCGTGCCGTCACCGAAAATGGTCAATGAGGCCTCCGTCAGCGCCTGCCGTACAAAGTTCGACACCACCCGTCCGTCGCCAGGGCTTAGCCTGGGGCCGTAGGTGTTGAAGATTCGCACGATGCCGGCGTCCAACCCGTGGGCTCGGACGTGAGCTGCGATCAACGCCTCCGCGTACCGCTTCGACTCGTCGTAGGTGCTGCGGGGGCCGATCGGATTCACGTTGCCCCAATAGCTCTCGGGCTGCGGATGTATGAGCGGGTCGCCGTACACCTCGCTCGTGGAGGCATGCACTAACCTGGCGCCCTTCTCGAGTGCCAATTCAATTACGTTCTGGGTCCCGACGGATCCAGTGTGCAGCGTCTTGATAGGCCACTTCGTATACTGTTTTGGCGACGCCGCGCACGCGAAGTTCAGGATGAGATCCACTCGGCCGTCCACTGTCCACTCGGAGCAGACATCGGTCACCATCATCTCGAAATACGGACGACCGATATGTTTCGTAAGATTTTGTGACGAACCCGTCGATAGATCGTCAACCACTACGACATTCCAGGAATCCAATACCAGGGCGTCAACTAGGTGGGAACCCAGAAATCCTGCCCCGCCGGTAACTACGGCACGTCGAGTCATCGTTCGCCTTCATCATAGATTGCGTATCGCCGCGATGTGATATCGGAAGGCGATGATTGATTCTGTTGCGATTAAGAGCGCCGCATCGCGCGCCTTATCTGGCGAATACCTCGTTGCCGCCACTCTGGGCGACAACGAGATTGCAACGAAAGAGCCGCCCATCTGGGTGCCAATATGTCGGCAGCGCATCACAATCGGGCCGATGGGTACCACGCCCTGGCGGCCGGATCGCGCCCATGGCAGTGAAGAAACAGTGTTCGCGTGAAGACTGTTGGTGTATTCAGCTTCCATTGGTGCAGTGAGAGGCGTCTTTGTTACTGGGCCAAATTAAACCCCCTGGGGGTACCTGTGTCAACTGGGATCGGCGAACGTCCCAAAATCCGGTGCCGCCGACTGGTCGTACTTCGGCGCGCAACCAATACCACGCTGGGGCGCCCCAGGTGTCTGAAGTCTTGTTTGCTGGGTTCGGGGAGTTTCGCCACGCTGGTGCCAGAAAACGACTGGTTAAGCAAGTCGTGGGTGGACTGTGAGCTAGCTGCTTCTAGCCGAAAAGTCACCGGCTCGATCCGGGTTAGGTCCGTTTTGACCTGGATTGATAGCCTCAGTTTCCTCGGTGCGGAAAGGGTTGAGGCCATCGTGTTTCGTACTGGGTAATGAGTGCTTGTTGTGGGAGTTGAGCCTTCCTGAAGAATTGCGCAAGTTGCCAGAGGAGTTAGCTCGTGTCGTTGCGCTGCTAGATGATGAGGTGTTGTTTGGGCCGGCCGTCCAGGCCAATGGAAACGTACCTGCGGTTACTGTTTTGAGATCTCGCTTTCCGCTGGACTATGAGTCGCTGCGCCGGGAGGTGACCGACTCGACCATCTGGCGGCGGTTTGCCGTATTCCGCTGGACGGGTCGGTGGCGCATTCAACGATGCTGATGAAGTTCACCACGCACTGCGGGTCGGTTGCGATCGACTGGCTCAACTAGGCGCTGTGTTGCAGATCGTCTTTGAGCTGTTCGAGAAAGCGGGCTAGCAGCTCGGTCAGCCGGTAGCTGCGGCCGGCCAGGCTGACTTCGGTGTGCGGTCCGGCGTCGTTGAGTAGACGTTTGAACGAACGCAGCACCGACCAGCCGGGATCGCGGCGCACGGCGGTTGCGTCCAAACCGAAGCGCAGCTCACCGGCCGCGTTGGCGGCGATGGCCGAAGGCCATGCGTCCAATCCGTCGAAGGACACGACGGGATAGTTGCCGCTGTCGACGACCGCAGCCACGGTGTGGGTGGTGCCGAAGTCGATACCGACTCTCATTGCGCACAATTCTAGGGCGCTACAACGCAGTTGGGCACTACCTGATTTCCGGCGCGCCGATCCCGGATTGATCAGCGGGCGGTCATGATGGTCGTCCACCTTGCGTGTCGGCCAGCGCCGACCACTGTTGCGCTACCTCACGTTCGACGGCGGTGGGAACCAGGCCGGCGGGGGCGAACAGCTTCGACGGCATTGGCTCGTCTTCGGTCAGCGGGCGAGCGCTTCCGCGAAGTGCCTTGTAACACATTGCTATTCCAGCGATCACAATGATGATGACAATGCCGGCGAAGACGATGGACAGGATCCCCTGCACCAACGTGTTGCGGATGACGTCGTCGAGCTGGTCGACATTGGCGGCCGAACCGAACGCCGTCTTGCCGGCGTCCTTGGCCTCCTGGTACCGAAAGTGCTGGGTCCAGTAGCCGACGGCGGGGTCACCGGAGAAGATCTTTTGCCATGACGCCGTCAAAGTGACGATGAGGTCCCACAGCAGTGGGACGCCCGGTATCCAGGCCCACTTCAGGTGACCCTTCTTGATCACGATGACGGTGATGACCGTGAGTGAGATCGCGGCCAGTAGCTGGTTGGCGATACCGAACAGCGGGAACAGCGTGTTGATCCCGCCCAATGGGTCGGTGACGCCCAATAGCAAGGTGCCGCCCCATCCCGCAACCACCAGTATGGTGGCCAACCATGCGCCCGGGCGCCAGCTCGGATTCTGCATCTTGCGCAGCGGCCCGCCGAGGTTGCTCAGCGCATCGGACACCATGAAGCGTGCGGCCCGGGTGCCGGCGTCGACGGTAGTCAGGATGAACAGCGCCTCGAACATGATCGCGAAGTGGTACCAAAATGCTTTGAGGCCGATGCCGGCAAGGGCGCGGTTCATGATCTCCGACATGCCGAATGCCAGCGTTGGTGCACCGCCGGTGCGCGACACGATCGAGTGTTCGCCCACGCCCGCGGCGGCCTGGGTGATCTGGTCTGCGCTGGCCGGATTTCCCGATAACCCGAGTCCGTTGACGTAGTCCGCGGCGCTGGCCGCCGTGCCGCCGGTCTTGGCGGCGGGGGCATTGAGCACGAAATACAAGTGCTGGTCCAGGATCGATGCGGTGAGCAGTGCGATGATCGCCACGAAGGACTCGGTCAGCATCCCGCCATAGCCGATCAGGCGCATCTGGCCTTCCTTCTCCAGCATTTTCGGCGTGGTGCCCGAGGAGATCAGCGCGTGGAATCCGGACAGCGCGCCGCAGGCGATGGTGATGAACAGAAACGGAAACAACGCGCCGGCGAACACCGGCCCGTCACCGGTCATGGCGAATCGGGAAACGGCCGGGGCCATGATGTCGGGCCGAACAACCAGCACGCTGACGGCCAGCAGCGCGATGGTGCCGACTTTCATGAACGTAGAAAGATAGTCACGCGGTGCCAGCAGCAACCACACCGGCAGTACCGACGCCGTGAAGCCGTAGATGATCAGCAGCCATGACAGGGTGACCGGTGAGAGGCTGAACCAGGATGCACCCCATGATGTTTCGGCAACCCAGCCGCCGGAGACCACGGCCAGCAGCAGCAACCCGATCCCGATCACCGACACCTCGGCGACCCGCCCGGGCCGCAGGAACCGCAGATAGCAGCCCATGAACAGGGCGATCGGAATGGTCATCGCGATCGAGAAGACACCCCACGGGCTTTGTGACAGCGCCCGCACCACCACCAGCGCCAGCACCGCGATGATGATCGTGATGATCACCGGCACCCCGATGAGCGCGGCCACCCCGGCTGTCGCGCCGAGTTCGTCGCGCACCATCTGCCCGAGCGAGCGCCCGCGCCGCCGAGTGGAGATCCACAACACCAGGTAGTCGTGCACGCAGCCGGCGAATACCGCTCCGGCCACAATCCATATGGTGCCGGGCAAATAACCCATCTGGGTGGCCAAAACCGGACCGACCAGCGGACCGGCTCCGGCGATGGCGGCGAAATGGTGGCCGAACACCACCCGACGGTCGGTGGGCACGTAGTCCATGCCGTCGTCGAGATATTCGGCCGGGGTGGCGTGATCGTCGCGGGGGCGGACGATCTTCATTTCGACCAACCGCGCATAAAAACGAAAGGCGATGATGTAAGTGCACCCAGCCGCGGCGACAAGCCAAACGGCGTTGACCGTCTCACCCCGGGCGAAGGCGATCATCGCCCAGGCGACGGCACCAACGGCGGCGATCACCCCAAAGACGATCTTGTGCCGGAAGGTGATCGGGGAGCGGTCCACGATCGCGACCGGCGGTAGATCGGCGTCGGTGCGGATATAGCTGACGTCCGCGGAGCGGTCTTCGATTCGATCCGGCGGGGTCGACTGGGCCACCGGCGCCTCCTTGCTGACAGGTGGTCGTTGTTCCCGGTGATCCTTGCACCATGAGGGGGATGTGCGGAACCCGAGAGCGGCATCCGCCACTGTGGCGCCCCGTCGTCTGTCGGCCACTGCCCTGGGTCCTCGGCCGGCGCATCGTCTCCAAATATGCAGATCTCGAAAATTCCTTCGGGCCAATACAAGAGGCGGCCTTTAACGGCATTAGGTAGCGCGAAATATGAATGCGCCCGGATGTCATCCAGATTGTCATTTGGATGACACAATTGCCCGCGCTGGTCGTGCTGAATTTGGCCGCGCGAAATGGCGCATTCTTGGCTAAGCTCCCGTTGACGAATCGGAAAGCACAGTAGGGACTTGGCGGTTGGCGACTGTGAATCGCAGGGCGTTCCTGGCTCTTATGGCGGCAACTGGCGCGGCCGGCGCGATAAGAGGCGCATCGGCGCCAGCACACGCGGGCGGTGACGAGCTTCGTGACCTTCCCGAATTCTCAAGCGCAAACGGTGTTTTGGATACGGAGTTGAGCGCCGTCACCAATGTTGTCGAACTCGATGGCCGTCAACTGACCTTGGAGACGTTCAACGGCCAGTTACCCGGGCCCATCCTGCGAATCCGGCCGGGTGACAATCTGCGGGTCTTGCTCAAGAACCGGATTGTCCCGGTCGGGATCCCCACCAACAACGTATTCATGCTGCCCTATTGCGCCTCCAAGTCCAACGACGCGCGTTATGACACCCGGCGGGCCTGTGTCCACGACCTGTGGAACAAGTGGGAGAGACGGCAAACGCTCGCGCAAGAGGATGTCGACATCAACTTGCACACCCATGGCCTCCAAGTGAGCCCAGAAGACCCCGCGGACAACGTCTTTCTGCAGATCGGCCCGCTAAACGATCACCAATACAGCTACGACATCCCAAAGGATCAGCCGGCTGGCTTGTATTGGTACCACCCGCATTTCCACACGGCGACCGCACATCAGGGCTGGAACGGGCTCTCCGGCGCAATCATCGTCGAGGGCGACATTGACGCGGTGCCCGAGATCGCCGCCATGCGTGAGCGCACCATCGTGATCAACGAGCTGTGGATCGCCGATGACAGCGGCGAGGTTCCGTTCACCGTGGTGGCGCCCATCGCGGGCGATGTGCCGTTCGCTTCCTTTCCCTCAGTGCCGTCGAGCATGTACTACACCGTCAACGGCCAACTCATCCCAGACATCACCATGCAACCGGGTGAAGCCCAGCGCTTTCGGGTGCTCAACGCGTGCCCGCATCGGTCGATATGGCTGCACGTGGAAGGGCATTCACTCGAGCAGATCGGAACCGATGGGACGCCCTACGCCGCCCCGCGCACGCGCCAGCACATTTTCTTGGCCTCGGCCAACCGGGCCGAGTTCATCATCAAAGCGGGCGAGCCCGGGCGCTACCGGATCTACGCCGAAGCCTACGACCAGGGACACCCCGGTGGCCCCCGCCCTTATCTGCCGCTGGCCACCCTGGTGGTGCGCGGCAAACCGACCGACACACCGATGCCGAAGACCCTGGTGGAGCCGCCACGGATGCCGAACCTGCCGGTGTCGCGGCGCCGGGTTCTGGTGTTCTCCGGCGATATCAGCGGGCGGACCGGTATGGGAATCCAGTTCCTCATCGACGGTAAGGAGATGAATATGGACCGGATTGATCAGGAGGTCGAGGGTGGCACGGTCGAGGAGTGGACGATAGTCAATGAGGACGTCTTCCAGCACCCCTTGCATATCCACATAAACCCGTTCCAGGTTGTCGACGTCCAAGGGATCCCAGCAGGTGACACCAGTTGGGCGGCGGCCTACGAGCCCGACATCTGGTGGGACACATTCCGCCTACCGCCGTACGGCAGGTATACGTTGCGGACCTACTTCCGTCCGGACGTGACCGGAAAGACCGTCTATCACTGTCACATCCTGCCCCACGAAGACCGGGGAATGATGGGCATCTTGCTCGTCGATCCCCCAGGGCAGTATCCGAAGGGGGCGCCGTGAGGCTGCGCCGCCCGCTGCTGGCCGCATTCATCGCCGCTCTGGTGTTTGCCGTCGGTCCCGCGGTGGCCGAGCCCGAAGATGCCCAGTTGCCGCTGCACAACGAGGGTCGCTATGTCTTCACCCAGCAGCATCGGGACAATCTGAGTTGGTGGAACCGCACCTGGACTCCGCAACTGGTGCCCAAGGGCGCGATGCTGGAAGTACAGCTTCCCAGCACCCCGGTGCACTGGATTCCCTACGGAGAACCGGAGTGTCAGCCGAGCCCAGGCTGGGACTGGGCCGAGATCAGCGGTTCCTGGTACCCCGACGGTCCGCCGCGCCATCAGCGTGTGCCGGTGCAACTGGTCGGTCAGCGTATTGTTCCCAACCCAAACCGCATGAGGGAGTCGGCCAACCCCTATGAACTTCCGGGGGTCTACATCCCGTTCGACAAGCGAGTGTTGGGCAGCTCGACCCTCAGTGTGTTCGAGTACCGACTCGAGACCGGTGCCCCCGACGACTATTGGGCGGGCAGGGGCCTGGCGACGATATGCCTTCGCCCCGAACCGATTCCCGAAGATGTAAGGGTGCTGGGCTTCCCGCCCGATACTCCGCCCACCTTCGTGCTTACCTTGGTGGTCGGCGTGCGACAGGCATCCTATGGGGGTGGTCTGCCGCCGACCCCACTGCCGGCACCGCCGGAGGTGCGCCCCATGCCCGACGAGCCTGCGTCATAGGCACTCCGGTACAGAGATTGCAGATGGGAGGTCACTACGATCCGGCTAGGAGCCGACGAATGGCGCGACGCCTTTCAAAAGCATTTGATCAGAATGTAATTCGGACTTCGCGCTGGCATCTAGGATCAGGGCAAACCCCAGAGTTTCGGCTGCCGTTGATACGGATTAGCACCAGCCACGCCAACAGATCTGCCCGACGATTTCGAGATGGCAGCCATGGGATGCCCGGCGTACGATACGAAGCCATGCGAGTTGCGGTGTACGCATGGGTGTCGATCGCGGCGGTGCTGGCCGCCGCCGTCGGCCCTGGACTCGCACCGGATGTTGCGCGAGCGGATCCACCAGGAGCGCACACAATCACCTACATCGCGAAGGTGGATGCCCCGATCTCCAGCGGACGGGCCATCTACATGGTCAACGACACCTACACGGCAACCGCCCCGTTGAGCGCGACCGGCCGCGAATTCACCACCACTACGATGCTGGCCGATCCGGCGAAAGCGGGGATGCAAGTAAGTATCCCGTGGCCGTACTCGGGCAATGTGCACTGCGAAATCGATGTGGACAACCACATTGTCGCGCAGGTGGATCAGTTCGTGGCGTCCACGCCCGGCAACGGCGACCCCAACTCCTACGGAGTGGTGTCGTGCGGCGCGGGGTCGTTGCCCGTGCCGCTGTGGTGGGCGAAAATCTGCGACGCATGGTGGTGTACGGATACGTCGTTGCCGTCTAACGCCCGTGATCAAGCCCGCGCCGACGTGACGCGGGACTCGGATCTGGGGCGCAGTCCTTCGTGGCCTCCGCCTGACCCAAATGAGCCGGCCACCTAGTTCGGGCTGCCGGCCTAGCTGTAACTCCCAGCGAGGTTGTGAACGGCGTGGCTAGCGGGAAATAGGTGAGGACCTCCGGTATCGGTGTGGTTACCACACACACCCCGATCACCGAGAGGTCCTCATGTCCCACGCTAATGCCTCATTGACTCCGCGGGGGCGGTTGCGGCTGGCCCGCTGTGTCGTCGATGACCGTTGGACCTATGCCCGAGCCGCCGAGCGGTTCCAGTGCTCGACGGCCACGGCCAAGAAATGGGCTGACCGTTACCGCGTTGGCGGTCCAGAGGCCATGGTCGATCGCTCCAGTCGTCCGCATCGCAGTCCAGGTCGGCTTCCCCAGCGTCGGGAGCGGCGCATCATCAAAATCCGCTTCACGCGGCGCTGGGGGCCGCACCGCATCGCCGCGCATTTGCGGCTGGCCCGCTCGACGGTGGAAGCGGTGCTGCGCCGTTACCGGATGCCGTTGCTGCGCGATCTCGATCAAGCCAGTGGGCTGCCGGTGCGCCGGCCCCAACCGCGCCGTTACGAGCATCCCGCACCCGGGGATTTGGTTCACCTCGACGTCAAGAAGCTAGGTCGCATTCCCGACGGTGGTGGGCACCGCAAGTTGGGTCGTCACGCCGGTCGACGCAACCGTAGCGGCGTGGGGTATGCGTTTGTGCACCATGCCGTCGATGATCATTCGCGGCTGGCCTACTCCGAGATCCTCACCGACGAACGTAAAGACACCGCCGCAGGGTTCTGGTTGCGGGCTAACGGGTTTTTCGTCGATCACGGGATCACCGTCAAGCGTGTGTTGACTGACAACGGAAACTGTTACCGGTCAAAAGTTTTCGCCGATTCACTCGGCGAGGAGATCGCCCACAAGCGCACTCGCCCGTACCGTCCTCAGACCAACGGAAAAGTCGAGAGGTTCAACCGCACCCTGGCCAGCGAATGGGCCTACGCGCAGACCTACCTGTCGGAGGTCCAACGCGCGGCAACTTATCAGGACTGGCTGCACTACTACAATCACCATCGACCCCACACCGGCATCGGCGGAAAAACACCCATCGAACGCCTACGCGTTCACAACCTGCCAGTGAAGAACACCTAGCGCGCTCTGGCGCTGAGCCCGTTGACGTCAACGATCGATATCTCGGCGTAGCCGACGGCGATCAACCCGTCACGTTCAAAGCCCTTGAGGATCTTGTTCAGAGACGGCCGCTGCACACCGAGCATCGCCGATAGCGTGCGTTGCGCGAGTTGTACTGATCCTTCCGATGATTCGTCGAGCAGTAGCTGGGCAACCTGAGCCGGAAGCGGTCGGCCCAGCAGGGCAATGAGCCGGGCTTGCCCGGCTGAGACGCGCTGTGCGACCGATGACAGCCAGCGCCGCGCGATGTTGGGGTGGCCTGCCAGTAGGCTCTCGAAGTTCGCCCGGTCCAGATAGAGGCAAGTGCTGTCCTCGAGCGCGCGGGCGGTATAGGCCATCGGCATCTCCAGCAACAGCGGAATGTCTCCGTCGACATCGCCGCCGCGCAGCACATCGACGACTGCGCGCCGCCGCCCCGCACCCACCGCGAGCTCGATCTGTCCCTGTCGCACAATCCACACCCCGGTCGGATCTTGGCCGAGATTGAAAAGTACTGCCCCGGAGGTGAACTGATGTTGACTAAGGGTTCCGGCGAGAGCCGTGAGGTCGTTGGGATGCAGCGGCGCTGCCGCTCCCCGCCCGACGCAGCGGGCCACCCACGCGGCGTGGCGGACTTGCGACTCACTGGGTTGCGCGCCACCGGTGAAAAGGGTGACCGCCTCTCGAAATCCCGATCCGCGGCGTTCGCTCATCGTCGTGCCCTCCTAGATTCCTGTAATCCTGATGACATTTCCGCGGTGTGCGCAAGGTCTAGCGGATTGAGTGTCAGCGGCGCCGCTTCTCATGCGCCGACGTACGGAGGTATTCGAAATGGCAACTGCTGCTTCATCTGGCTCGGAGGCATCGACAATATCCCGCCAGGCCGTGCGAGGCCTGCTTGTGGGCGGGGGAGCGGGTGTGCTCGCCTCGCTGGTGATGGCGATGTTCGCGATGCTGGCCGGCGCCACGCTGCTGCACAGCGGGTTCTTCACCCCGCTCTATCGCATCGCCGCTACGTTCGTCGGCCCCGACGCGATGGTGCAGTCGATGCGGGCGGCCACGGCGGGACAACTGTTCACCTTCATCGCCGCGCCGGCGGTGCTGGGCGCGCTCGTGCACATGATGGTGGGCGCGGGGTATGGCGCGGTCTTCGGGCTGATTGTGGACCGGGCGCGACTGCGCGGCGTCGCCCTGGTCGGCGCGGCGCTGGTCTGGGGCCTGGCGGTTTTCGCGGTCAGCACCTGGATTGCCCTGCCCGTTTCGGCGGCGCTGTTCGGCGGCGGGGATCCGGTGCGCAACATGGCGGCTGCGGCCGGTTACGGCCCCTTTGCCGTCCAGCACCTGATCTACGGGGCGGCGCTTGGCCTGCTCCTGCTCCTGCTCAAACCGGCGAACCGCTAGCGCGTCAATACAGCGCCCGCACGGTGTCGATGGTGTCTGCGTCGGCCGGCCCCTTGTCGTCGCGGTAGCGCACCACCCGGGCGAAGCGTAACGCCAGCCCGCCGGGATAACGCGAGGACGCCTGCACGCCGTCGAAGGCCACCTCGACCACCTGCTCGGGGCGCAGCGCGACCACATAGCCGTCGGTGCCCCCCACGGCAAGTTCGGTGAATCGCGCGGTCTGCCAGTCCAGCATGGCATCGGTCATGCCTTTGAACGTCTTGCCCAGCATCACGAATTCGCCGGTGGCGGCATCGCGGGCGCCGAGGTGAATATTGGACAGCTTGCCGCGTCGTCGTCCTGACCCCCACTCCACCGCGAGCACCACCAGGTCCAGCGTGTGCACCGGTTTGACCTTCAGCCATCCGGCGCCGCGGCGGCCGGCCAGGTAGGGCGCGGTGGGGGATTTGGCCATCACGCCTTCGTGGCCGGCGGCCAGTGTTGCCTGCAGAAAATCGGTCGCCGCGGCCGCGTCTGCGGTGGTCAGCCGATCGACTCGGTGCCGGGCCGGCACCACGGCGTCCAGGGCTGCCAGCCGGTCGGTGGTCGGCGCATCGAGTAGGTCGCGTCCATCCCGATGCAAGATGTCGAAGAAGAACACCGACAGCGGCTGTTTGGCTTGGGCGGCAGCGACATTCACCGACCGGCCAAATCGTGATGCGGTGACCTGGAAGCGATGCGGCCGGCCGTCTGGTTGCAGGGCAATCGCCTCGCCGTCGGCAACAAGGTCGCTGACCGGCAGCGCCAGCGTTGCCTGAACCACCTCCGGCAGGCGGGCCGTGACGTCGTCGAGGCTTCGGGTATAGACGGTGACCTCATCACCGGTTCGGTGGATCTGAACCCGGGCGCCATCCAACTTTGCCTCGAAAATTGTTGCACCGCCATGGCGTTCGAGGGCATCGGTGATGCTGCCGGCGCTCTGCGCCAGCATTGGCCCGATCGGTCTGCCCGCCCGCAGCGTGAACGAGTCCAGCGCGCTGGCCGCGCCCGATGACCCGGCCGCCAGGCACGCCGCCGCCACCGTCGGTAAATCCCCGCCCAGCATGGCGGCTCGTTGCACCGCCGTAGCGGGGACTTCGGCGGCCCTGGCGACGGCGTCGACCATGATCCCGGCCAGCGCGCCCTGGCGCAGTTCGCCGCTGAGCAGCCGCACCAGAAAGGCCTGCTCGGTTTCGGTCGCAGCGGCGAACAACCGCGTGATGAGTTCGCGGCGGTGGGCCGCAGACCCCTTACCCGACACCGCGCCGATCTCGCTGAACGCCGCGTCGGTACCGGTGACGGTGAGCGCCGGGCTACCCGCGGCCGCGGGCAGCGACCGCAACGCGGCCCAGCCCACGCCGATCTGGCGCTGCCGCAGCTCGCCGGAGAGCCACGCCACGACGATCGCGACCAGGTCCGGGTCGGGGGCGGCGGCGCGCAACAGGTCGGCAATCCGTTCGACCTTGGCCAGCCGAGACGAGGTGCCGCCCACATTAAGCGAAGTGCTTGCTATGTCGATGAGGAGCACGTCTCGAGCTTGGCATGAGTCGCCGACATCAATGCACGGTAGACGCGCTAGCGTTCCGAGATAACGTTACAAATTGTCATGATTCTGGCAAGGCATCGGGAGGTCCGGATGGAGATCAGCGGCAAGAAGGCCGTCGTTATCGGCGGCGCGTCGGGGATGGGTCGTGCCACCGCCGAATTACTGGCAAAACGCGGTGCTGACGTGGCGATACTGGACCGCGAGGGGTCCGACGGCAAGAGTGTTGCCGAGGCGATCGGCGCGGCGTTCTACCCGGTCGATGTCACCGACTTCGCCGGCACCGAAGAGATCCTGCAGACCGCGGTTGATCGTCTCGGCGGTCTGCACGTCATCGTGACCACCGCCGGCGGTGGTATCGCCAAGCGGACCCTGACCAAGTCCGGTCCACACGACCTCGAATCCTTCCGCTCCGTGGTGGATCTCAACCTCATTGCCACCTTCAACATCAGCCGGCTCGCCGCCGCGCACATGGCCGACAACGAGCCAGAGGACGACGAGCGCGGCGTCATCATCAACACCGCATCCATCGCGGCCTTCGAGGGCCAGATTGGGCAGGTCGCCTACACGGCCGCCAAGGCCGGAATCGCCGGCATGTGTTTGACCATGGCCCGCGATCTGGGCTCGATGGGGATCCGGGTGCTGGCTATTGCGCCGAGCCTGTTCCTCACCGGGCTGACCGCGATGGTCCCCGACGAGATGGCCGCCCAGCTGGTCAAGGACGCCGCCTTCCCGAAGCGGATGGGCCGGCCCGAGGAATACGCCAAGCTGGTCGCGGCCATCGTGGACAACCCGATGCTCAACGGGCAGTGCCTGCGACTGGATGCGGGACAGCGGTTCGCGCCCAAGTGAGTGACCCCACAAACCCCGCCGATCGCACCGCACATATTTGAGTACACTCTTTAGGTGATCGGCCGGGCCCGTAACGAGGCGAGCTTGGCAGTGCCGCGAGGAGGGCCCTGATGGGTATCGCATTGACCGACGACCATCGCGAGCTTGCCGAGGTAGCCCGCGCGTTCTTGACCTCGCAGAAGGCGCGCTGGGCGGCGCGTTCGCTGCTCGATTCACCCGATGAGTCGCGACCACCCTTCTGGCAGGACATGGTCGAGCTCGGTTGGCTCGGCTTGCACATCGACGAGCGTCACGGCGGCTCCGGCTACGGATTGCCTGAACTTGTCGTGGTAGTCGAAGAACTCGGCCGTGCGGTGGCGCCCGGACCCTTTGTGCCCACCGTTATCGCTTCGGCGGTGCTCGCCAAGAAGGGCAGCGACGAGCAGCAGACGCGGCTGCTGCCGGGCCTGATCGACGGCACCGTCACCGCCGGCATCGGCCTCGACGGCAACGTACGGGTCGAGAACGGGGTCGCCAGCGGTGATGCCGGGATCGTGCTGGGCGCGGGACTGGCCGAGCTGCTGCTGGTCGCCGCGGGGGACGACGTGCTGGTGCTGGACCGCGGCCGCAGCGGTGTGTCGGTGGAGGTTCCGGACAACTTCGATCCCACGCGGCGCTCGGGGCGGGTGCGGTTGCACGAGGTGAAGGTCAGCGCGCAGGACCTCTTGCCCGGCGCCCGGGCCGCGGCGCTGGCCCGGGCCCGGACCGTGCTGGCCGCCGAGGCGGTCGGCGGCGCGGCCGACTGCGTCGACGCCGCTGTCGCCTACGCCAAGGTGCGCCAGCAATTCGGTCGCACCATCGCCACTTTCCAAGCGGTGAAACACCATTGCGCGAACATGCTGGTGGCCGCCGAGTCTGGGATCGCCGCGGTATGGGATGCCGCGCGGGCAGCCACCGAGGACGAAGAACAGTTCCAGCTCATCGCCGCAGTGGCCGCGCTGCTGGCGTTCCCGGCCTACGCGCGCAACGCCGAACTCAACATCCAGGTGCACGGCGGGATCGGATTCACCTGGGAGCATGACGCGCATCTGCATCTACGCCGGGCGCTGGTGGATGCGGCCCTGTTGGGCGCGGAAGCGCCGGCTCGTGATGTCTTCGAGCGCACCGCCGCCGGAGCGACGCGAGAGAACAGCCTGGACCTGCCCGCCGAGGCCGAAGAATTGCGTACCCGGATCCGGGCCGACGCCGTCGAGATCGCTGCCCTCGACAAGGCTGCCCAACTCGACAGGCTGATCGAGACCGGTTATGTGATGCCGCACTGGCCCAAGCCGTGGGGGCGCGCGGCGAATGCGGTGGAGCAGCTGGTGATCGAGGAGGAGTTCCGCAAGGCGGCCATCAAACGCCCGGACTATTCAATCACCGGCTGGGTGATCCTGACGCTCATTCAGCACGGGACCGCTTGGCAGATCGAGCGATTCGTGGAGAAGGCGCTGCGGCAGGAGGAGATCTGGTGCCAGCTGTTCTCCGAGCCGGAGGCCGGATCGGATGCGGCCTCGGTCAAGACCCGCGCCACCCGGGTCGATGGCGGCTGGAAGATCAACGGCCAGAAGGTGTGGACCAGCGGCGCGCAGTACTGCGCCCGCGGTCTGGCCACCGTACGCACCGATCCTGACGTGCCCAAACACGCGGGCATCACCACGGTGATCATCGATATGAAGTCGCCCGGGGTCGAGGTCCGCCCGCTGCGCCAGATCACCGGTGGTTCGGAATTCAACGAGGTGTTCTTCAACGACGTGTTCGTTCCCGACGAAGATGTCGTCGGCACGCCCAACTCTGGCTGGACGGTCGCGCGGGCGACATTGGGCAACGAGCGGGTCAGCATCGGCGGCAGCGGTGGCTACTACGAGGGCCTGGCCGCCAAGCTGGTCAAGCTGGCCCAGAACGGGGCGGATCGATTGGCCGGCGCCGAGACTCGGGTCGGGTACTTCCTGGCCGAAGACCACGCGCTGCGGCTGCTCAACCTGCGCCGGGCCGCGCGCAGCGTCGAAGGTGCCGGTCCGGGGCCGGAGGGCAACGTCACCAAGCTCAAGCTGGCCGAACACATGGTGGAGGGCGCGGCCATCTCGGCGGCCTTGCTGGGCCCCGAGATCGCCCTGCTGGATGGCCCCGGCGCGGTGATCGGCCGGATGGTGATGGGCGCTCGCGGCATGGCGATCGCGGGCGGCACCTCGGAGGTGACCCGCAACCAGATCGCCGAGCGGATCCTCGGCATGCCGCGTGATCCTTTGATCAACTAGCGCCCGCGGCTCGGGGTCATCCGCCTCGCGGGCTCAGGCCGGGCGGGGGACCGCCGCCAGGCGCGATTGGCCGAGCCAGGTCGGCACCGACCGGCGCACCTGCGCCGGCCCGTCGATGCGCACCCCGCCGTTGAGCATCGCCCGCGACCAGGACTGGTCCCCGCGCCAGAGCTGAGTCAGCGTGAGCAGGCTGGTCTCGACGGTCGCGGCAACCTGATAGCCGGGGTCGAAATCGCACACGTCGGCCTCTCCCTCGGACACCAGCAGCCACCAGCGTGCGGCTTTGGGTGCCACACCGGCCAACCGGAACGCCAGGACCGTGCGGGCCCGCGGCCACGCGTCGATGGGTACGGTGCGCCGGATATCCCACATCAACAGGTGCGGATCGAGGTCTTCGTCGCCGAGCTCTGGTATCCAGCGAATGCCCCACTCGCCGAGTGCATCCACCACCGTGGCGAGCTCGCGACCGCAGGTTGTCAGCGAGTACGAGGTGCGCCCCTCGATATCGCTGCGTTCAACGACACCGGCCTTGGTCAACGACTTGAGTCGCTTGGACAACAACGCCGGTGACATTTTGGGTACCCCGCGGCGCAGGTCGTTGAAATGCGTGCTGCCCAGCAGCAGCTCCCGAACCACCAGCAGCGTCCATCGTTCGTCGAGCAACTCCATCGCCTTGGCGACCGGGCAGAACTGGCTGTATGTGGACATCGCGCAAGACCCTCCAGTCGACTGTGTCCAGTAGACGCCGTGGCGATCGAATTGACTAGTACAGATTGTGTACCGCCGCAGGTTCACATCTGTCACTGGAAGTGATTCAGCGCCGGCCCGACGATGGTGATCAGTCATCAGAACAGCCCAGAAAGGTAACTCGTCATGACGACCCTGGCCCGGACCGAACCGACCGATCGCGGTTACGAAAGCAAGCATCGCGCCCTGTGGGCATTGGGCGACTATCCGGCCGTGGCCACCGATCTGGTGTCGCCACTTGGCCCAATCCTGTTGGAAGCCACTCGAATCAGCGCCGGTGACCGGGTGCTGGATGTCGCGGCCGGATCCGGCAACGTGGCGATACCGGCCGCGCTGGCCGGGGCTGACGTCATCGCCAGCGACCTGTGCCCGAACTTGCTCGAGTATGGCCGGGGGCTGGCGGCCGCCCGTGGTGCCAGCCTGCGCTGGGTGGAGGCCAACGCCCAAGCCTTGCCGTTCGACACCGATGAGTTCGACGCCGTGGTTTCCTGCGTCGGCGTCATGTTCGCGCCGTATCACCAGCCCTGCGCCGACGAGCTGGTTCGAGTGTGCCGGCCCGGCGGGGTGATCGGTTTGATCAGCTGGACCCCAGGCGGATTCATCGGTGAGATGTTCACGACCATGAAGCCCTACCTGGCCCCTCCGCTACCGGGCGCCCAGCCGGCGCCGCTGTGGGGAACCGAAGGCCATGTCCGTGAGTTGTTCGCGGATCGGGTCACCGACTTTGCCGTTCGCCGCGGTGCGTTGCTGGTGGACGAGTTCGCCGACGGTGCGTCCTTCCGTGACTACTTCAAAGCGAACTACGGGCCCACCATTGCGGCCTATCGCGCGATAGCGGCCGAACCCGATCGTGTCGCGGCGCTGGACGCGGAGCTGGCCGCACTCGGCGACCGGTATCTGGCCGGCAGCTCGGCGATGGAATGGGAGTACCTGCTGGTCACCGCGCGCAAGCGGTGATCAGCGCCCGGCCGGTGCGAAAAGCGGCGCCCCGCCGGTGCCCCGCTCCGGCCGGATAGCGACCGGCATGCCACAGGTCACCGAATCGGGTTCGCAATCAACGATATTGGCGGCCACTCGCAGCCCAGCTTGCTCGCTGAGTTCTACCAGGGCGATGACGTAGGGCGTCGGGATGTCCGGGTGGTACCGGTGGTGGTTGACCGTGTAGGTAAACACCGTGCCGCGCCCGGATACCGGACGTGGCACCAGCGCGGCGCCGCACTCATCGCACCGTCCGGTTGCCGGGTGTACCCAGCGAGCGCAAGCATCGCAGTGCTCGATGAGCAGCGAGAAGATCGGCTCGGCGGACACGCCCAATACAGTACACTTTATTAATTCGTGTACGCGGGGCCTTCGGACGGTTGCAGATGAAGCACTTCGAGAAAGACGCGATCCTATCCGGTATCGGGATTTCGCGGATCGGCCGTCGAACCGGCATCCCCGGGCTCGAACTGACCATGGAGGCGGTGCGGGCCGCCGTTGCCGACGCCGGCCTGACCCCAGCTGATGTCGACGGCATCGCGACGCTGGGTGACACCCCGGCCGCCGACGTCAACGCCGAACTGCAGATCGACGCCCCGGACTGCGGAACCGGCTTCGGTACCGGCGGGTTGTTGAGCCCGGTGATGTCGGCCTGCCGTGCCGTCGCCGAGCGGCGCGCCCGTCATGTGATCGTTTACCGGACCATTCAGATGCTGGGCGGCGCCGTTGCGCTCCAACCGGAGCAGGACGCTCCCGCCCCGCCGCTGGCCCGCATGTTCGATGTTGCCGAGGGTGCCCCGCGTCCGGCGGTGGGGCCGATGGACGACATCACCGATCTGATTGCGGCGCATGCCTACTCGGCGGCGAACTGGCTGGCGCTGAACTGCCGCCGCCACATGGAGCTGTATGGCACCACCAGGGAGCAGCTGGGCTGGGTCGCCCTCAACGGGAGGCGCAACGCGGCGTTGAATCCGCTTGCCGTTTATCGCGAACCCATGACCATGGCCGACTACCTGGGGGCGCGCCCGGTGTCCACACCATTGGGCTTGCTCGATTGCGATGTGCCCATCGACGGCTGCGTCGCGGTGCTGGTCTCGACCGCCGAATACGCGCGTGATTGTCCGCACCGCGCTGTCCGGGTCGAGGCAATTGGGGGCTCCGATGGGTCCGGCGGCTGGTTTCACCGCGCCGACTATCCCAAGATGGCGATGTCGGACGCCGCGGCGCAGATGTGGTCGCGCACCGCGTTGAAACCAGCCGATCTCGAGGTCGCGCAGTTGTATGACGGCTTTACGTTTCTGACCCTGGCCTGGCTGGAAGCCCTGGGCATTTGCGCCGACGGCGAAGCCGGCCCGTTTGTCGAGGGCGGAGCGCGAATAGCGCGTGACGGGAAGCTGCCGCTCAACACCTACGGTGGCCAGCTATCGGCGGGACGCATGCATGGCTACTGGGCACTGCATGAAGGCTGTCTACAGTTGCGCGGGGATGCGGGGCAGCGGCAGGTGCCGCGCCGCCCAGAGGTCGGGGTGGTTTCTGTGGGCGGAGGACCGATTGCCGGATGCATGTTGTTGACGTGTTGAATCAGCTGGTGGGGTGGGGCAGTTGAGCGTTGAGCCGGATGTGATCCGGGCGGACAAGCGAGCCGCAAGAGTCGCCCGCCACATTGAGGCCGAGATCGTGCGCCGCGGGTGGACAGTGGGGGCGTCGCTGGGTTCCGAGGGCGCTCTGCAACAGCGGTATGGCGTAAGTAGATCGGTGCTGCGTGAAGCGGTTCGGCTCGTCGAGCACCATCAGGTCGCCAGGATGCGTCGCGGACCCAACGGTGGGCTGCTCATCTGCGCGCCCGATGCCGGACCTGCGACCCGGGCCGTCGTTATCTACCTCGAATATCTCGGCATCACCCTGGGGGAATTGCTCGACGCGCGGCTGGTGTTCGAGCCGCTGGCGGCCTCGCTTGCCGCCGAGCACATCGACGAAGCCGGGATCGACCGGCTGCGAGCGGTGTTACGCGCGGAGGAACAGCGCAAGCCGGGGCTGCCGGCTGCGCGTGACGAGTTCCATGTGGCGCTGGCGCGGCAGTCGAAAAATCCAGTCCTGCAACTCTTTATCGAAATCCTGATGAGGTTGACCCGCCGCTACGCGCTCACTTCGCGCACAGATACGGTGGCCGAGGCATTTGAGGCTGTCGACCAGATGCACAACGACCACGCGGCCATCGCTGCAGCCGTCACGGCGGGGGATTCGGCGCGTGCCAAGACGCTCAGCGAGCAGCACGTGCAACAGGTGACCGGTTGGCTGCAACAGCATCAACCTGGCGGGGATGCCAAGCTGGCGCACGTGCCGCGCCGGTCGCTGCGGCTGGACTCCGAGACCCCGCCCGGCAAGCTCGCCGAAGTGTTGGCCGCCACGATCGCCGACGACATCGCCGTCAGCGGCTGGCAGCTCGGTTCGGTCTTCGGGACCGAAACAGCGTTGCTGCACCGCTATCGGGTGAGCCGTGCGGCGCTGCGGGAAGCCGTGCGGCTACTGGAGTATCACTCGGTGGCGCGTATGCGCCGCGGTCCCGGTGGTGGGCTGGTGGTCACCAAACCACAGTCGCAGGCCAGCATCGACACGATTGCGCTCTACCTGCAGTACCGCCAGCCCAGCCGCGAGGATCTGCGTTGTGTTCGCGACGCCATCGAGATCGCAAACGTAGCCAAAGTCGTGGAGCAGCGCGCCCGGCCCGAGGTGGCATCGGTCCTCGACGAGCTGGGTGTGACCAGCGACTTCGCCTTCGAGGACGCCGCAGACGCTGCCCGCAAGGTCGCCGTCGAGGAGTTCGGCTTTCATGTCGGGCTGGCTCAGCTGGCGGGCAACGCACTATTGGACTTGTTTCTGCGGATAATCGTCGAATTGTTTCAACGGCACTGGTCCAGCACCGAACACCAGCAGCCGACGTTCAACGATGTCGGCGCCGTCGAACATGCGCATCAGCGGATTCGCGAGGCGATCATCGCCGGCGATGACAGCCTGGCCCGCTACCGCATCCGCCGTCACCTCGATGCTGCGGCGTCCTGGTGGCTCTAGTCGCGGTGCCGGGGATCTGACAAACCCATAGAGCCCGTGCATAGCAACGCCTCTCGACGGGTATGCCGATAGCCAAGCGAGAGGCCGGTCCAGCGGGGTGCCGGCGCAGGCGGGAGCGTTGAGATGACCACTAGCACGGCGACCGGACAACGGAACTTTGTCCATTCCGCGCTGCTGTACCACTCCCAGCATGAGTATCTGGAATCGGTGCAGGGCTTCGTTCGCGAGGCGATGGAGCTCGATGAGCCGGTCTTGGTCGCGGTGCCCACCGACCGGCTGGCGCTGCTGGGTACCCGGCTGCGCGGTGGAGCCAGGGCCGAGCTGCAAATGATCGATATCACCGAGGCCGCCCGCAACCCGAGCCGGCTGCTGGCCCTGCAGAATGCGTTCGTGGCGCGACACCGCGGTCGGCGGGTCCACATTGTCAGCCAACTTGTCTGGCCGGGGCGCACCGTGGACGAGTGTCTGGCCTGCATGCAGCACGAGGCGGTGGTCAATGCGGCGCTGGAAAACGACAGCGTGACGGCGCTGTGCCTCTACGACGCCGAACGAATGGAGGAGGAGGTGCTCGCCGACGCCCGCGCCACCCATCCGTTGCTGTGGAAATGCGGGTCGCCGCAGCGCAGCGCCAACTACGCGCCGGCTGAGGTCCTGGCCCGGTGCAATCGGCCGCTACCACTTCATCCGGGCGCCGTTACCTACCTGGTGCGCGAGAGCACCGACCTGCGGCCCGCGCGCTCGTTCGCCGTCGACTACGCGGGTTGGGTCGGTTTGTCACAGGAAGGTCTCACCGATCTGCAGTTGATCGCCACGGAGTTGGCCACCAACAGCCTGCAATACGCCGACGGTGGCTGCCAGCTGGCATTTTGGCGTCACGATGAGCATCTGGTGTGTGAGGCGCGCGACGGCGGGGAGCTCGGTGACCAGATGGCCGGACGTCACATCCCCGGCGGCAGCGGAACTGCCAGCCGCGGACTGTTCCTGGTCAACGCCATGGCGGATTTGGTCCGCACGCATACCTCGGCAAGCGGCACCACCATCCAGGCCTACCTACGCCTTGATCCGATGCGAGGCCAGACCGGATAGCGGCCCGCATACCCGCGGGCCGTCAGCCAGGCGAACCAGCCCTACTGTTCTTCTGGATATGTTGGGACGACCTGCTCCACGGGTGACTCGCGTTGTGTTGAGCAACCCGCCGACGCCACGGCGAACGCCGCGGCGAGTACCACGACCACCATCCGGATTGCCTGCATGCCCTTGCTGGTTTTCCTCGCGCTCATTACCGCGCCTTCCGCTAGCCCCAATCCCCACAACCTGCGATTTGTATCGCAAGCCGATGCTAACGCCATCGTTTGGCGACGCGAGCGGTTTTCGGATCTTTGGGCGGCCCGGTTACGCCTGCGCGCGGCCGGTGCAAACAAAACCCGCTTGCGCCGGTCGCCGACCCCGTCTAATGTCACCGTTCGTGCGTCTTCTCGAGCGTGCCGTAGTAGCCAGCACCCGCAGCGGGGTCTGATCCAGACCGACCCCCCGCTGTGGGTCGGAAGCTACTGCCGTCGGTCGCTCCTGCGAATCAGAGAAGACCGCCACCATGACTCTGCTCACCACTTTCGATCTGGACCTCGACCCCGAACCGATCGACGGTTCGGCGCGCAAGCCAGGCGCGCGAGCGCATTTCGCGGGAATCTTCGGCGTCGACTTGCCGCGCGGACTGCGCGAGCAGGCCGCCACGATGTCATGGGATCGCTTTGTCGCGACCTATGGTCGCACCGCCGGTCCGGTCCGGTTGGGGCACTGGGAGTGCACCGACGCGGATCGGCCATCCGGGCGGCTGGGGCCGCAGGCCCGCAGCTTCCGCGCGATGATCGCCGTCGGGGATCAGATGAGCACCTCGACTGCCGCCGCGGGCGGCCCGATGGCAGCCCTGACCGCGATGCTGCACGACCGCGCGATCATGGTCGAGACGCTGAAATTCCATCAGGTGCAATCCGGCCCACACACCGCGACGTTCATCTACGGAACCGACGGGGTGCGCTTCCAGTGGGCTATGGGCTGGTCGCAGGACCCGACTCAATCCGCGCTGCGTGCGCTGATCGCCTGCGCTAACCGGCTGCTCGACTGATGTCCGGCTCGGCTGGTGGGCGGGTGATCAGAGCGGGCGCAACACGATCGGCATCCCGTCCTTGGGGACGGGCATACCGCCGTAGTCCCAGCACGCACGGTAGTCCGGCCGGGCGAGCTCCAGGCGGTAGCGGCGCAGCAATCGGTGCAGGATCGTCTTGATCTCCAATTGACCGAACACCATGCCGAGGCATTTGTGCGCGCCGCCGCCAAACGGTGTGAACGCGTAGCGGTGCCGCTTGTGCTCGTTGCGCGGCTCGGCGAACCGATCCGGGTCGAATGTCATTGGATCCGTCCAGAATTCGGGCAGGCGATGGTTCATCCCCGGGTATGCGATGACGTTGGTGCCTTTGGGTAGGTAGTAGCCCAGCAGCTCCGTATCCCGCACGGTCTGCCGCATCGCCCATTGGACCGGGGTCACCAAGCGGATCGACTCGTTCATCACCAGATCGAGGGACTCCAGCTTTTCCAGCGCCTCGATGTCGAGTGGTCCGTCACCGAGGCGGTCCGATTCGTCCCGGCAGCGCTGCTGCCACTCCGGATGGGCGGCCAGGTGGTAGGCCATCGTCGTGGCCGTCGACGTCGACGTGTCATGGGCCGCCATCATCAAGAAGATCATGTGGTTGACGATGTCCTGGTCGGAGAACCGGTTGCCGTCCTCGTCGGCGGTATGGCACAGCACCGTGAGTAGGTCGTTGCCCTCCTGGCCGCGCCGTTCGGTGACCCGGGCGGCGAAGTAGTTTTCCAGAAGCTGCCTTGCCCGTATCCCTCGCCACCAGGTGAACGGTGGCACGCTGGTGCGGATCACCGCGTTGCCCGCGCGGGTCGTCGTGGTGAACGCCCGGTTCACCTTGGTCACCAGCTCGTGGTCGGTGCCCGGTTCGTGGCCCATGAAGACCATGGACGCGATGTCAAGGGTCAGCTTCTTCATCGCGGGATAGAGCAGGAAGCGCGCGTCGTTGGTGGCCCACTCTTCGGCGATGGCTCGCGATGCCACCTCGTCCATGTGCTCGACGTAGCCAACCAGCCGGGACCGGACGAATGCCTCCTGCATGATCCGGCGGTGGAACATGTGTTCTTCGAAGTCCAGCAGCATCAGCCCGCGGCGAAAGAACGGCCCGATCACCGGGACCCAGCCTTGTTGCGAATAGTCCTTGTTGCGGTTGGAGTAGATGACCTGGGCGGCGTCGGGCCCCAGGGCGACGACGGCCGGCAGCACCGGCGAGTCGCCGAATACGACCGGGCCCTTGGTTCGGTACAGGAACATCAAGTAGTCGGGTCCGCCGCGCAACATCTCGATGAGGTGCCCCAGGATAGGCAATCCTGCATCACCGACAACCGGCTTGAGGTCACTGCCCGGTGGGGGATCGGCGAGCGTGGTTTCGGGAAATTGCGTCTTGAGTAGCCAGCGCTCGACCATGCCCATGCCGGGGAAATTGTTGAACGACGGGGTCAGCCGACGCTGGGCTTGGTCGAGGAGGTATGCCGGGGTACTGATAGTGGCCACTGGCGCTCCTTCGTTGTGGCAGCCGTCACTTCCACCTATCCTCAGGACGAACTTGACGGCTGTCAAGTTTCCTTTTCGTGCGGCTTGGTGCATGGTCGGAGGGTGATCGAATGGTGAACGGCCAGGCCGCCGATGAGAAGCAGCGTGGGCCGACGTTGCGACGACGAGGCGACAAGCAGCGACAGGCGATCTTGCAGGCGGTGCGCGAACTCCTCGAGGAGCGGCCGTTCGCGGAGTTGTCGGTCGCCACGATCAGTAACCGCGCCGGCGTGGCCCGCTCAGGCTTCTACTTCTATTTCGATTCCAAGTACTCGGTGCTCGCGCAGCTCATGGCGGAGGCGGTTGAGGAACTCGAAGAGCGCACGCAGTATTTTGCGCCCCGCCAGCCCGGTGAGTCGCCGCAGGAGTTCGCCAAGCGGATGGTTGGTAGTGCGGCGATCGTCTACACGCACAACGACCCGGTGATGATGGCCTGCAATGCCGCGAGACACACCGACATTGAGATTCGCGACATCCTCGATCAGCAATTCGACGTGGTGTTGCGCGAAATTGTCGGTGTCATCGATGCCGAGATGCGGGCCGGCACCGCGAACCCGATCAGTGAAGACCTGCCGACGCTGATTCGCACGCTGACGGCCACCACCGCGCTGATGTTGACCGGGGACGCGCTGTTGGTGGGTCGCGACAGTGACTTGGAGCGCAGGGTGCGGGTGCTCGAGCAGATGTGGCTCAACGCGCTCTGGGGTGGTCCGATCCGGACCTGACGGGGCGGTCGGAAGGATCCCGGTGGTCTGGGCCGAGCGGCGCGCGCCGTTACCGCCGGTATCGTCACCGCCATGGCGCAGCGGCGGTATTTCGCGGGAAAGCGGTGTCTTGTCACGGGGGCGGCCAGCGGTATCGGCCGCGCTACCGCTTTGCGGCTTGCTGAGCAGGGCGCCGAACTGTATTTGACCGATCGCGACGGTGACGGTTTGGCGCAGACCGTGTCGGCGGCCCGCGCGCTCGGTGCGCAGGTACCCGAGCATCGTGTTCTGGATATCTCCGACTACGACGAGGTGGCCGCCTTCGCGGCCGACATCCACACCAGCCACCCCAGCATGGACGTAGTGCTCAACATCGCCGGCATTTCGGCGTGGGGGACCGTGGACCGGCTGTCACACGAACAGTGGAGCAAGATGGTCGCCGTCAATCTGATGGGTCCGATCCATGTGATCGAGACCTTCGTCCCGCCGATGGTTGCGGCTGGTCGGGGCGGGCATTTGGTCAACGTGTCCTCGGCGGCGGGGCTGGTCGCGCTGCCCTGGCACGCCGCCTACAGCGCCAGCAAGTACGGTCTGCGCGGACTGTCTGAAGTGCTGCGCTTCGACCTGGCGCGCCATCGGATCGGTGTGTCGGTCGTGGTGCCGGGTGCGGTGGACACCCCACTGGTCAATACGGTCGAAATCGCCGGCGTCGACCGCGAAGACCCGCAGGTGAACCGCTGGGTGAACCGCTTCAGCGGCCATGCCGTTTCGCCGGAAAAGGCCGCCGAGAAGATCCTGGCCGGGGTCGCCAGAAACAGGTATCTGGTCTACACCTCGGCTGATATCCGCGCGCTTTACGCGTTCAAGCGGCTCGCATGGTGGCCGTACAGCGTGGCGATGCGCCAGGTCAACGTGATCTTCACGCGCGCGCTCAAACCCAAACCGGTGGCCCTGCCGCAGCGCGAGTGACCTGTCGTCGCGCGCCTGCGTCGCAATGCTGAGCCGCTGGTCATCGGCCGCACAGCTTGCGAGCCAGGTCCTCCCATGCGTCACCGAGCGTGCGCAGGGTGTGGCCGCGATCGTTGAGCTGATGTTCGACATAGTCGACGTCGAGTAGGGCCAGCAGGGCATCGGTTTGGACATCAAGATCACCCGTGGTGTCTGCCGACTCCAAGAGCACCCGCACGTGTCTACGGTGCACCGAGGCCGCCGCGCCGTAGCGGGTCAGCGGATTGCGATTGGCTTCCGAGAGCAGCTCGTGGTGAGCGTGAACGAAGCAGATCCGCTCGCGACCGAACGCAATGAGGCGGTCCAGTGGTGCGGCGTCGGGGCCCAGCGGTGGCGGACCGAACAGGAACGCCTGCTGACTGGCGCGCTCGTCTTCGTCGAGCAGCACCATCATCAGGCCGGCGCGACTGCCGAACCGGCGAAACAGGGTGCCCTTGCCGACGCCCGCCTCGGCGGCGATGTCATCGGTGGTGACGGCTTCCGCGCCGCGCTTGGCGACCAGGCGGCGTGCCGCTTGCAGCAACAGCTCACGATTGCGCGCCGCGTCACCGCGTTCCTGGCGAGCGGATACGGGCAGCTCTCCCAGCCCCTCGACGCCGCTCACCCCAGCACTGTAGCTTGGTTGGAATAAATCGGACCATAGTCCGTTTAGATATTGCAACAATGAAGACCAACCAGTGAGGGGAACGGGCCAGTGGCACAGACAACGTCCGACATCAAAGTCTTGGCGCTAGTGGGCAGCCTGCGTGTGGCGTCTATCAACCGCCAGATCGCTCAACTCGCGGCCGACGTTGCGCCCGACGGCGTCAGCGTCACGGTCTTCGAAGGCCTGGGGGACTTGCCCTTCTACAACGAAGACATCGATACGCCCGACCAGGTGCCCGCGCCGGTATCCGCGTTACGCGAGGTGGCCGCGCAGTCCGATGCCGCGCTGGTGGTCACGCCGGAATACAACGGCAGCATCCCCGCAGTCATCAAGAATGCGATCGACTGGCTGTCCCGGCCGTTCGGCGACGGCGCGTTGAAGGACAAGCCATTGGCGGTCATCGGAGGGGCCTTCGGCCGGTACGGCGGGGTATGGGCACATGACGACACCCGCAAATCATTTGGCATCGCCGGCGCTCGCGTCAGCGACGCGATCAAACTCTCGGTGCCGTTCCTGACGCTGGAGGGAAACCCGCCCGCAGACAACTCCGAGCTAACTGCGAACGTACGTGACATCATCGCCAAGCTCGCGGCCGAAGTCGGCTGACCTGGCGGTCGGTGGGATTAGCGGACTGGGCCCGCACGCCGACTCGCACCCCACCGACCGAGCCGCGCTCTAGAATCGGATTCTATTGTCCGCTAGCCACTTTGCGTGCCGCGGCCAATGTGAATGATTGTGTCAGGTGACCTCTTTTGGGTGTGGCAAGATTGCTCCCAGGGGTGGTTTCTGGAAGTCGTCCAGAGGCGGCTTCGCGGATATTCACCATCCGCGCACGGCCTGTCGTAGGGTCCTCCGCAAACCACCTCCGGCTCGGCGGCTGCCGGGTTGAGACGGGAGCGATTGCGAGGAGGCGGGGGCTTGAGATGCGCGGCCAGCAAAGCGGTCAGCAACAGGTGGCCACTTGCATCACGGCTTTGGCCGCCCGCCGAGGTGGCGCGGCGGGTGACGCGCAAGAGCGCCTCAGATCGACGCAACGCGATTAGTCTGGCCATTGGGATGGTGCCGGTCGACCACGGACCGGGTGACGAATGAATTTTGCGGTGCTGCCGCCGGAGATCAACTCGGCGCGATTATTTAGCGGCGCGGGCTCCGGGCCGGTGCTGGCTGCTGCGACCGCCTGGACCGGGTTGGCCGCCGAGTTGCGCTCGGCGGCGGCCGCGTTCTTGGCGGTGACATCGGGCCTGACGGGCGATTCGTGGCAGGGGCCGGCGGCGGCGGTGATGTCGGACGTGGCCGCTTCCTATGTCGGATGGCTGAGTGCGTCCGGGGCGCACGCCGAACAGGCGGCCGAACAGGCCAAAACCGCGGCGCACGTGTTCGAGGCCGCGCGGGCTGTGACGGTCCAGCCGGGGCTGGTGGCTGCCAACCGTGCTCAGCTCGTGTCGTTGGTCGGCTCCAACCTGTTCGGGCAAAACGCCCCGGCCATCGCAACCGCTGAAGCTCAGTATGAGCAGATGTGGGCCCAGGACGTGGTGGCGATGCTTGATTACCATGCCGGGGCCTCGTCGGTTGCCGCCGCGCTGACCCCGTTGAGCTGGCCAACCCAAACCCTGGCGGGCCTGGCGGCTCCCGCCGCGGCCCTTGGTTCGGTCGCCAGGTCGATCAGCTTCAATGTTGGCTTCGCAAACGCCGGCCAGGGAAATGTAGGCGCGGCAAATATCGGCGATTTCAATCTGGGCTTGGGCAATATCGGTTCCGGCAACGTCGGTAGCGGCAATATCGGCGGCATCAATGTGGGCTCGGGCAACCGCGGCAGCTACAACATCGGTCCGGGCAACCTGGGTGACTACAACATCGGCCTGGGGAACCTGGGTGATTCCAGTGTTGGTTTCGGCAATGCGGGTGACCACAACGTGGGTGTGGCCAATGCCGGCTTCAACAATTTCGGTTTCGCCAATACGGGCAGCAACAACATCGGGATTGGGCTCAGTGGGGATGGGCAGGTCGGGTTCGGGGCGCTGAACTCGGGCACCGGCAATATCGGGTTGTTCAACTCCGGCACCGACAACATCGGGTTGTTCAATTCGGGGACGGGCAACTTCGGGATCGGCAACTCCGGTGACTACAACACTGGCATCGGCAACGCGGGCGCCACCAACACCGGCCTGTTGAATGCGGGTCTGGTCAACACCGGTGTGGGCAACGCGGGCAACTACAACTCCGGTGGCTTCAACGCCGGGCACACCAACACCGGCAGCTTCAACTCCGGTGACTACAACACCGGCTACCTCAACCCGGGTAACTACAACACCGGTCTGGCCAACAGCGGCGACGTCAACACCGGTGCGTTCATCTCCGGCAATTACAGCAACGGCGCCTTCTGGCGCGGCGACCACCAGGGCACCGGAATTTCTTACTCGGTCACGATCCCAGCGATTCCGATCAATATCAACGAGACTTATAGTCTGGACATACCGTTTACCGAAGACATCGGACCCAGGTCCATTGCAAGCTTTGTCATTCCCCGGCAATCGGTCACCGTGATCGGAATCGACTTGCTGTATCTGGGCCCGATCACCATCCCGCAGATCAACATTACGGGCCCCGTACTTTCCTTCGAAATCGGTCCTGCCACATTGCGCCTGCATGCCACCGGTGAAATTGGGCCCGTCGAGGTTCCGATCATCGACATACCGGCCACACCAGGTTTTGGAAATACAACAACCAACCCGTCTTCGGGTTTTTTCAATTCCGGCGACGGTAGCGTCTCGGGGTTCGGCAATTTCGCCGCGCGCACTTCGGGCTTTCTCAATGTTGGGTCCGGAAGTTCGGGTGTGCAGAACCTGGGTGCGCTGCAGTCGGGCTTGGCCAACCTGGGGGACACGGTCTCGGGTGCGTTCAACACCGGTCTGGGCGTGCCGGCGCATGTCTCGGGTGTGGGCAATGTGGGCAGTGAGCTGGCGGGATTCTTCCGCGACGCTGCGGTCCAGGCACCGTTCAATCTGGGCTTGGGCAATATCGGTTTCGGCAATGTGGGTAGCGCCAATGTGGGCAGCTTCAATGTGGGCTCGGCCAACATGGGCGACTACAACATCGGTCCGGGCAACCTGGGTGACTACAACGTGGGCCTGGGGAATCTGGGTGATTCCAGTGTTGGCTTTGCCAATGCGGGTGACCTCAACGTGGGTGTGGCCAATGCCGGCAGCAATAACTTCGGATTGGCCAACACCGGCAGCAACAACATCGGGATTGGGCTCAGTGGGGATGGGCAGGTCGGGTTCGGGGCGCTGAACTCGGGCACCGGCAACATCGGGTTGTTCAACTCCGGCACCGACAACATCGGGCTGTTCAATTCGGGGACGGGCAACTTCGGGATCGGCAACTCCGGTGACTACAACACCGGCATCGGCAACGCGGGCGCCACCAACACTGGCCTGTTGAATGCGGGCCTGGTCAACACCGGTGTGAGTAACGCGGGCAACTACAACTCGGGCGGCTTCAACGCCGGGCACACCAACACCGGCAGCTTCAACTCCGGTGACTACAACACCGGCTACCTCAACCCGGGTAACTACAACACCGGTCTGGCCAACAGCGGCGACGTCAACACCGGCGCGTTCATCTCCGGCGACTACAGCAACGGCGCCTTCTGGCGCGGCGACCACCAAGGGCTAGCCGATATTTCCTACGGCATCACCATTCCCGAAATCCCCGCCCACATCGAGGGCACAATACCGCTGGCCGTACCAGTCACCATGACCAGCACCAACACCGTCATTCATGCGGTGACCATCCCGGTATTCGATGCCGGTTTCCTTGGAATACCGATCGATGCAGGCCCTGTCACGATCCCGGCGATCGTGATTACCGGTCCCACCTTGACCGGAATCATCGGCAGTCCAACGAGCGCGATAAACATCAACACCGGTCAGCACGTGGGACCGATCAGGCTGTCGTTCCTCGATATCCCGGCGGCGCCAGGTTTCGGGAACTCGACGACCAACCCGTCGTCGGGCTTTTTCAATTTGGGCCAGGGCACCGTATCGGGGTTTGGCAATCTTGGCGCGCGTACTTCGGGCTTTCTCAATGTTGGGTCCGGCATCTCGGGGGTGCAGAATGTGGGCGCGCTGCAGTCGGGCTTGGCCAACCTGGGGGACACGGTCTCGGGTGCGTTCAACACCGGTCTGGGCGTGCCGGCGCATGTCTCGGGTGTGGGCAATGCCGGCAGTGAGCTGGCGGGATTCTTCCGCGACGTCACCGGGCACGCGCGGTTCAATCTGGGCTTGGGCAATATCGGTTCCGGCAATGTCGGTAGCGGCAATATCGGCGGTGCCAATGTGGGCTCGGGCAACATCGGCGACTACAACATCGGTCCGGGCAACCTGGGTGACTACAACATCGGCCTGGGGAACCTGGGTGACTCGAGTATTGGCTTTGCCAATGCGGGTGACCACAACCTGGGTGTGGCCAATGCCGGCTTCAACAATTTCGGTTTCGCCAATACGGGCAGCAACAACATCGGGATTGGGCTCAGT